>JBMYYO010000012.1:0-39210 GCA_049609505.1 Akkermansiaceae bacterium | reverse complement strand
GCGGTTTCGACTTGGCTGTGGTGGAAGATGGACTCGCGGAAAACGAGATCGCCGCCCGGCGTCCATGCAAAGTCGTGGATGGAGTGGTGGGAGTCCTCGCAACCGAAGCCGGTGAAGATGATTTCGCGTGTGTCCATTTTACCATCGCCATCCCTGTCTGTGAGGTGAGTAAGGTGAGGTTGCTCGGAGCAATAAACGCCTCCGTTTCCATCTAACACAAACGAGAGCGGGATGTGCAAACCTTCCGCCCAGGTGGTGCATTTGTCCGCCTTGCCGTCCCAGTCTGTGTCCTCGAGGATGATAATTTTATCCATCGGTTTTTGGCCGGGATAGATGTGCGGGTAGGTGACGGAGGTGGATACCCAGAGTCGGCCACGACCATCCCAGCGCATGGCTACCGGGCAGGCGAGCTCGGGGAAGTCTTCTTCCGAGGCGAAGCAGTTCACCTCGAAACGCGGGTCGACTTTGAACGCCTTGCGCTCATCGGCGGGAGAGAGGAATTTGTTGGCTCCGCGAGCGTGTTTCACGGGGTCGAGCTTGGGGAGGTTTGAGTCGTCTGGCTTGACGAGTTTGCCGCTGGCGGCAGTGGCGTGGATGGCTTTGTCCCGGTTGGCGCACATGATATCGAAGTTGCGCATCGCAGGGAGGAAATCGAGGTAGCCGTAAGTTTTGTTACGGCCTCCGACGTAGTAGAAGGTGTTCAGCGGGCGGTAGCGGCGCTCGAACTGGGTGGCTTTGTCGATGACGAGTTGGCGGATGTTTTCGTTAATGGCGGGTGCTTGTTTACGGAACAAATGCACGTAGGCATCGCGGGCGAAGGCGCGGTGACCTTTTTCTGTTAGTGCATGTCCATCGGAGGTTCTGTCTATTTTGAGTTTCTTACTATCTGATGAAAACAGATCAACAAATGCCACATCGTGCTCTTTGGCGGCTGCTTTCATAGCAGCGGTGTAGATGCCGAGCTGATGATGGTTTTTTCTAAATGCTGGGACTTGCTGTGTGTCCTCGTCTTGCACGGGCGAAAGCAATACAATCTGTGCTGCCGATTTCCCGTTATATGCCCTGCTCTTGAGCTTGGTTAGAAAAGCATCGAGCTGTTTTTTGAACTCGGGTAAGCCTCGCTCGCCGGCGAAGGATTCGTTGTAACCGAAGGCGGCGATGATGAGGTCTGCCTTGAAGTAGTGCAGATGTTGATCGAGATCACCGAAATTGCCAGGGCGTGGGCGCAGCGATACCGTGTCCGCCGGCCAGGCGAGGTTGCGCACGGTGAGTTGGTGCTTGGGGAAACGTTGGTGCAGCAGGGTCTCGAGGTGACCGTATCGGCGCTCGGCGTCTAACAATAAATTGCCGATCAGAGCGATGCGCGTGCCCGGTTTAAGGTCGAGCGGCAGGGTGGTCTTGACCGGAGTGGCGGCCTTCGCGTGCGGGGAGGTTTTTTTATTGATGTAGTAGCTGGCGAGTTTGGGATCGCGAGCGGGTGCTTTTACCTGTCTGTTAGCGGGTTTATTTAGTCGTTTTTTTTTACCGCTTTCTTGGGCATGATCGGCGAGTTGATGTCGGCAAGGTCTGAGGGTTTCACGCCTTTGACGTGGCCACCCATGCGGAATGTCGTGGGCTGGTACTTGCCGACAAATGAGACGTTGTTATCCGCTTTGATGTCGGCATCTTTGCCCACTGCCCAGAAGATGCCGTTAACGAGCATACGGCGATAGCTTTCATCTAACAAATCCTCTGAAGCTCCTTGGGTCGAGTGGAAGACGCGGGCCTTGGCGCCGTTTTTTCCGGTGTAGTGTCTGGTCCATGTGGATGGCACAGGTTTTTTCTTCGGATCAGGTGCAGCATCTGGTTTCATGGAAACGAGCGGCTGGGTGTTTGTTAGAACGGTGAAGCCTTCGCGGGCGACTCCATTGTATCCGCCTGCGTGGCAGAAGGCGTTGTCCTTTACGCCGCGCAAGATCGGGTGGCTTTTCTGCTCAGGGATAAGCTGAATGCGGGTGCCTTGCTTGTGGTTTCTGCCGTAGTGGCCGACCCAGGTGTTGCCGAGAATTTGGTGGCCGAAACCGCTTTTGTAATCATCTCCAGCGTAACGGAAGCTATATTTGGAGTAGGTTTTCCCTTTGGGGATTTTGAAGGCGTGCGATGAGGTGCGCAGCCCTACCACCGGACCGCCGCGATCGAGGTAGGCGACGATGTGTTTCATCTGGTCGTCTGGCAGATCGAGGAAGCGGGCGAAGATGACCATGAGGTCGGCTTTTTCCAATGCCTCAAGCCCTTTGATGTTAGAAGCACCAGCGGTGATTTCACCCTTGCCATTGACGCCAAAAAGAACGGTGCATTTGAAACCATGATGCTGGGCAAGGATGCGCGCGAGTGCAGGGCAAGTTTCTTCCGAGCGGTATTCGTGATCGGACGCCACAAAGACGATGTGTTTCCCCTTCCCCGGACCGGATTTTCCTTCATAGGTGATCTGGGCAGCTAGCGGCAGCATGGTGAAAAAAAAGGCGAGCAGTAGTTTCATGGTTTTTGTTTAGTGGGTTTTAGGTAGCTTGGCGAGATGAAGTTTTATCTAAATGTGTAGTATCACTGCCGAGCCACCACCCTCAGAAAAATACAACCGCCATAAAGCGGGGTCTCATTTACCTAACGGGTCAACAAAATGACGCCCTAGCCAAAATCTATCCGTTTTTTTATTGCCAAACAGAAGTTAAATGAACTAGACTCGTTCTTATATGAAACAACACAGCGCCAACCTAACAATCAAATTGATAGCAGCCGCAAGTCATTGGAATGACTTCATCCTTATTTTCAGCTAACTTGGTGACCGAAAGCTTTGAGGGACTTGATATGGTTGGTTACACAATCACAGGAACTACCAATATCACCCTAACTGCATTTGACCAACAAGCGGCCGACTATTTACTAAGAACTTCTAATGCCAGTGCTGGAGTCAACGGCGGCAACCCTTTGACGGACACACCTTATATCGGCTTTGCTGGAAACTTTATCGCCATGGAAGATATCGACCCATCAAGCGATGCTGGGCCACTCGATGCAGCATTCCCCATAGACGCAGGCTACCTAACACTAGACCCTGTTGTGGGAGCATACGAAAATATGACTATCGGCTTTACCATCGCTGCATCAGAGGATGGAGCTACTTCTTATGAAGTGGACGATGGGCTCGAACTACAGTACCGAATTGATGGAGGGACTTGGACTACGGCTTCTGATACCAACTACCGCGGAAACAAAACCACTCCAGGAATTTTTAATGGCCCCAATAATATACGAGCAACGGCCACTAGCGTCTCTCAAGATCTCACAGGACTATCCTCTACTTCAAGTATTCAGGTTAGAGTTTATTTTCAGAGTGGCGTTCAAGAAGCCATTGCCTTTGATGATATATTCATTGATGGCGATGCTGTCCCCGAACCGTCTGTCTCTATGATGGCCCTGCTAGGTGGAGTTTTCGGTTTGACACTTCGCAAGCGAAAAAGCTAAACCCGCCAACTCATCAGAGTAATTTCTTCAAGCCGCTCCTGACACCCGGTCGGGAGCGGCTGATTTTTTGATTTGGTTGTAGCGTTTATCGTGAAGGGGGAGTCACCCTGTATTTTGGCCCAATAGAATAGTACCGTCCCTCAGACCTCACAACACAGGGGAGTTTCATTTTTCCCTTAGGCGAAAACTCGGATCGTTCGATGGTGAATTGAAAACTGCCATTGGCTTGTTTGATGAAGTTTTGTTTTTTATCTGAGGAAACTTGGCCGTCTTCTGAGAAGAGGTATTCAGGTGCGGGCGCATTTGGTTTCAGAGGGGAAAACAAAAGCTGAATAAACTGCTCGTCACGGGCTGATACGACGGAAACTTTCCATGGCGCCATTCGCTCGGGAAGCTCAGCACGCGCTTTCTTGAAATGAGGTGTATTCGCTTGGTTGAGACGCGCTTTTTTAGAGACAGGAAGTGTGAGCGATAAATCTTGGAAACCAGGAAAGCAATCTTTAGCACAGCACATCCAGCGACATGAAGCGGTTAGTTTCACATTGTTCTGCGTGATTTTTTTCGGAGGGGTGATCGTTACTAACAAGGTGACATCACGCTCATAACCATGGCAAGGATGCCCCGCCATGGAAGAGATCTCAGGGTGTGGCCACTGAATTTCTCCCGCAGTAAAGCCTTCGGGCAGCTTCCACTCCATCGCCGTCGCCATCCCCACTACACCTGGGTTTTTCCAGTAGGTGTGGAAGCCCTTGTGATGGCGGATGTTGAGACCGATGGTAAAACTGCTACCGGGGGAAACGCTGTGCACATCTGAGATGAGGGTGATGTCGAGACCTTTTGCTTCCTGCGCGTGTAGAGGGATCAGGGATGTTAGAGAAAGGACAGCGATTAGGCTTGTCCGCAGATTACGCAGATTTTCGCAGATTTTTTGTTGGAGGCTCATGGGGTGATTACGCTGATTTTTTTGTGAGTCTAGTTCGATATATGCAAATCAATCGGTGAAAATCTGCGCAATCTGCGGATCGGGTTAGTTTTGGGTAAAGATAAGGCGTTTATGCTGCAGGCTTGGGGTGCCAAAATTGAGGAGGAGACCTCGCTGGATACCTGTCGCCTTAAGATAATTGATGACTTGGGCATCTTCAACACCTGATAGTTTTTGTAATGCCTTGAGTTCAACAATCACCTCTCCATAACAAACAAAATCAGCACGGTATTCTGCAATAGTCTCATCCCGATAGGAAACGGGTAACATTTTCTCACGCTCAAAGGGTATGTTCTGTAATGCGAACTCACGCGCCAAAGCGGCTTGATACACCGCTTCCAAAAAACCGTGACCCAATTCACGATGCACTCGCATCGCCGCTCCAATAATCAGATAAGTTTGCTCGTCTTGCTTCATCCATCAAAAAATCTGCGCGAATCCGCGTAATCTGCGGATCAATAATTCAGCCCATGCAAGGACTTGGGAAGGAATACGCCGTCTTTGCGGATGAGCTTTCCATCAAAGTAGATCTCCCCTCCCCCGTAATCTTTACGCTGGATGGTGACCATGTCCCAGTGGACTTGGGAGCGATTGGAGTTATCAGCTTCTTCATACGCCTGACCGGGGGTGAAGTGGAAGGAGCCTGCGATTTTTTCGTCGAACAAGATGTCGCGCATTGGCTCTTTGATACCAGGGTGAAACCCAAGCGCAAACTCTCCGATGTAACGCGCGCCAGGGTCGGAATCGAGGATTTTGTTGAGCTCCTTCGTCTGGGCACTTGCCTCGGCTTTGACGATTTTTCCTTTTTCAAACTCAAGCCGAATGCCATCGAACGGCACACCTTGGTAAACGGTCGGGGCGTTGTGTGTGATCGTTCCTTCTACGCTGTTTTTTACCGGAGCTGTGAAGACCTCGCCGTCGGGGATGTTGTAGTTTCCACCGCAGACGACGGCGGGGATATCTTTGATCGAAAACTTCAGATCAGTTCCCTTGCCAACGATGTGGACTTGGTCGGTTTTCTCCATCAGCCGCTTGAGTGCATTCATGGCGGGCAGCATCTTCTTGTAGTCTAACAAACAGACATCGAAGTAGAAGTTTTCAAATGCCTCAGTGCTCATGCCTGCCTGCTGCGCCATCGCTGGGTGAGGCCAGCGCAGCACACACCATTTAGTTTTAGCAACGCGGTGGTTCATCGGTTTGCGCATGTGCTGCATCACGGTTTTCATACGGGCGGCGGGCACATCGCTGGTTTCGCAAATGTTATGGGAGCCACGCACGGCGATGTAGGCATCCATATCCTTCATCTCGGCGAGCTGATGTTTGGCGATGGTTTGAAACTGCTCGTCCGTGGCGTCTATCGACATCTCACGGCCAAGCTGCCCGTGCTCGATGCGGAGAAACGGAACACCTTTTCTAGCACGCACCTCACGGATAAGAGCGACACCAAGCGCATCTGGCACGTCAGCTAGATGGAGGAGGACTTTTTCGCCTTTCTTGATCGCAGTGGAGTAACGGACAAGTTGGCGGGCGAGCTGGGAAATACGTGGATCGTTCATGGATGGGAGAATCCAGAATCACGAGGCAAGAGTCAAGTGCTAGGACAGATCGGAGTATACCCAATCACCGCTGGATGACTTTGAGGCGGAAGAATAGGCGATCAACGGCGGGAAGGTTGAGCGTAGTGACGAGGTTGCCATTTTCGTCCAGCACTTCCGAGCCGATGGTTAGACCTGTGGTGTTCCAGTTTGTTAGATCACTCGACCACTGCGGGATGACTTTTGCCGCGTCTGCACCGAGCACGAGGCTGAAGGTCGCGGTGGTTCGAGTCACTACTGGGCGAGTGGCCACTGCGTAGTCGATCAAATCACCCCCGGTGAATGGCACGCTGTCTGAGGCACCTGGGTTGCCGTCTGTTTGCAAGCTGGCTCGCCAGTTTTCAGCAAGCATGTGATCAGGTAATCCTTCAGGGTGAATGAGCACAAGGCTGGCACCATCGCCATCCGCCTCAAGCGGCCACGGCGGGTCGTCACTGTATTCAAAATCAAGAATCGCATCGTCAGCACCGTAGGATAGCACGATGCGTTCGCCGCCATTACTCAAGCTGTTAGATACAGAAAATTGATACTCACCCGCGACGGGAAGGGCGGTGCCGTAGTAAGCCTCGAAGGCGGTTTTATTTTTGACCACTAGAACATAAGCACCCGGCGCAATGCTGGTGATGTCCGATCCAGCAAAGGCGAACTCGATTCCTTGCGTAAAGCTGATGGGTGTTAGATCCAGTGTCACGGCTCCTACATTTTTGATCTCGATAAACTCACGATCATCACTGCCATCCGGATTATACATGATCTCGCTGATGACTAATCCGTTTTTATAACTCGTGATGTCCGGGCTAGTGATGCTGAACTCCACAGGTGCTGACCAGTGGCTCCACCTGCCGCTGCTGTCCTTGTGCCTGACACGGGCACGGTAGGTGCTGCCGGTGGACACAACCGAGGGTGGGATCGTCACCTCATTGGTAAAACTCGTCAGCTCACCGCTTTCCCAGGCGGCGTCAATTTCGTATGGTGGCGCTTGGCCGGGGTCATAGTTGGCTGATGTGGGGTCGGAAACTTCCGCCACTCGCCACTCCATCGCCGCAAAAGATCCGTTTCCGTTAGGGTCGGTGAAGGCGGTCGATTGGAAACGAAGATCCGACACAGGATAGCCTGCGGTGCCGGAATAAGTCAGCGTCGGTTGATCGGGGATGTTAGAATCAGCGGCTTCAGTGGCCAGTTTCTCGTAACCATGCCCACCCGAGCTCATGAACTTGCGCACGTAGTCGAGC
This sequence comes from Akkermansiaceae bacterium, assembly GCA_049609505.1. Classification (GTDB taxonomy): domain Bacteria; phylum Verrucomicrobiota; class Verrucomicrobiia; order Verrucomicrobiales; family Akkermansiaceae; genus Oceaniferula. The sequence continues at coordinate 31,900 of JBMYYO010000012.1, read as the reverse complement.
TGTCCTTCAAAGTCAGCCGAGACCAGCGTGCGGGAATAATTTGCGCCACCTGGATTGGCGCTGGCATTGAGTCGGTTGTAAAACCCTTGGTGGTTACTACGTGGGTGGTAGTTCCAAGCAAACTGATCTATATCCGCCCATGTCAGCGATTGGCCTGACGGATTGACGATGCTTGCAAATTCATCCAGCACGGTGTCCACCGCCTTCGGATTGAAAAGCAGATCGAGCACCTCGCGTTGCTCGTTTTTTCCTTCGATGTGGTTTTGCGCGTAACCCGAATCCAAACAATGGCGGAACCGGTCCCATGTGTAATACTTATGCGTCGGTGTATATACGGTGTCGAGATCCCAGGGCATAAACACCCACTTGTCAGTGTCTGGGTTGTGAAAGTAGTAGCCTTGTTGACCATCGCGCTGATCGTAATGAGCAATGACCTCGGCCACCGCCTTGTAGCGGGCGTAACTCAAGTGATCGACGTGATCTCTCCACCATTGTTGCGACTTGGAAGTGCTCATCTCACCACGGATGGCATTACCGTCGGCAGGCCCTAACGGTTCGTCAGCGCCTTGGTTGTCCTGCAGCAGGGGCGACTCCAGTTTGTAAACGTTGCCGTCGGGTAAATCACGATCATCAAGGAACCTGCCGTCAGGCACTTCGACACTGAAATACAACCCCCAGAGGTCGCCATCATATTGATCGGATGGGTTTGCCTCATTGGCTCCATCGACCACGCGGAAATGGAAGTAGCTGGTTCGACTTGCCGGCACTCCAGCCAGACCCATCAGGCGGTAGGAAACGCACTCATCAATCCCCGCCATACCTCGGTTAGGGTTCGCCCACGGGGCGGTTCCGCCATTGACCTTCATGTCTTTCCAGCGGCTCTTGTATTTATTACCGAAGTTATCCCGAGCCTGGAAATAGTGCCCCCGGTTAAACCGTAAGCGCCATTTGTTTTTCCCTGTGACGTATGTCGAAAACTGCCCCCGGATGTTGAAACGAATGTGATCGTAGATTTCACCATCGTAGATCAGCGTGCCCTCGAACCGTGTGTTTCGATACGAGCCATTCCACTGTGAGTTGGAAACATCCGAGTTGTTAGCAATCAGGTGATAAACCGGCAACTCACTGAGCAGGCCACTGCCGAAGGTTTCCACCGAGCTCGATCCTGGCTGGTTGGCCCCTTGCCACGCAGGCACGCCATCATAGCAGTAGTACGCAAAGTTCGGCTGCGGATCGTCAAAATAGGGAACCTGAACATGCGACCCCGCGCCGTCCGTTGCCCGGATGCGATACCGCACCATACGGCGGTGCTGTTGCAGACTGTCGGGAAGGTGAACCGAAAATACCGAGTCGTTGGCCACAGCATCAGCACTGGTGCCATCATCTAACATATCGACCGAAATCCAACCGTTCTGGTAAGCCGCATCACTGAGCCGAATGTAACTGCCCGGATCGACCAGTTGATACTCCAACGTCACCGCAGCCACGCCATCTGGGTCGGTCACCTTTGCCGTGATGATGACGTCATCCGCAGAGGTGGGTTGCTCAGGAAAATGATTCACCTGCCTGACCTGCGGTGGCGCCGTGCTTGAGTAGGCTGTGTTGACGGCACCTGGAGTGGGCGTGCCGATGACTGACGCCGTTGCGGGTGGTGTTTTCAGCTCGATATCGATCGATAAATCACTGCTGTTGATCGTTCCATTAATCACCTGCACGGCGATGGTGTTGGTGCCGTGATGAAGGTAGTTTTGCGTTCCTGTTAGGACGGCCTCTTCCCAAGCACGTTCATGGTCGTGAGCGAAATTTCCAGGAGGAAATGGGATCGCGCCGTCCTGCAGGGAAAACCTCTCCACCTCTTGGCCGTTGATATACACCACACAGCCGTCATCGAAGTATGCCCGCAGTAGCAAGCGGTTAGGAATCGGCTCGCCAGCGCCAATGGTGAACTCGTGCCGAAGAAAAACACTCTGGTAGTTGTTTCTCATGTTCGTCAGCACCGTGGCGTCATCGCCATCGCCGTAGCCAACCGGGGTTTGTCCCGTCGTCCAGTTTCCATCCACGCTTTCATTGTAACCATTTTCTATCCACGACTTACCACCGCCATCATTCGCAGGGTATGAGCCGCCCTCGCGATACCTCCATGATGCCGATCCCGCAGCAAGAAACGTCACTGCTGGGTCACCGCCACCACTGATGTATGACCGCCACGATCCCGCCAAATCATTATCTAACAATGTATCTAACAAATCCATCGACGCCCCTTCACCCTGAGCCGCCGTTGGCCATGGGAAACCCACACCGTAGTCCACGGTATCAATGACATTTCCCGCCGCATCACGCAGGGTGATTTTTTCTCCCTTGTTGCTGAGTTTCCCCGTCCATGGGCCGAGTGAAGATGCACCATACTCTGCCTGAAGGGTTGCCGGATCTTGCGCCACCACCACAAACTCACCTGCTGCAAGTTGTGTGGATGGAAATGTGAACTCTACGCCCTTGGTGAACTCCCATCCTGTTAGATCCACGGGTGTTGTGCCCTTATTATAAAGCTCAATAAACTCTGCCTTTTTGGTTTTATCCGCAGGGTCATAATGAACCTCATTGATCACCACATCCGCTGGCGCTGCACTCAGATCTGCCAAGGCACTCAGCAAGCCAAAACCTAAGACCAGCCGAAGTGTTGTCTCTTTGAGTATCATCAGTAATTGGGAGACTAAGCGATTTGTGGAAAATTGCAAAAAATGAGGGCTATATGAAATCATACAGCCCCCGCGAGAGATAACTTAACTTAGGCAGAGGGTTATTTCCTCCGGCGTAAGATGAGAGTCAGTCCGCCAAGGCCAAGTAGCGCAGCCGATGATGGCTCAGGAACTGAGGAAATAGCAACCGCATCATAGCGCCCAAAACCATTTGCACCTTGTGGAGTGAGAACCACGTCCAGTGTGCCAGCACCAGTCACCGTTGCAGTTCCTACGAGTTGAAACGGCTCAAACTCAGTTGCAAGGTCATTGACTTCATCATACGCCTCAAAACCATTGGTCGTGTCAGGCCCAGGAGTGAGTGGAATAGCACCAAGGTTCACGCCATTGGCCATAACACCTGTTGCCGAGGTATCTCCATTACTATACCAAGTAAGATAAACATTATACGTGCCAGCAGCTAATCCCGTGTAGCTGTAGGTGACATCTCCAGCATCTGACCAAAGACCATCATTTCCATAGGCAATGGTATCACCATCCGTGCCGTTGGTGCCAGATACATTGTTCGTTACCCCAATGTCTGAGTTATCAAGCACCATGATGCTTGAGTTTGCGTGGCCTGTGTTATTGGTTACGATCGTTGCTGCTTGAGACGCGGCAAGACCAACCGCACTGATTGTTGCTGCTGTGAGTAAGAGGTTTAGCTTCATCATTGAATTTGTAGTTGTAGGAACCCTGAACTGATTCCCAATCGACACAAGAACAAAATGAGGCAAGCAACGTTCCTGATTGGACAAGTCACAGACCTTACGCTAGGAAACGCCCATGCCCACTGGCAATGGAAAACTTGGAAAACTCAAACTCGGCGTGCTTGGCTCTGGCTCTGGCTCAAACATGCAGGCAATTCTCGATGCCATTGACGACGGCACACTCGATGCCGAAATCGTGCTTGTGATGTCGGACAACCCAGACGCCTATATCCTCGAACGTGCGCAAAATGCAGGCATTGCCGCCGAGGCGATCGACTGCGGAGGGTTCAGCCAGAAGTTCCCCGCCGAATCCCAACGCGCCGTTGCGGAGAAACTCAAAGCCGCTGGCGTGCAGCTCGTTTGCCTCGCGGGATTCATGCGCTTGGTCAAGCAGCCATTACTTGATATCTTCCCTAACAAAATCCTCAACATCCACCCATCACTACTACCCGCCTACCCCGGGCTGATGGCATGGAAACAAGCCGTCGAGGACGGAGCTGCGGAGTCCGGATGCACCGTCCACTACGTCGATGCGGGCATGGACACCGGCCCAATCATCCTCCAGGCAAAAGTCCCCGTGTTAGAAAACGACACCGCTGACACCCTGCACCAGCGCATCCAAGAGCAAGAACACCAGCTCTACCCAGAGGCGATCCGTTTGGTCGCTGCATCGGCATAAAAAGCAAAAGGCACATGAAACCATGCGCCTTTTGCGGTGTAATATGTTAGAAAATCAAATCCGCATTCCACCTCCGACGGCGAAGCAGCAAGGCCAGACCACCAAGCCCTAGCAAAGCGGTGGAAGAAGGCTCGGGAACTGGATCTACACCGAGATAAACGGCAGGCGCATAAATCTGCCCCCGAAAGTGATCGGTGCTGATAGCCGGGTGCCTACCCACACTGATAGCGCGGTTCAAGCTATCTCCAAAACCATCCAACGTCTGCCCCGTAAGGGTAGTAACCGTTCCATTAAGATCCACTCTAATATCACCCAATACAGCGTTAGGAATACTACCATCAGTCACTGTAAAGGAATAGGTAATATGGTTCCAACCATTGGCATCGAGTCCATCTCCCGTGCTAAGAGTAAGCACAACGCTATTACTAATACCTATGCCAACCCGTGCGCCATCAACTCCATCATTGCGTATGGCTATGTATTCCGTTCCTGCGTAGTCAATGACCTTTCTTACGTTAGGAGAAAACCCCTGAAAGTAGGCTGTCATCGTGAAACCACCATTGCTGATGACATCTGCATTGTTGAGCAACTGAGTATTATTCGTTGCGATTACCCCATAGGTAGTGAAGTAATCAATAGAATGGCTTCCTTGGGTTGCTCCCGCAGGAATATCGGTAGATAATGCAATGTTGGCACCACCATTTTCGCCAGTCATTGTCGCGTGGTTACCTGCACCACTGAGATCGGTTACGACCGTGGAGCTAGCATCATACGAGGCATCAAATTCATATTCAAAAACCGCCGTCAGTGCAGCAGATGAAATAGTGGCTAGAGAGAGAAACGCAGAGAGTGTGGTGAATGTTTTTTTCATTGGGTTGTGTGTTGGGGAGGAGGAGATAGCCTAATAAGGGCAGGTTATGACAATGAAATCAATCAATTTTTTTTGGGGGCGCATTGCGCCAAATAGAATGACACCGAAGCTGAGCCAATAAAAAGGCTGAATGAGGTCGATGCGCCAGAAAGAATGACACCCAGATGAAAACACTATCTGGAGAGCTGCCGAGCGCGCTATCCCAGCCGAAACCGTGCAGGCAAAAGCGCGATGATAGACGAAGTCAGCGACACGCTGGGCTGGGATCGCAAACACACCATCAAAGCACTCAACGGCCAAGTCTGCCTTGGAAAAAAGGCAAACAAAAGAGGCTCGAAACCTACCTACACCGAGGCCGAGAAAAAAGTGATCGTAGAAATCTGGAAACGCAGCGAACAACCCTGCGGCAAACGGCTAAAAACAACACTCCCCCTCTGGCTGCCGAGCTACGAAAAACGCCAAGGCAAACTCCCCGAAGAAGTACGAAGTAAGATACTAAGATGCAGTGCCCGCCAACTAGATCGAATGACCGCCCCACATCGAGTCCAAGGCAGCAAAAGATACGGGCGCAGCACCGGACGAACCAGCCATCGTCTCAAAACCCTCATCCCCATCCAATGCGGCCCACAAGAAACCGACCGCCCCGGCTGGCTGGAAGTCGACACCGTCTCACATGGCGGCGGCAGCAGCAGCGGCCAATTCATGTGGAGCCTAACCCTAACAGACAACTACAGCGGTTGGACCGAACTCTCCGCCCTCTGGGGCAACAGCGGCGGCGAAGTCTGCGTAGGCCTGCGACCGCCTGTTAGAATGTCCTAAAGTGAGCAACAAAACCAAAGACCAACTGCGCCAAACCCGAGAATTACTCGACCCAATGGAACTCTCCGAAGAAATTGAAAGCAAACTCAAAACCATTCATCAGATTATAGAACGAATAGAAGAAGAACGTGCGGAGGAGCTATCCTGGGCGAGCGAAGCGTCCGCTGTCGCGGGCTCCGTTCCGGCACTGGTCGCTCCCGCTCCCAGCGCCTCCACTCCACCCGCGACAGCGAAAAGACTTGCCAAAACGGCACAAAAGAAGCAAAAAACAACCAACAGTCGGGTGTCATGAAACATGGCGCAACGACCTCACCCCTTCGGTGTCATCATTCATTGGCGCAACACGAGCCTCTCAGGTGATAAAACTGCTAAATGATCCGAGTAAAGTCAGCACCGATTTGCTCGAAGCAAAAGTTGAGCTGGTGGAGACGGACGGAATCCAGAAGCTCTGCGTATGAATCGTTTGCCATAATGCCTTCCAATCCATGCCACGATGGTCGAGAAAATGGCTTCCCCCAGAAAGCCCACATATCCCCATAAAGTTTTTTGGGCGCTGATGCACCACGCTTTTTGTGTTACGGAAGTTTTTCCGCAATCAGCTCTTGGCCGTTCTGAAATAGTGTTAGATTTTTCCCTGGGACAAACTCTAGCTTTGCTTTCACAGCTCGGTAGCTAAATACCGTGGCGGACTCGGGGAACACCTCTAAAAACGACTGACCCGTAAGCTTGGCGAAGAGGCGGTTATTGCGTGTTTTGATGGTAAACACTTTCCCAGGCGCAAGCTGATATTTTCCCGCTAGGGCTTTTAGTTTTTTCTCATCAATGGTAGCCTTGATATTGATTCTACTCATTGGAAAAGGCTTTGGTTTACCGCTAGCGACGCAGCGCACTAGGTGCTCGCCCAGAGGCGTTAGATGAGGGGAGGCGCCAGAGGAGAGGATGCAAACGGCGACTTTGTATTTCCGATTAAAAGCAAAGTAGCTGGCAAAGCCACCGGTTTGCCCGTTGTGCCAGTAGGTGGTTTGATCTGCTGCACGTTGCCAGCCAAGGCATTGCGCACGGCCGTTTGTGACGACATGGGCCTTCATTGAAAGCTCCAGTGCCGCTGAGAGCTGAGGGTCTTTTGGTTTCAAACAAAATCGCGCAAAAGTCAACATATCGGTTAGATTTGAATCCACAGCACCAGCACCTGCCAATGCATCAATACTCCAAAACGACTGATCACCATGCGCTATATCATAGCCTTTCGCGCGGACGACTGACAGTGGCGGTGTGACAAAGGTGGAATTCATACCCAGTGGCGTGAGCCATGATTTTTTGAGCAATGCAGCGTAGCTGGTGGCATGTTTTTCTGCCAAGGAAAAACCTAACAAGCCAAAACCATAGTTACTATAGAGGACAGGCTTACCACCCGGTGCTGCAGTGAGGACTTGCGCGCCCAAGCTTGCTCGCAGCCTATCCTGATCATAGTGCGCATACGGGTCCTCAGGATTAGCCCCTTGGAACATATCGTCCGGTAGCCTCGGCAAGCGTGATGTGTGCGTGGCTAGATGCAATAGCTCTATCTCATGATGGTTGTTGTCTTTCTGATAAGAAGGCATGATAAAACTCTCCCCCATCAGCGACGCCACCGGAGTTTCTAAGGCGAGCTGTTTCCCCACCACATCACGAGCCAACATTAGCGCTGTGAAGACCTTGGTGATGGAGCCGATTTCATAGAGCGTATCGGAATTAGGAGTTTTTCCCCCGCCCAACTCGATTTCCCCGTGGTGAAACACGGTGGTTTTCCCATCTTTTATAACACCAATGGAAATCGCCACAGCGTCTCCCCCATCAAGAAACGGCTTAGTTACCAACGGGATGAAGTTTTCACCCGCGTTAAGATTCTTGGAAAAACCCAGTAACAAACATATCCACAGACTCAAAAAACACCGCATACGCCAAGGATATGCAAAAAAACACCCACATCCACACGAAAAATCCAAAATTCTCCTTGCAATTGCGGGTTCGGTGGCTAGGTTCCGCGCCCCATGGCCAAATCAAAAGGTACAGCAAAGACCCGTAAGGCCGTCGCCAAACGATTCAAGGTGACGGGCACAGGGAAGATCCTGCGCCGGAAACAAGGCAAACGCCACATTCTTACAAAGAAAAACCAGAAGCGGAAACGCAACCTGGGTAAGGCAACTCTTGTATCCGATGCAGACATGAAAGCCGTCAAGGCTTCGCTTCCCTTTGCCTAATCAGCAAGAATCAGGCGCATTAGCGCCAATCCGATCCGGCGCATCAGCGCCAATCCGGCGACGACCCACGCCACCCGCTCGCATCACGAGCGGCCCCTACGTAGCCTTCCCGGCACTCTAATAATAGAAACCCGGGACCGAATGGACGAGACTACGGGGGGTGTGAAAATAACCGTCCGTTCCCAAAAACAGAAACATGCCAAGAGCAACTAATAGCCCAGCCAGCCGCAAACGCCGGAAGCGCGTTCTTAAACGTGCCAAAGGTTTCCGCGGCTTCCGCTCGAAACTCTACAAGTACGCCAAGGACGCCGTCCGCAAGGCACGCGAGTATGAGTATCGTGACCGTAAGAAGCGTAAGGGACAGTTCCGCCGCCTGTGGATTCAGCGCATCAGCGCTGGAACACGCGCCCAGGACATCACTTACTCACGCTTCATCGAAGGCCTCAAGGCCGCCAACATTGAGGTTGACCGCAAGATCCTTGCCGACCTCGTTGTGCACGACATCGCTGCCTTCAACAGCATCGTTGACCAAGCCAAGGCTGCCCTCGAAAACAAAAAAGGAAAAGCCGCTTAACTAAATAAGCGACTCATCAACTTAACAACGGCCATCGGGTTTTTCCTGATGGCCGTTTTTTTGCACCCTCCTGACCAGATACTTCATATAAACGTAAGTTTCAATTCTTGCCAGACACTAACTTTCATCCCATGATCTACTTTCGTCACGGCTGAGACATCTCTCAACACTTGGCATTTCAAACAAAACAACCACATTATATTATGGCAGAAAAAAGAAAAGGATGCGGCTTCCTCATTGCCGCTTTGGTCGCGACAATCATCGCTGCAGTTGTAGGTATTCTAGCTATCAAAGGGGGCGTCGATGATGTCAAAGATAGTGTTTCAGGAGGTTCCGAGTTCACCCCACCTGCAATTGGGTCTGTAACCGCTGAAGACAATTCTGGCGCAACTATTTGGTATCATGTGGCTGGCACTGAAATGCCTAAAGGCGTCACAATATCCGTCACCAATACAGCAGACAATACGCCTGTTCCTACTCACACCCCTGCCTCAAGCACTAACCTAAACGGAAAGCTAATGATTGGTTCTTTTGTCACCCAAAAAGATGCTACATACAATGTATCCATTGAAGGCCTTCCAGTTGGTAGCAGCGCGTCTGTCTCCAGCACCTCTGCAGAGAAGCTAGCAGGTGGAGCTATGAAAGCAGCAGGAGGCTTCTTTGGCGCACTGGCTATCGGCTTTGTCGCCTTTGTCCTCGGCCTAATTGGTCTCATCCGCTGGCTGACCTCAAAGCCCAAGGCAGAAGCACCACCAGTAGCCTAACACCTACTGATTTTTCCCCAAAAGCCGACTCCTTAGTGGGTCGGCTTTTTTCGTGTTTCAGGCACTTCCCGTCATTGACAAAAGTAATAGTTTCTGCCCACGTTCCCTCGGCTGAACCCAGTCACAATTTCTCATCCCTCAAACCATCAACTAACCACATCTTATCATGTACGATCTCATTGTCATTGGCGGAGGCCCCGCTGGATACGTGGGTGCCATTCGCGGCGCTCAGCTCGGTAAAAAAGTAGCCGTCATCGAGGCAGACCGCGCAGGCGGCACATGCCTAAACTGGGGCTGTATCCCCACCAAGGCGCTCCTCAAAAATGCCGAGCTCTATCAAACACTCACCAAAAAGGCCAAAACCTTCGGACTCTCGTTTGACAACCTCCAATACGATTGGTCATCCGTGATTGGTCGTTCACGTCAGGTATCAGATCGCCTCGCTGGTGGCATCGAGTTTCTCTTCAAGAAAAATAAAGTCGATTACATCCGTGGCTTCGGCTCCATCGTCGATGGCAACCACGTAGAAGTCACCGCCGCCGATGGTGCTAAGCAAGTTTTGGAAACTTCTAACATCCTCGTCGCCACCGGCTGTAAAAGCCGTGAGCTCCCCCCTCTTCCATTCAACGGCAAGTCCGTCATCTCTTCCAAGGAAGCCATGATCCTGCCCGAGCAACCCAAGGAAATGGTCATCATCGGAGCCGGTGCTATCGGTGTTGAGTTCGCTTATGTTTACAATGCATTTGGCACGAAAGTCACCATCATCGAGATGCAACCACACCTGCTTCCCGTCGAAGACACCGAGGTCGGCATGGAACTTCAAAAGTCCTTCACCAAACAAGGTGTCCGCTCTCTAACCGATACCAAATGTGTCAACTTCCGCGACAATGGAGACTCCGTTTCCATCGATGTTGAAGGCCCCAAAGGAAACGAAACCATCACTGCCGATGTCTGCCTCGTTGCCATCGGAATCGCCCCCGTCCTTCCCGGCGGCGTGCAGCCAGAGCTTGACCGCGGGTTTATCCAAGTCGGCGATCGCTATGAAACTTCCATCCCGAATGTTTACGCCTGTGGCGACATCTCAGGCCCACCATGGCTGGCACACACGGCTAGTTTTGAAGCGATCCAACTCGTCGAAGGTCTCTTCGTCGATGGCCACACACCTCGCAAAGTAGGTAACTTCCCCGGCTGCACCTACTGCCACCCACAAGTCGCCTCCGTCGGTAAAACCGAACGCGCACTCAAAGAAGAAGGCGTGGAATACAAAGTTGGAAAATTCCCCTACGCCGCCATCGGAAAAGCCCAAGCCGCTGCCGATACCGAAGGCTTCGTCAAACTCCTCTTCGGCAAGGAACACGGTGAGTTGTTAGGCGCGCACATCATTGGTGACAACGCCACGGAACTCATCGCCGAAATGGGACTAGCCCTCGAAATGGAATGCACCACGGATGAAATCCACTCCACCATTCACGCCCACCCAACACTTGCTGAAGCCATCCACGAGGCCACTCTGGATGCTGATGGACACGCCATCCACTTCTAACAAAAACAACGCCCCCTAACAAATGAGTGATACACAGTATTGGCACTATCTTGATGGTGCTGGACAACAACAAGGCCCCATCACAGCCGATGAGCTCCAACAATTCGGAGTCAGCGGCCATATCAATGGGCAAACTAGCGTCTGGACCGAAGGCATGGCTGAGTGGCTACCCGCCGCTCAGATCGATGGTCTTATTCCAGCCCAAGCAGCAGCACCCTCGCACCAGCCACAGATTAATCTGGGCGGTGCTGCTCCAGCACAACGGGTCAACCCTTACTCCTCTCCTGCCACCGCTGTTAGCCCCGCAGCAGCGGCACCCCAAGCTGGAGGAGACTACCCCATCCCGCTCGTCAGCAAAGTCAACTTCGGACTCTACATCGGCACTATGTTAGCAGGGTTCGCTCTCTACATTATTTCCGTGCTGCGGATGAACGCCAGCCCTCCCACGGCAGAGTCTGGCGGCTTAGGATTGCCGCTCATACTGCTTTTACTCGGCTTCATCCTGCTACTCGTTTCTGGTATCATCCAGCTGATGGCCATCTATCGCGCATGGGCTATTTTAGCTCCGGGTGGTGGCACCGTTTCTCCAGGAAAAGCAATCGGCTTTTTGTTTATCCCCTTCTTCGGCCCCATTTGGATGATCATCATCCTCTGCAAACTCCCCGGAGAATGGAATAGCATCGTTTCCCGTTTCCAAAACACCGCTTCATCTCCCCGCCTTAGCGTGGGTATGGTGATCTGCATGCTCCTCATCCCCATCATCGGCCAAATTCTCTGGATGAAAGAACTTGCTGCCGCGATCAACTTCATGGTCTCTGCCCGCCTCATGCCCAGCAACCAAGCTCAACCGCAAACTGGTGGCATCCGCCTGCACTAACCGCTGAACTTGCTTGATTTGCCGATTCATCCCCCTAGTGTAATCGATCATGGATACTGAACAAACATGGCTCTACCAAGACTCTGCTGGTCAGCAGCAGGGCCCCGTCACTGCGGATCAACTTCAAGCGCTCGCCTCTAGCGGGCAGGTTTCTGGTCAGACTCATGTCTGGACTGAGGGACTGGAAGAGTGGATTCCCGCCGCGCAAGTTGACGGGCTTATCCGCGCCACACCAGCTCCCGCAACACCTCCGCCTGTGCCAGCACAGCCGCCAGCCCAACCGGCTCATCAACCTCAGATCAATCTCGGACCAACGCGCCCAGGTGGGCTCAATACCGGACCAGCAACTACAGGCACTCCTATCAACCCCTACGCGGCACCCAAGAAAAGCCCCATAAAGCTGATCATTTTTGGCATCATCGGTGTGGTTGTCCTGATCTTTGCCATCATGATTGCCATGGCTCCATCCGAGGAGGAAAAACGCAGAGACATCCCAGGCTATGCTGGTTTCTCTGATGCAAACTCAAAAGTTTCCTCAATCGGAGGGGGCAAGATCTACGGGACCGATGACCAAGCGAAAGCCATTGCCAAGTCCGTCTCTCAGATGCTCAAGGAATACCGCGACCAAGCAATCGAAAAAGGCGATACCGATTCTGGAAAATTCCCTGTTTACTGCCAGCGAACCGTTGAGGGGGATCAAACCACTCTCGTGCTCATCATCAAGGTGCCTAAGATCAGAAAATTCACCGATGATGCTAAAAAAGTCATCTGTGAAGGCGCATGGATTGCCTCGAAGATTGCTTCAAAAAACACAGGGCACGACCCAGCAAAAACCAAGCTCGCCGTCGCCGTCCGTGGCGTTGCTCTCTACGATACCATCTACATCGGCAAGCCCAGCATGACCGGTGACCCCGATACCGATCCGTTAGAAGGCGTGGACGAAACACACAAAGATAGCGACGTGCTGCACCAGTTCTTCATCGAAAAAGAATAACCTTAACAGCCAATACCCGCTGACCATTGACCAATCCACTACCTTATGAATTATCCACTTCAATTCCGCTTCAAAGTCGTAGCCCTCGCACCTCAAATTTTTGTCGAGGATGCGCAAGGAAACACTATCTGCTACGTCAAACAGAAGCTCTTTAAGTTCAAGGAAAACATCCAGATTTTCTCAGATAAAACCAAGTCTCGTCAGATTGCTTCCATTCAGGCGAACAAGGTCATTGACTGGTCAGCACGCTACTTTTTCACCGATTCCGAAGGCAACGATATCGGCTCCGTAGGTCGCCAAGGTATGAAATCCCTCTGGCGCGCTCGCTATGATGTTTTTAATCCCGGCGATGACACTACCGACTTCAAGCTCCAAGAAGAAAACCCATGGTCAAAAATCATGGACAGCTTCCTAGGTGAGATCCCCATTGTTGGTTTCCTAACAGGATACCTCTTCCACCCCACTTACGTCGCCACCCGTGCCGATGGCACACCCGTTATGCGCGTGCGCAAACAGCCCGCCTTCTGGGAAGGCAAATTCACTATTGAGAAACTTGCTGACCTCACCGTGCAGGAAGAAACCAACCTCATCTACTCATTCCTCATGCTCCTCCTCCTCGAAAGAGCCAGAGGCTAACTATTCATCCACCTTTTCCCAACCCCCGGTGGACCAGCTCCATCGGGGTTTTTCTTTTCATTCCCACCATTCTCCCCTATCACCTGCGCCCCAGCGCAGCAAATCACCCCATTTCCAAATAACTATTTTCCATTAACCATTCCCCATGTCCGACCAACATAAACCATTCCCATTCGATCAGTTTGAACCCAAGTGGCAGCAGCACTGGGATGAGGCACAGACGTTCCGCACACCCAATCCAGGCGATGCCGACTTCGATCCTAACAAACCGAAATACTTCATCCTCGATATGTTCCCGTATCCATCCGGCGCAGGCCTTCACGTTGGCCACCCAGAGGGATACACCGCCACCGATATTCTCGGTCGGTATAAAAAAATGAACGACCACAACGTCCTCCACCCGATGGGTTGGGATGCCTTCGGTCTGCCTGCCGAGCAGTATGCGATCAAAACCGGACAACACCCACGCATCACCACGGAGACAAACGTCGATAACTTCCGCCGCCAGCTGAAGTCGTTAGGCTTTGGCTACGATTGGAACCGCGAAGTCAACACCACCGACCCCAACTACGTGCGCTGGACACAGTGGATTTTTCTCCAGCTTTACGGTTCTTATTTCAACGAAGAAACACAAAAATCCGCCCCCGTTTCCGAACTGGAAGCGAAGGGTTGGTCCCGTGAACAAATTGACAACGTCCGCCTCGCCTTCATCCACGAAGCCCCCGTGAACTGGTCACCCTCCATGGGCACCGTGCTTGCCAACGAAGAAGTCGAAGAATGGAAAAACAAAGGCGAAACCGTCGAGCGCCGCCCACTCCGCCAATGGATGCTACGCATCACCAAATACGCCGAACGTTTAATCAATGAACTCGACGACCTCGATTGGCCAGAATCCATCAAGCTACTCCAGAAAAACTGGATCGGCAAATCAGTTGGAGCCACGGTCACCTTTGAAGTATCCCCCAATGAATCAGCCATTACTGCAGGAGAGGCTGGTTATAACCCGTTCCAAGTGACGGTTTTCACTACGAGACCAGACACCCTCTTCGGAGCCACCTATATGGTGTTAGCTCCAGAACACCCACTCGTTTCCCAGATCACCACTCCCGACCAACAAGATGCGGTGGAAGAATATATCGCCGCCTGCGCGAGCAAGTCAGACCTCGAACGAGGCGACCTCAACAAAAACAAATCCGGTGTCCCCACCGGAGCCACCGCCAGGAACCCTGTGAATGGCGAGCAAATCCCCGTCTGGATCGCCGACTACGTTATGATGGGCTACGGCACCGGCGCCATCATGGCCGTCCCCGCCCACGACGAACGCGACTTCGAGTTCGCCACTAAGTTTGAACTGCCCGTCACTCAAGTCGTCCAACCTAACAACAAAGAAGATTGGCAAGGTTTCACAGGTAATGGAACATCCGTGAACTCTGGATTCTTAGACGGGCTCAAAACCCGCGACGCCAAGAAAAAGATGATCACTTGGTTAGAAGAAAATGGCAAAGGTGAGGCCAAGGTGAATTACAAACTGCGCGACTGGTTATTCTCCCGCCAACGCTACTGGGGTGAGCCGTTTCCCATTCTTTGGGAGGATGGCAACCACAAAGCCGTGCCCGAATCTGAACTTCCCGTCCTCCAGCCAGACATGGACGACTTCAAACCGACCGGCTCCCCCGAAGGCCCACTCGCCAAAGCCACCGACTGGATCAACTACTCCGAAACCGCCAAACGCGAAACCAACACCATGCCCCAGTGGGCCGGGTCCTGCTGGTATTACATGCGCTACTGCGATCCTAACAACACCGACCGATTCATCTCCAAAGAAGCCGAACAATACTGGAGCGGCAGCTCCCAAAATCACGAATCACAAATCACGAATCACAAATCAAATCCAACCGGCATGGTGGATTTGTATGTAGGCGGCACCGAGCACGCTGTCCTCCACCTCTTGTATGCGCGGTTCTGGCACAAAGTCCTGCACGATCTCGGCCACGTCTCCACCATCGAGCCGTTCCAAAAACTCGTCAACCAAGGCCTGATCCTCGGTGAAGACGGAGCAAAAATGTCCAAGTCCCTCGGCAATGTCGTCAACCCCGATGATGTTGTTAGAGAATACGGAGCCGATGCGTTGCGTCTCTACGAAATGTTCATGGGACCGTTAGAGCAAGTGAAGCCGTGGCAGATGAAAGGTGTCGAAGGCGTTTCCCGTTTCCTCGCCAAAGTCTGGCGTCTTGCCTTCGTTCAAAACCAAGAAGGCGAATGGGTGCTTTCTGACAAACTCACCAACGAGAAACCCGATCCCTCCACGCACAAGGAGCTGCTCAAAGTCCTGCACGAAACCATTAAAAAAGTTGGCGAAGACATCGAGAAACTCTCGTTCAACACCGCCATCTCGCAGATGATGATCTGCACTAATGCCTTTGGCAAAGCCGAGCAATTACCTGCTCTGCTGATGCGTGATTTATTGAAGTGCCTGAACCCCTTCGCACCTCACCTCACGGAGGAAATTCACCAGCACATCGGCGAGGCATTCCCGACCGCTAAGTGCAGCAAGTCCCGCATCCTTGCGGACCGCGCATGGCCGAGCTTCAATGAAGAGTTTCTCGTCGAGGACGAAGTAGAAATCGTCGTCCAGGTCAACGGCAAGCTCCGTGGGCGCATTACCGTGCCAGCCGATGCCAGCAAGGAAGAAATCGAATCCCTCGCCCAGCAAGACGAAAACGTCCAACAGCACACCGAAGGAAAAACGGTTAGGAAAATCATCGTCGTGCCAGGTCGCCTAGTCAACATCGTTGCCACGTAACTGACGCTTCCAGCGGCAGCCCCCTCTCACTCAAACACATATCGCTTCCCAACAACTTTCACGTTGGGGGGCGTTTTGTTTTTCTCGAAGTAATCGTAGCCTTCTTTCAGGTTTTGCCAAAAGTCATACCATTGATGATCAGCCGCAGCAGCCATCCGCTCGGGGGTCATTCGGAATGGAAACGAATGCACACGGAAAAACTCCTGCCCATTGATCTGTGCCGCCCGGCAGAGCGTGTAGATTTCTTCCATCGAGTTATCCGTCATCGCAAAGCAACCGATGGATACCTCATTGCCATGCACCATTATAAATGAGCCTGTTCGCCCGTGTGATCGATCGTAGTCATTAGGGAACCCAATGTTGTATGCGAGATGGAATCGGCTATCGGGCTTCATCATCCGTGGCGGCACGAAGTAAAACCCCTCTGGCGACTGCCTATCACCCTCGGCGAGTTTTGGGCCGAGGTTTCCTGACATCGCAGCAATGTCCCAAGTTTTATAATAGACGTATTTTTTGGTTTCCTTCTTCTGCAAAAAGATCTCCATCTGCCTTGTCTCTTTGAATATTCTGACAAAAACAGGCGCGCCCAACTCCAAGTCAAGCGCGGCCAGCTCACGTGTCAGGCGCGGCTCCATCCGCGTCATCGTATCCGCCTCCCGTTTCGCCCCATTCTGATA
Source organism: Akkermansiaceae bacterium (assembly GCA_049609505.1). Taxonomy (GTDB): domain Bacteria; phylum Verrucomicrobiota; class Verrucomicrobiia; order Verrucomicrobiales; family Akkermansiaceae; genus Oceaniferula. The sequence continues at coordinate 14,978 of JBMYYO010000012.1, read as the reverse complement.
CTCTTCTGGCGTCAACGTGCTTTGGTGATCGTCTGGCATTTCTTCAGCTACATCCTGCGCAAACAAATACACCCCCACCACGGTGAGAGCTGCTAAGACAACGATGCTTGTGCGGCGCATGACAAAACCTTATCATATATCGCCCCATCCGCAACCATGGATGAGGACGACAGGACGATCAAGCATTGCCTTTGATCTCTACCTACCGTAGGCTGCGCCATGCTTTTTTGTCGGCTTATTTTGTTAGGGATCGCTGCCTCTTCTCTTTCCGCCTGCCATTTTGGAAACAGAAATCCAGATTGGCAAGTCAACCGGAAGCTTCACAAGAAAGCGGATGCCACTAAAACAACGATTCAGGTTTCTCTCTACGATCAAAAGGCATGGTTGCTAGATGCGCAGGGACGAGTGCTGGTGAAAACCAACGTCTCCACTGGAGTCCCTGGACACGAAACACCACAGGGAAAATTCAAGGTACTCGAACGCCTCGAAAGCAAACGATCTAACAAATACGGCCGTTACGTAAATAAACAGACACGCAAAATCGTGGTGGATAAATCATGGCTACATACTGGCCCACCGCCGGAAGGGACAGAATACGAAGGCATCTCCATGCCCTATTGGATGCGCCTTACGTGGTATGGGGTAGGAATGCACGTTGGGAAGTTTCCACCACGCACACGCTGTAGCTTTGGGTGCATTCGGGTGTTCAAAGAGGCGCAACCATGGATCTATCAGAAAACCCAACTCGGCACCGAAGTTGAGATCGTTCCTCATAGTTTAATCCGCGAGATGTATCCTAAAGAAAAATTTGGCATCCGCTCATACTTCTAACCGATTTTTTTATGACAGCATCCATTGGTATTATCGGAGGCAGCGGCCTCTATGAAATTGAAGGTTTTGAACAAACCGAGGAACGCACCGTAGAAACTCCGTTTGGCGCACCATCGGACGCGCTGATTGGCGGCACCATCGCGGGGCGGCAAGTGTGGTTTCTCCCCCGTCACGCGCGTGGGCACAAGCTCCTCCCCCACGAGATCAACCACCGTGCAAATATCTGGGCGATGCGTAGTCTCGGCGTGCGCTGGTTAATCTGCGTCACCGCCGTCGGTAGTCTGAAGCAGGAATACGCGCCGCGCCACATCGTGCTACCGGATCAATACTTTGACCGCACAAGCAGGCGTGAGCACCATACGTTTTTTGGTAATGGCATCATCGCCCACATCGGCTTTGGCCAGCCCGTTAGTTGTGAGTTGCGCAGCATCATGCACCGCGCCTGTGTGGAGGAAAACTGCACCGTCCATAACGGTGGAACATACGTCAACATGGACGGTCCTGCGTTTTCAACCAAAGCCGAAAGCGAGGCGAACAGACAGCTTGGCTTTGATGTCATAGGCATGACGAACTTGCCCGAAGCCAAACTTGCCCGCGAGGCAGAAATAGCGCTCGCCACTCTGTGTATGGTGACGGACTACGATTGCTGGCACGAAAGCGAAGAGGATGTCAGCGTTGATACAGTCATCGGTCACCTAACAGCCAACTCGGCCACCGCTAAAAAACTTCTCACCCGTATCATCCCCGACATCCCATCAGAGCCGACCTGGCCAGAACACGATGCCCTAGCGCCCGCCCTCATGACCCCCAAAGAGCACTGGCCAAAGGAAACGGTAGAAAAACTCAAACCTCTGTTAGGAAAATACAGTTAAGGTGAGTGAACAGCAACATCTCCCATGGTGGCGAAACTCAGGAGTGATCTCCACCATTGCCTGTGCCGTTATGTTTACGAGCGGTGCTTCTTTCGCTGTTCTCATTTTGCTGGGCATACTAGAGCAATCTCACCTTATCAAAGGGGAACAATGGGATATGCTTTATTCCATTATTCGGAATAACATGTCTGGCTATCTTACTGGTGCTATTGTTGGCGGTTGTACCTTTGGACTCCCTCTCGGCTTAGTCACATCACTCAACAAAAGAGAACAGGCACTAACCGCTGAGCAACACTTTGATCAGAAAAACAAACGTTAATCCAGACCATCACCGCAGCCACGCGAGGAATTCCTTATTCCCATCCGTTCCCTTGATCGGTGAGTCCATACACTCGATCCATTTTTTGCCTAACTCCTCGGTGACAAAATTGTGGATTTTATCCACTGCTCGTTGATGCAACTCTGGATCACGCACGATGCCGCCCTTGCTGATATCCTCTCGATTCAGCTCGAACTGTGGCTTGATTAAACAAACGATCTGACCGCCGTCCCTGAGGGTTGAAAACATCGGCGGTAGGATTTTTGTTAGGGAAATAAATGAAACATCCGTGACGGCGAGATCGATCGGTTCGCCAATGTCATCGGGCGTCATGTGCCGGGCGTTGAATTTTTCTTTGACTATCACTCGTGGGTCGTTGCGGAGTTTCCAAACAAGTTGGTTTGTCCCTACATCCACGGCGTGAACTTTTACCGCTCCGCGTTGGAGTAAGCAGTCGGTAAATCCGCCAGTGGATGCCCCGACATCGAGGCAGGTCATGCCAGTGGGGTCGATCCCGAAGGCGTCGAGCGCGCCTTCGATTTTAAATCCACCACGACCAACAAATTTGGGTTTTTCTTTTACGATGAGGTCGGCATCGGAGGAGATTTTTGTGCTCGGCTTTGCCACCACTTGAGTGTCCACCATTACCTCACCCGCGAGGATAAGGCGCTTCGCTTGCTCGCGTGAATCACACAAGCCTCGCGAAACTAACAGGGCATCGGCACGTTCCTTGCTGGGCATGGCGGTAGCATACTTTGTTTCTGGGTGATGAAAAGCACCAGCTAAGGTGGATTTCTAATAAACAAATGTGGATTCTATAAACTTCCCAGATGTAATATTCCCCTCTAACCTCCGTAGAAATCACTCATACATTCATTCCAACACAATAATCACTATGCCAAATCCATGGACTGGGGTCGGAAACCCTTACACACGCCAAGAAATGCTCGATCGCCTCAACGACACCCTCTCCAAAGGAGAAGCAATCATCGCCGCTGGAGCAGGAACTGGAATCTCTGCCAAATTCATTGAAAAAGGAGGAGCCGACCTCATCATTATCTACAACTCAGGGCGCTTTAGGATGGCTGGTGCTGGCTCCACGGCGGGCCTGATGTCATACGGTGATGCCAATGCCATTGCGATGGAAATTGGTGAGTTTGAAGTCCTTCCCGTGGTGGAAGAAATCCCGGTTATTTGTGGTGTTCATGCCACTGATCCGCGCCGTCGCATGTGGCACTTCCTCGGGCAGATTAAGGACATGGGTTTCAGCGGAGTTAACAACTTCCCCACTCACACTATCGTCGATGGTCACTACCGTCAGACTCTCGAAGAAACGGGTATGAGTGTGCAAAAAGAAGTCGATATGATCGCTCTCGCCCACAAGATGGATATGTTTACCATCCCCTACGTGGTAACACCGCAGGAGGCAAAGGACATGACTGAAGCTGGAGCGGATGTGATCATCGCCCACGTCGGCTGCACCATCGGTGGTTCCATTGGCGTGACCGATGCCACCGTTTCCATGAACGATGCCGTAGCAGCCACACAGGCGATCTGTGATGCTGCCAAATCAGTCCGCAAAGATGCCATTGTCTTGAGCCACGGCGGCCCTATTCTCACCCCTGAACATGCTGCATACATCAATGAGCGCACCGATGCTGTCGGTTTCGTAGGTGCTTCATCCCTTGAGCGCATGGCGGTGGAACAGCCACTCACGGATCTTACTCAGCAGTTCAAGTCCATCCCCGTTAAACGCATTAAATAATTTTTTACCCATGACCATCGCAGTCCTCGGCACCCTCGATTCCAAAGGCCACGAGCACGCCTTCGTAGCCGATCTCATCCGTGCGCGTGGCCATGAGGTCATGCTCATTGATCTCGGCACGGGTGGGGAACCTCAGATCACGCCAGACATCACGCGGTTTCAAGTAGCACAGGCAGCAGACCTCGATCTACAAACACTGATCGATCGCCAAGACCGCGGTGAGTGTGTAGTCGCCATGTCCAAGGCGGCACCCATCTTAATCAAACAACTTGCCGACGAGGGAAAAATTAATGGCATCATCTCCCTCGGTGGCGGTGGTGGCACAGCCCTTGCCACGGCTGCCATGCGCGAGTTACCCGTTGGTTTCCCTAAGCTGATGGTATCCACTCTTGCCAGTGGAAACACTGCCCACTACCTCGGCACCAAGGACATTACCATGATGCCCAGCATAGTCGATGTAGCGGGGCTAAACTCCATTTCCAAAACCATCTTCACCCGCGCCGCCGGTGCCATCTGCGGCATGGTAGAAGCGGAGATTGATACCTCTGAGGATAAACCTCTCATCGCAGCCTCCATGTTTGGTAACACCACCGACTGCATCAACATTGCCAAGGAAGTGTTAGAAGGTGCCGGCTACGAGGTCCTCGTATTCCACGCCACAGGAACGGGTGGAAAAACCATGGAAGCACTGATCGAATCCGGGATGGTTAAAGGAGTGTTAGATATCACTACCACCGAGTGGGCTGATGAGCTGACTGGTGCCACACTCTCCGCTGGCCCTAACCGAATGGATGCTATGACAGCCGCCAAAGTCCCCGCCGTCGTCGCCCCAGGTTGTCTCGATATGGCAAACTTTGGCGAGCGCGATTCCGTTCCAGAGAAGTATGCCGATAGATTGTTCTACATCCACAATCCGCAGGTCACTCTGATGCGTACCAATGCTGAGGAGTGCGCTCAGTTAGGAAAAATCATCGCGCAAAAAGCCAATGCCAACTCCGCCCCTACCGCCATTCTCAACCCACTTAAAACTGTGAGTGTGATTTCTGCTGAAGGGCAACCGTTCTATGATGCCGCCGCCGATGAAGCGCTCTTCGCAGCCATCAGAGAAACCGCCACCGTGGAAGTCATCGACTACGATGAAGAGATCAACAGCGAAACCTTCGCCAAAGCCGCCGCACTCAAGCTGTTAGACCTCATCGCCCAACAGTAAACAAACAAAAAACCCACAGGCATCACCTATGGGTTTAATGGATGTTTTGAAATTTTTATCGTTACTTCCTACGGCGAAGCAATAAGGCCGCAGCACCAAGTCCAATCAGCGCAGAGCTAGATGGCTCAGGCACGGCATTAACGGTAAGCGAGTGGTTTGATGTCGTTTTATTAATCTGGAATCCGTATGTCTCTGCGGTGCTGCTTCCAACAGGAACACCCGTGTTGACTCCTGTTGAATTACTCATTCCAAATGCCATCACATCGCCCGCTGTGGCACTGGCGATATCTAACACAATCGTTGGATCAGAGAGCGTAATGGTATGACTACCTGTAGCTCCACCCACGGCAAGAATGTCTGCTTGGTCCGCGCCAACTCCCGTAGTTCCCCAAAGACCAGAGAGAGTTAAACTCGATGCATGCACATTGAGGTAACGCAGGTCCAAGCCATCAGTATAAGGGGTGCCGCTAACACCCGCACCGATGGAATCAACAGAAAATGTAAGATCTAGTGTGGCACCAGGCAGACCAGCTTCATCAATAATAGGTTGATCTAACGTGAATTGAAGAAACACCCGACCTGCACGGTGGTTGTTCGGGTCAATTCCTCCATTGTCACTGCGCTGAGAACCCGCTGTCCATACTCCGAAACCTGATCCGTCACCCCCATAATTGTTATTCTGAAAGCCCGAATAGGCATACCCAAGCGATGATGATGTCACAGAAACGGCTGCGTTTGCGCATGCAGCACTCGCCAAAAATGTTAGAAGTAAATGTGTAACTTTCATGTGAAACATCCATTCTTAGCTACTAGACTGTCACCCGTCAAATAGAAAAACCATTGCCCTTCTGCCGTGGTTGGGGCAACCTGCGCGCAGCACCTTATGAGTTGGAAACCTGCCACCGCACCTAGCCGTATCCCAAAGTGGGTGCCTCAGCGATTGCATGGCCCCATTCGTTTTTGTGTTAAGACCGGCTTGGTGGTGCTTGCTCTTGGAGTCGCGCTTGGCCTGTTTTACCTCTATCTCGCCTCGAAGTATGATCTCGCAGAGGTCGCCAAAATGCCTGAGCGCACGGTCATTTTAGATAGAAACGGGGAGGAATACGCCGCCCTGCACGGGGAACGCCGCAGGCTTATCACCTATGAAGAAATCCCCAAAGAACTAGAACTAGCACTCTATGCCCGTGAGGATCTACGCTTCCCTGATCACTCAGGAATCGATGCCCGCGGTCTTGCTAGAGCGACGGTGAGAAACGTGCGAGACTGGTCGTTTACCCAAGGTGCCTCCACCCTAACAATGCAGCTCACCAGAAACACCTACGAGCTGCGTGCGAAGTCACTGCACCGGAAGCTGCTAGAAATGGCAATCACACTCCGCATAGAAGGCAGATATGAGAAGGCAGAAATACTCACCCATTATCTGAACCGAATTTACTTTGGCTCCGGCTGCCATGGTATTGAAGAAGCTGCGCAAACTTACTTCGGCCGATCCGTCTCAGACCTCCACATCGGTGAGAGTGCCACCTTGGTAGGCATCATCCGCGGGCCCCATATTTTTTCACCATTTAGAAACTTAGATGGAGCCAAGGATCAGCGCGATGAGGTGCTATCCCGCATGGTGACCTGTGGGTTTATCACCAAGGAAGAAAAGGCAACAGCCATCGCCATGCCGCTACGCATCGTCCCCCCCGAAGAACGGCATAGGCACAGCTCCTATCCACGCGAGCGCATCCGTAAGCAGCTACAAATTATCCTCGATAAAAACGACATCCGTGCCGGAGGATTAAAAGTTTACACCACCCTAGACATCGCAGCGCAAACCCGCGCCGAGTCCATTCTACAATCCCCCCCACTAGGCACAGCCGGACTTCAAGCCGCCATGATTCAGATAGACCCAAGCAACGGCGGCATCATTGCCTACTGCGGCGGGAGAAACTACGTGGACTCCGCCTTTGATCGCGCACAGGGCGCACGCCGTGACCTTGGCCCCACCTTCTATCCGTTTCTAACAGCCATAGCACTCGAACGGCGCAAAGTGCCAATAGAGGGAAAACCACTACAAACCGGGCGCCAGCTCGGCGTCCAAGAAACAGCCCGGCTCAGCCAGCGGTTCGGATTCACTCCCCCCTTTAACCAAACTGAGGACCTCTACCGTGGCACCATCGCCGCCTCCCCCATGCAAGTCGCCACCGCCTCCTGCGCACTCATCAATGATGGGGCAAAACCTAACCCATATTTCATTTCCAAAATAACCGATCTCAATGGAAACATACTCTACACTCGCGATCCCACCTCCAGCCAAGCCATCAGCTCAGCTGTTGCGGAGGAAACCCTCGATCACCTCAAAAAAACCACCTTCATCAACACCACCCACTCCGTGCGCGATGCCTGGGCCATCAATCTGGATCCAAAAACCACCACCCTCATCTGGCTCGGCTACGATTCTCCCCAGAAAATCGGCACCGCCAACAACGTCACCACCGCACTCGGCAAGATGTTAAAAAAGGCCACTCGCTAAGCTCCACCAACGGGTATCAATGCCAAACCAGCGGAGCAAACAGCCTTGCTTGCCCCGATCCAAATCCAAAAATCCTTGACTCAGGAGCAAAAAAGTGCATTTTCCCCATCCCGCCGCGCCGGAAACGTGGCAAACATACCAACTACCACTATGAAAAAAGACTTTCATCCAGAATATCACCCTGTTGCATTCCAGGACATGACAACAGGCACCCGCTTCATCACTCGCTCCACAGCGAAGTCAGACAAAGTTGAGCAAATCGACGGCGTTGACCACTACATCATCTCTTCTGGTGTCACCTCAGACTCCCACCCGTTCTTCACAGGTCAGAAGCAGTTTGTTGACACCGCAGGCCGGATCGACAAGTTCCAGAAGCGCTTCGGCTCCGTCCGCCGCGCCGGCAAGCCCAAGCTCAAGTAAGCTGCCACCAACCTCACTATTTAACAATTTCCAAACCCACTCAGCACCTCAGCTGGGTGGGTTTTTTTGTGGCAGTAATTTCCTTTGCTTATTCAGCTATTTTGATACTGATTGTTATTCCGTTTTTCCTCTACCTACCTTACAGCTTTCTATGTCTTACCCATCTATTGACACTCTGCAAAAAACCTTAGCAGACACAGTATTCAGCCATACAAAAGACAGAAAAAAAGCTGCGGGGCGTGCTCTGGGAACACTTGTCGAAATTGTTAATTATTACCTCCTAAGATCATGGGGGTTCAGAAACTCCATTGCCATCGAGCGGCGTTTGTCAGAGTATAACAACGCTATTATAACGCATAACGTAGAATACTCACTCCATCCGATTCTTCAGAGCGAGCAATTTTGTATAGAGGAACCAAAACTTCCTCTCTCCACTGCAAAGCTTAAAAAAACTTTACCTGCTGGCATCTACGGTTTCCAAACGTCTTCTCTCAAAAACTTTCAGTTGTTAGCCTCAAACCTAACACTTCGAAATTCTTGCACTCTAGCTGATGATCCAAACAAAGGCATTTTAATGTCCCACCTTGAAAGCTACTCTTCTTCTCGGGCACAAATTGAAATTGATGTTTTACACCCTCAGCCGTGGGCTATTTTTGAGTGCAAGCGCGTAGGCGTAGAAGACGGAATGAAAAAAGGTCCGCAAACTATCGAAAAAGCAAAGCAAGGTGCCTACGTTGCGAGAACAATTTCATCACTTCAAAAAATCCGATTACCAGACGGCAAGCTTGGAGGGCTCATTTATAACGAAAACGGCGAGCCCGAGATAGGTGAGCACTCCATTTTAATCGATCGAATCGTCAACAGTGATTCGGATAAAACACTCCAACAATTTGCTCTATCCGTTGGCTTGGTGAGCAATCATGGCAATTGGTTTTCAAGCGACAATAAAAACAAAGAGCTTGAAGTGCTCGCAGCCTCCTACGATTGGCTAGTATTCTTGTCTGATCGAGGCCTCACTGAGTTTATTCAAGAGCTGCTTTTGGATCCTAAACCTTTGCTTAAACCCGCACGTAATGCTTTTTTGTCCAGTTACAGCAAAGAAAAAAAGAAAAATTGTTTTACCAAGGTTCAGATGAATCTCGAAGCAGATGCTGTTCTACAAAAATATTTTGAGCATCATAAGGAAAAAATTCACAACTGGTTTAATGTCATATCACCTCACAACGAAAACCTAACAACACTGCAGCAGCAACTCGCAGAATTACGCGATAAAAACTGGGCAACCATCCACGAAACACAATCATGAGCGCAGGAAGAAAAATTAATACACTAAGCCAAGAATGGGGAACCCCAGAGAAATACGTTTCAGCAGTTAAAAATTTTTTTGGCGGCTCTATTTCTCTAGATCCATGCTCTAACCAATTCTCCATTGTCGGTGCGGGCACTGAATACAAGCTACCTAAGCATGACGGTCTAAAAGAGTCATGGGACTACAAAACGATCTATGTAAACCCACCCTATGGCATAGACAAGTCTAGGGGCACTCGCATCGCACACTGGCTCTATCGCTGCGCTGCAGCGCATAAAAACCACAACTCAGAAATCCTAGCCCTGATCCCCGTTGCCTCAAATACAGGGCACTGGAAAAACTACGTCTGGACAAGAGCCACGGCAATTTGCTTTCTCTATGATACTCGTCTTAAATTCCTAGTTGATGGAAAAGACGAAGGAAAAGGAGCACCCATGTCATGCGCTATGGTTTACTGGGGAAAGGACTACAATAAATTTGAAGACCAATTCCTTCGCTACGGTGCCGTGACAGATCTCCGCCCTATCCGGGGCAAGCGCATTGGAGACTATGATATAATCCCCGAGCCAATTTTGTTAGACGAATACTAACCCAGCCGCTAAAACTTAAACACCCGCTCTGGCTCAGTGAGTTTGCCATCGGCATCGAAGTGGACGTTTTCCTTTTCTAACAGAGAGAGTTTTTTACGCAGCTGGGGACCGACGGTTTCTCCCGAGTAGCCGCCGATGGTGAGATCCGTGCGGATCACTCGGTGGCAGGGAACTTCGGGCGCAAACGGGTTACGCTTCAGTGCTTGGCCAATAGCTTGGGCTGAGCGGCAGTTCAGCGCGCGCGCGATCTCTGCATAGGTCACAACTCTCCCTTCAGGGACACAATCTAACAAACCATAGACGCGCTGCTGGAATGGGGTGGGCAATTTTTCAGAAGATGGGGTGCTCGGGCTCATTTCATTTTTTTCATCAACTTGATGTCAAGCTTGCGGGTAAAACTCACGATGTCTTGCTCAGAGGTGTCTTTATCCCCTGTGACTTCTAACAAAATTTCATCACCGATCACCATTTGCAGCTTACGCTCATTCTCCATCACCGCGCGGGTGCCAGAGATGGTGTGCGTTTTCCGCTTACTGAGCTGCACTAGCGCGTCATTGGTGAGCAATTTCATGATTTTATCCGCCAGTGGTGAGTCTTTGACGAGTTTGACGTTAATGTTTTTCCGCCCTAGCTGGTAGCTGCGCTTTACGGATAACCCACCGCCGAGCGCCTCAAGGTTTTCACGGGTGAGGTCACCGCCCCGCCAGTCTTTGACGCGCACAGGGAGCACGACTTCCGCGCGCTTTTCATTTTTAGCTTCTAGCAGCTTGAGTAGCTCACGTAGTTTGTCACTCGTTTGGCCGTAGTTTTTCTTTTGGTAGAGCTTGTAGGCCTCGCGCAGGCCGTCCTCGATGGGATCTTTTTTCGGTGGTGCGGAGTTGGCGAACCCAGCGGTGGCCGCTAGAAATACGAATGGAAGTAATTTTTTCATCATAGATACATCATGGCACTGGGCAGAATTGCGTCAAGAATAACAACTTCCACTTGCGGCGTGTATGATCCTGCCTAGGGTGGCTGCATGTCTTTGCCAGATTATTTAAGTGATGAAATTATGCAGCAGCCAGAGAACCGAGAGTTTCCAGAGTTTGATCTAGCGGTTCTGTTAGGAACGGTGTTTGAACCTACCGAAGGATGCCGGATTTGTATTTTAACAGACTTTGATGATCCAGCAGCCATGATGAAAGATCACGCCTATCTGGAGGCGGAAGGTTTCCCAGTGCAGAAACGGGCACATAAACACTTCTACCAAGAACTGCACAATCGCGTGATGGAGCAGCTTGGTATGAACGGAGGTGAGATGTTTGCCTACCGCACCACCAAAGGTTCTAACCTCGATATGGAAGACCCGTGTTGGGACGCGGATGGCCGCGAACTCTCCCTTGATAACGATATTTACCCGACTTATGATATCATCCTCTGCATCGGCGAGTGGAGCGCTACCGCCCCGTTGACAGCGAAGTGCAAGGAGTTCGGCTTCCGTGGTGCCACCATGCATGGAGTGAACGATGTCATTCTCAGCTCCGGCTTAGCCGTGAATTATGATGAAGTTTCTGCGGATGCTGAGAAGGTGCGGCTGGCCATGACCGGCGCGGACTCCGTGGAGATCGACTTCGCACTAGAAGATGGTAGAGTGCTCACCGCTTGGCTTGGTCTGGATGGCCAAGAGGCGCAAAAGAGCCACGGTCTATGTAAAGGCACCACCCCCGATGTGGCAAACCTGCCAGCAGGTGAGGTTTACTTCGTTCCTGTGGATGCACGTGGTCAGTTTCCAATGAAGTACGAAGATGGCACCCTTGGAGTGCTAGAAGTGGTCGATAGAAACATTATCAGCTCCACTCTGATCGAAGGAAATCAAGCCACCATTGACGAACACAACCAACGGCTAGCAGATGACCCCATGACAGGCACACTGGGTGAGCTAGGCTTTGGCACACAGGTTCTGCCTGTTTCTGGCTCGGACATTCAGGACGAAAAAGTCCTTGGCACATGCCACCTGGCCACGGGGCGGGACGATCACTTAGGAGGTGACATCGTGCCAGATATGTTTAAGAAACATGAAAACAGCACCCACGATGACATCCTCTTCGCCCCCCACAAAACGCCTAACTTCAACATCAGCGAAGTACGCATGAAGCGTGGTGACCAAGAAGAAGTCATCATTCAAAACTTCCGCCCATCCGCATTCATCCTGCAAGCAATGCAACAATAACTTACACAAACACATCCGCCATGATCCGTTCTACTCTTATTCCCGCCGCACTACTCAGCCTGAGTGGCTTCCTCACCGCTGTTGAGCCAGCCATCGTTGACGATGCAGCCATCCAAAAAGAATTTCCCAAGGCCGTTGGGAAATTAGTAGATGAAAAAAAGACGATATCTTCTGAGAAAATCAACCCGCAATTGGCGCGCAAGGTAGCTAAGATCAAATTGCTCACAGAGGCTCGTAAAAACTCTATGAACAAGCTCTACTCAACGTGCGCTGAGAGTGTAATCGCCATCTCTTCTGTCTATAAATGTAACCGCTGCACCAAGTGGCACAGCAGTGGTGCTGCCACTGGCTGGGTGCTCACGGCCGATGGCATTATGGTGACAAATTATCATGTGTTCGATGGTAAAAAAGTAGCAGGCTTTGGCATCCGCACGCGTGATGGCAAGGTTGCCCCTGTGGTGGAGATTCTTGCCGCCAGCAAGCGTGATGACGTTGCCATTTTTCGCGTAGAAGGATCAGGCTTCAAGCCCCTCCCGCTTGGTCCATCCGCTGAGGTTGGCAGTGACCTCCACATCATCGCCCACCCAGATTCTCGTTTTTACACTTACACATCTGGCAAGGTTTCCCGCTACTACAAAAAGCGGACACCTGGCAATAAAGGACCAGGGATCATGGCGGTGACCGCAGAGTTTGCCCGTGGCTCAAGTGGTGGCCCAGTGATGGATTCTTCTGGAAACGTCGTGGGTATGGTCGCCAGCACCCAAAGTATTTATTACCCGCCAAAAAAGAAAACAGACAAGCAAGGCCCATTCCAAATGGTGATCAGAAATTGCGTGCCTGTGAGTGCTATCAAAGCACTTATCGAAACGCCTAAAAATTAATTCAGATCGTGGGGAATAAACACCCCAAGTGCCGCATCTAATAATCGTTATGTCTGAATTTGAAGAACTCGTGGATGCACACTACAAGCCGCTCTATCGGTTTGCGTATTCATTGGCCAAAAACCCAGATGGCGCATCTGATCTCGTACAGCAAACATTCTGCATCTGGGCGCAGAAAGGCGATCAACTCCAGGACCGTAGCAAGGCAAAAACTTGGCTCTTCACCACCCTCTATCGAGAGTTTCTGGCGTTAAACCGAAAACAAAAACGCTACTCAGATAGCGATCTGGATGAGATCGAATACCAACTCCCCCCACACGAGGAAGACAGCGGCAGACGGCTCGATGGCAAACGCGCCGTTGCCCTCCTAGGCGAGCTTGAGGAGAACTACCGAGCACCCCTCGCCCTCTTCTATCTTCAGCAGCATAGCTACAAGGAAATTGCCGCCATCCTGGACGTCCCCATCGGCACTATCATGTCCCGCATCTCACGCGGCAAAGAGCAACTACGCAAAAAAATGCAACAGGAGCCGTCCAGCGCACCCAAAAAAGTGGTGCAAATGAACCCCAACACTTTCAAAAACCATGGATAAGGAACAAGCCAAATTCATCCTGCAAAGTTTCCGCCCTGACGGAGCCGATGCCAGCAATGAGGACTTCGCCCAAGCACTCCAGCTCGCAGCAGAAGACCGTGAGCTCGGTGAATGGCTAGCGGGCGAGCGCGCCACTGATGCTAGCTTCGCCGCAGCACTCAACGATGTGGAAATCCCTGAGCAGCTTCGCTTACAGCTCCTCGCCGTCATGCACGGTGAAAACCCATCTGATCCAGAGCAACACGCCGCCATGGATGAGTTCCTAACAAGCACCATTGCTGCACTAGAGCCACCTGCGGAATTGCGCAGCCAGATCATCACGGCGATGGAAAATTCTGTAGAAACTCCACCTGCTAATGTCTCCCCTATTTCGGAGGCTAACAGAAAACCTTGGCTTAGCTGGGCCGCCATCGCGGCAGTCGTGGCCCTTGGAGTTTTTCTTGCGCTAAGATTCACCAGCGGCCCCGGGCAAGGCTCACAGCTCGCTGCCTATGAAGTGCAGCAGGAGGCCGCCGCTTTTTTGAACTCAAACTTTGAGCTTACTGAAAAAGATAGCAACCCCGACCACATTAACAGCTGGTTAGTGAGCCACAACTTGCCAAACTTGCCAGCCTCTAACCAACTCCCAACTGGCATGAAGGAAATGAAAAGCCTTGGCTGCCGGATGATTGTGCTGCCTGGTGACACCAAAGCCTCATTAGTTTGCTTCAAAGAAGACAGCGGTGGAATGATCCACCTCGTCATCGTTCCCAATGATCAACTCAAGAAAGAGAAAATCCCTAGCTTAGCGGAAGTGAAGGCCAACGATTGCTACCACTGCCCCAAGTCTAACTGGAACATCGCCAAGTGGAGAGATGAAAAAAACACCTTCATCTTGCTCGCTGGAAAAAACAAAGCAGATAAAAACGCAGTCCTCAAATATTTCTAACCCCAAGAAACTCACCACCTTTATCATGGGAACTGAAACATCCGTCAAAGAACGCTACGCAGCAGCAGCAGAGAAACAAGAAGCCGCCCTCTGCTGCCCAGTGGACTATGATGCCCAATATCTCAAGGCCATCCCCACTGAGGTGATTGAGAAAGACTACGGCTGCGGTGATCCATCTAAGTGGGTAAGACCTGGCGAGACTGTGCTCGACCTCGGAAGCGGCACAGGAAAAATTTGCTTCATCGCCAGCCAAGTGGTCGGGCCATCAGGAAAAGTTATCGGCGTGGACATGACAGACGCCATGCTAGAAGTAGCTAGGCGTAATGCTCCCATCGTCGCTGAAAACATCGGCCACGCGAATGTAGAATTCCGTAAGGGGCGCATTCAAGACCTTGCGCTCGACCTCAATTTGTTAGGAAACCATCTAATTTCCCACCCGATAACCGATGCCAATAGCTGGCTAGATACCGAGGCGCACATTAGCAAACTGCGCCGAGAAAAACCACTCATCGCTAGCGAAAGCATTGATGTAGT
>JBMYYO010000011.1:0-41298 GCA_049609505.1 Akkermansiaceae bacterium | reverse complement strand
CGCTGAAGAAACAGACCACAAAATAGGCACTTTGTTCAATAAAAAATGAACTGGTTAGGAAGATTTAATATTCTCTCACCTTTTGCCTCGGTAGGAGAAATCAGGATTATCGAGCATATAAGTGATGTGCGCCCGAGTGAGCTCCCCCATCGTAGTGCATTCATCGAAGGCAGATGTACCGTGGATTTTCCCCAAATCCTCTCTCAGCGTTAGAACGTGCTCTGGCGGAGACAGCTGCTCTCGCTCCATGGTTGTCAACAGCGCCCGCAGCCTCCTCCTTTCGGCCATTGCACGCCGCGCCATCTGAGTGCGCTCTTCCTCCGCATACTGCGCGATGGTTTTCCGATTCATTTCGCGGAAGCTCAAACGGGTAACATCTCGGTTACTATCAAAGTGATATGCCATATAGATTTTCCCTTTGTCTTGGTAAGATTGCTGATCGAAATCAATCGGCCTTACCCGGTACTGTACCTCCTCAAAGTCCGGGGTCACATCTACCACATAGTTCACCGAGCGCATGTCTCCTAGCAGGCGAATGAAGCAGCGTTCATTAAACTTCACAAACTCCTTGGCAATCCGCACCCGGTTCAGATCCGGCATCGGCAGATAATCTTCACTAAACGTATCACCTGGCAGCCCAGCAATGTGCTCCTCGATCAGAGTGTTCCCCCTCGCCAGATAGTTGATTCTGTTAGGCGATAAAATATGCTCTAGCTCTAAACCATAAATCCGTGAGGCATCCGCATGCTTAACGTAGTAGTAATCTGAGTTGTCATTATATTGATTGGTGATCCGAATCCTAAACGGACGTGAGTTTCCAAACTCACCAAAATCGATCCGATCTACCGTCAAGTGCTCATGGTGGGCAGTTTCTCCGCCAATCTTCAACTCAGCATAGATCCGGGTCAACTGAGGCCGCAGCTCCAGCATCACCTCAGGAGGATACATCACCGTGAGCCACAGAGTTTCCTTTCCAGACGGATCTTCGTAAGGGATAGAGCCGCTAAATCGCAACAAATCATCATACACCAAAGGAATCTCAGAGTAGCGGCCAAAATGGTATAAATACTGCCCCAATGACGCGCTCACGGGGTAAATTATTTTGCGTCGGGAAATCATCGCCATACCTGCGCCCAATCTGCCACCCAATTATCCGCATGGCAAGCCAGCAAGAATACTTGACGCTACCATACATTACTCAGTAGTCTCTCCACCACACGGAGGGCAGCACTTGCCTATCCTTGTCTAAACATAAAACCGATTGACTACTGTGGATCTAAAGGAAATTCGTAAAATCGTCGAGCTCATGAACGAGCACGAGCTCTCTTACTTTCACCTCGAAGAAGAAGGTGTAAACATCAAGCTCAAGAAAGGTGCGGACATCGTGCAAGTGGCGCAGGCCGCTATGCCCGCCGCCGCTCCTGCAGCAGCTCCAGCCCCAGCCTCCGCACCAAGTGCTGAAGCCGCTGCTCCTGCCGCCCCCGCTGGTGATGAAATCACCGCTCCCATGGTCGGTACTTTCTACGCTTCACCGAACCCAGAGTCCCCTGCCTTTGTAAAGGTGGGCGATACCATTTCTGTGGGGCAAACCCTCTGCATCATTGAGGCGATGAAAGTCATGAACGAGATCAAAGCGGAGCAATCCGGCACCATCACAGCCATCGTCGCAAACGACGGCGAGCCCGTTCAGTTCGGAGACCCACTCTTCCGCATTCAATAAGCCCCTACCCAGCCCCAAGGTCTGATGTTTAACAAAGTCCTAGTCGCCAACCGGGGTGAGATCGCCCTGCGTATCATCCGCGCCTGCCGCGAACTCGGTGTGGAATCCGTTGCCGTTTACTCAGAGGCAGATGTTGATTCCATGCACGTCCAGCTAGCAGATGAAGCCGTCTGCATCGGTGCTGGCCCCAGCAAAGACAGCTATCTGAAACCGGATCGCATCATCGCCGCCGCCGAGGTCACTGGTGCGGATGCCATCCATCCAGGATACGGATTCCTCTCAGAGAATGCTCGCTTTGTAGAAATCTGCGAAAGCTGCAATATCAAATTCATTGGACCCTCCGCTGACGTCATCCGCAAGATGGGGGACAAAAACACCGCCCGCGCCACGGCATTAGAATACAATGTGCCAGTAACACCAGGCTCAGAAGGCATTCTCGAATCCGCCGAGCACGGCCTCGAGCTAGCCAAGGAAATTGGCTTCCCCGTGATGATCAAAGCCACCGCTGGTGGTGGTGGCCGCGGAATGCGCCCCTGCCCAGACGAGGATCAGTTTATCGAACTTTACAACCAAGCCAGCCAAGAAGCCATCGCCTGTTTCGGCAATGGTGAATGCTACTTGGAAAAGCTCGTTCTCAAGCCTCACCACATCGAGATCCAGGTGATTGGTGACACTCATGGGAACTTCGTCCAGCTCGGCGAGCGCGATTGCTCAATGCAACGCCGCAACCAGAAAATCATCGAGGAGTGCCCATCCCCTCTCATCTCTGAAGAGCTCCGCCAGCGTATGGCAGAAGCATCCGTTTCTCTCATCACAAACATCGGCTACGAGAACGCTGGCACCATCGAATACCTCGTTGATGAAAAGGCTGAAAACTTCTACTTCATGGAGATGAACACCCGCATTCAGGTGGAGCATCCCGTCACAGAAGAGGTCATGGGCTGTGAGCTGATTAAAGAACAAATCCGCGTCGCCGCCGGTGAGTCACTCTCCCAACACGTTCTTAAAACCATCCCACGTGGCCACTCTATTGAGTGCCGCATCAATGCCGAGGACCCCTATAACAACTTCTGCCCAAGCCCTGGAAAAATTGATCTCTGGTACACTCCAGGAGGTAAAGGCGTGCGGGTAGACACCCACGTTTACTCAGGCTACAGCGTACCGCCTTACTATGACTCCATGATCGCCAAGCTGATCGTCACTGGTGCTACCCGTGAGATCGCCATCGCCCGCATGAAGCGCGCTCTTGCTGAGTTCAAGATAGAGGGAATCAAAACCACCATCCCATTCCAGCAGGAAATCATCGATCACCCAGACTTCAAGAACGGTGAATATGGCATTGAGTGGGTAGGTGACTACATGAAAGAACAGGGATACTAGACTGCTAGTGCCCTACGTCCTCCCTTAGTTTGCTCCCTATCTTGCGGCGTGTTTTGTTAGAATGCGCCGCAGCTCCCTCACCGCCTTTGGGTGGGCGTGCGCACTGTGCCCTGAGGGTACTATCACTTCCGATTCCGCCTCCTCTAGGTGGGAACTATAATAGCTCACCACACCATCTGAGCTGTTAGGCGTGTCACCCCTACCTCGATCTCCGATGATAGAGTGATAGGGCACTCCCTTCACCACTGGCGCGCTCATAATTAGCTTCAACCCTGGATTGTTGAGTTGAAGAGATCTCACCCCATTAGCTGCCGCGTCACCATTTACAACGGTCCTACCGAATTCCGTTAACGAACGAGTAGCCTCCGGCACATTAAGCTCTAACACCTTCTGAGGAATACGGATTAAGGACATCACAACTCGCCCAATCCAAATATCCGCCAGCTTACTCCCCCGATGCGGCGTGGCAATAAACACAGCCCTATCCACCACCCCACCTGAGGGAGATGATGCATATTTCTTGTAGTATTCTTGATCCTGCGGACCATAAACCAGCGTATCATACGGCCTGTAGGTAAGACGTTTCCAGCTTTCCCTATCAAACTTCCTAATCTGCATACTCGTGAGTAGCCCGCCCATGCTGTGCCCCACCACCACGGTGCGGCGGACTGCTGATGACACGCCTAATCGCGCATAGTGATTCTCCAGCCTTCTCAATTCCTTAGCAAAGGCCACACCCGTCACCCTAACAGGAAGACCCGTAGGATAATAGAAAATATATATCTGATATCTGCGCCTCACCGTGGGGTCCACCATGAGCTCGTTGATTGTGTTACTCCACGTCGTGGGATCAGCAACCAATCCATGCACAAAAATGAGAGGTATTTTTTTCCGATCAAATCTCTGCAGAGAGTAGAGGCCCATCTGTTTCTCAAACTTCGCCGGGGTAAAAACTCCACGAATATCTGCAAGTAAGCCTTTGACTCTGGAGCGCTCAATGGTCATCGCCGAGGAAGCTGTTAGATCCATTGTCAACCCCCTACGCTGCCCCCAGAACACCACCGTGCTCTCGCGTGTGGGATCAATAAAACTGAACCGCGCACGCCCTCCTGCTGTAAACTCCAGCACTACGCTCAAAGGAATATCTATCCCACCCTCAGGAATGAATGCCAGCTTACCTCTCACCTCACTTTTTTGGTCATCATGCTTTCCCCCACGCTGTCCGTAGCGTGCCACCATTGCTGCGCCCACACCCGATTGTTTCACCCGTGTCCTCCACCCGCTAATTTTAAGGTGATCAGCAGGGATAAGCTCCGTGATTCTTGCCAATGAGCCGCGCTTCACACTCCAGTCACCCACCTCTTTGATCGACGGCTCATTGTGTAGCTTAACGAGAAGTACGGCGGCTTGACCAACGGCGTAGTTGTAATACGGCAGCAAACTTTCATCCTCGCTTTGCCAGATAGCTCGAGCGGCAGCAAGGTAGCTCCGGTAGGCGGAAACGGGCGCAGTTGACCTCGCAGCATCCCCCGCACGAATCTGGACCAGTGCTCGTTTCTGCACCGCACGTATAGCCGCATTACCCGCACCACCCGCACGGCTAGCACTGAGCGTGGGCAGCTTCTCCACTGGGCGATCCTTCACCCAAGATCTCATCCCCCCACACTGAGTGAGCAAGAGCACACTCAGCGAGATTAGCAGGTAGCTTGTTGATGTTTTGATCATTCTATTTATCCCAAACCCCCATCTCTAACAACTGCTTCTCAGCCTGTGGCTCCCACCCACGGTTCGCCACCGGTGAGGCGGGCGATGGGTGAAGGATTTTCCCTACCGAGAACTCACGCCCAGGAAAATACTGCTTCACGGTTTCGATCAATTTCTTCTCCGCATAAGCACCCACACCTATCAACCACTCAGGATCAACGGCGGAGATAACGGCGGCGAGATGCTTTTTACAAGCTTCCTCCACTGGCACCATTTCCGCCTTGGGCAGCTTGTCCGGCGTGATGTTTTTCCCCGTTTCTCCCATCCAGACTAAAGGGCAGTAGTTGGCGATAAAATGATCATCAAAAAAATCATGTGGATTCGGGAATCTCTCAGAAAACAAACCCCACAGGCGCCTACCACTCACCTCGGAGCGTTCGCAGAGGAAGCCTTCGATGGGGCGCTTGGGGTGCTCTATCTCTGGCTTCACCACCTCCTCATTGATACCCATCCAGTCTCTCACCGCTGGTATCTCGCCAAAGGGAACTCCCGTCTGCGCCATACCCCACGGACCTGGATTCATCCCCATCATCAGTACTTTTTTCTGCCCACAACCGTAAGTTTCCAAGTAGCGCTCGTGCGGCACCCAGGCGTAATCCGTCGGTAAATAAACATGACTCACTGGCTCGGCGAACTTGAGTGGCTTGAGTTCCTCTATGAGCAATTGGGCTGCCTCCTTCAGGGCGTGGCTGGTCGCATCTGGCATAGCGGAATTAGAGACACAAACGGAATAAACTTCAAACCTTCTTCTATTTCCATACACTGCGCCCAGCCCATGTCCAATCTCGCTGAAAACACGATCAACTCCACCTACCTCGTGCCTGTGTGCATCGCCCTGATCGTCATCGCAGCGCATGAGTTGATCCGGGTAAAAAACCAGAGCTTCTCTGTCATCCAGCGTGGCCGTGTGGACACCTCACTCATTCATCCAGCGGACTACCTCGGCTTCTTTCTCATAGCATCCATCTTTGGTGCGCTGATTTTACTGAACCAAGCACCACCAGAAGTAGGAGCTGACGGAGAACCAAGGGATGTCAAAATCACTCCCTTTGTGCTGCTTTTTGGCATGATTGGCCAAGCCGTGCCCGCCGTCATCGTACTGGTATTCATCCTTGCGAGGGACGCTAATCCTGTGAAGTTTTTCGAACTTCTACCCAAGTGGAAATATGCACGCCTCTTGTTTGTGGTCGTGCCCATCGCACTGATCCAGGCCTATATATTTATGGTCATTCTGAAAATCGTAGGCTACGAAGAATGGCTTAAGAGCACCTTTGGAGAGGATGCGCAGAATCAGGAAATTGTACGTATTTTCCAAGAAGCAGATGCCGTTATCATCCGCGTGCTGCTTGGCTTCATGGCGATCATTGTAGCTCCGCTCGCTGAGGAAATTGTTTTCCGGGGCTACTTCTACCCGATCATCAAACGCTGCGGCGGCGCCACCCTTGCCATCATTCTGACCTCCTTGATGTTTGCCGCCGTGCACACCAATGTCCCCGCCCTGCTCCCGCTGTTTTTCTTAGCAGTTCTCTTTGCCTTAGCCTACGAGATCACAGGCACACTCTGGGCACCGATCTTGATTCACGCCGCCTTTAACGCAACCACCATTGTGTTCCAAGAAATTGCCCGCAACCAGCCACCTGTCTAATTGTGAAACCTAACACACCCTTCATTGCCATAGCCTTGGCCAGCCTTTCCTTCGTTTCCTGCGGAGAAAAAAATGACACTGCGCAATCATCCGAGACCAAGAAAACGGCTGCCGTTTCTGCCTCCAGCCAGCTCGCCTCCCAGCCTGGGCAAAATGCCATCTCACAACGCTGCATGGAATGCCACAAAGACTCCCACGCCCACTGGCATAAGTCCCAACACGCCCAAGCAAACCGACTCACTAGCGATCTGTTAGACGGGGAGCCTTTTACCAAACAGGCACTCAACACTCCCAACGAAAAATGGAAATTCACCCATGACTCCGGCACCCTCACCGTGCAGGCAGATGATGAGAAACACACCGCTGAGATGGCCATCGGCACAGACCCGCTGATCCAATACCTCGTTGCAGCTAGTGGTGGACGATGGCAAGCACCCAATGCCGCGTGGGACCCAAAGAAAAAGGAATGGTTTGATGTCTTTAATGGAGACCCCCGCACCAAGGCAGACTGGGGGCACTGGACAGGGCGCGGCATGAACTGGAATGCCCAGTGCGCATGGTGCCATATGACCAGCTATGAAAAAAACTATGACATCCCAACCGATAGCTATCAATCCCACTGGAAGGAAATGGGCATCGGCTGCACCCAATGTCACGGCGGTATGGCCGACCACGCCGATGAAAAAACCGGCTGCCTAATCGATCTCGCCAAGCACAACTCGATCAAGAAAAACTCCCCCGAGCGCATCATAGACACCTGCGCCTCCTGCCACAGCCGCCGCAGTGAGTTCGATGATCAATTCGTCCACGGCGAGAAGTTTGGAGATCACTACCAGCTCCAGCTCCCCACCCAACCGCACCTCTACTATCCCGATGGCCAAATCCGTGATGAAGACTACGTCTGGACATCTCTCAGACTCTCTAACATGGGCCACAAAGGCGTGCACTGCATGGATTGCCATGATCCCCACACCGCTCAGCTGAAGCTCCCCATCCAGAAAAACGAACTCTGCATGTCCTGCCACGCCAGCGGCACAAACGGGCGAATTCAAGGAGCCACCATCATCGATCCAAACACCCACAGCCACCACAGTAGTGATAACAAAGGCAGCTCATGCGTGGAGTGCCACATGAGCCACACCACCTACATGGGGCGTGATCCCCGCCGCGATCATGGGTTCCACATCCCTGACCCCCAGCTCACCAAGGAGCTGGGCATTCCCAATGCTTGTAACAAATGCCACGAGGATAAAGATACCGAGTGGGCGATCAAATGGACCAACACCTGGTTTGGCGATAAAATGCAAGCGCCTGAGCGCAAACGCCAGCGCGCCCGCACCCGTGCCATCGCCTCCGCCTACCGCGGTGAAGGGCAAGCCGTGAATGCGCTGTTAGAATCCTACAACACCGAGCCAAACCCCACATGGCAAGCAAGCTTGTTAGAAATACTGCAACCCTGGGGCAATGACCCCCGCGTGCAGTATCTCGGCAGAAAGGGCGTGCACAGCAAAGATTCACTGGTGCGTGCCGCCGCGTGCCGATTGTTAGAATTCAGCCTCGGCAATGATCCTTGGCTCAAACCCATGACACAAGACCCCGTCAAAGAAGTGCGCATGGCAGCCTCCTGGGCGCTACGCCGGACACTTCCCCCCAGCGATGCAGCGCGCAAAGAGCTCGAAAAAGCGCTCAAGTTTTCTGCCGATCAACCAGCTGGCACGATGCGTCTGGCTCAGTTAGCGGCTGACTCCAAACAACTAGCCGAGGCAGAGCAGTGGATGAAAAAAGCCCTCGCGCTCGATCAAACATCCGCCGGCACGCACGAGGCCTACGCCATCCTGTTAGGGCAAATGGGAAAAACTCAAGAGGCACTCAAGGAGCTACAGACTGCGGAGAAACTAGACCCACAAAACTCCCGCTACCCCTACCTCATGGCACTCACCTACGCAGAGCTCAAGCAAACGGACAAAACAGAAAACCTACTGCGCAAGGTTATCAAAATGGACCCACGCCATGACCGCGCCCGCTACAATCTCGGCCTGTTGTTAGCCGGGCAAGAGAAGCTAAACGAAGCCATCATCCACATCCGCGATGCAGAGAGAATAAACCCGACTATCGCTGATTACCCGTATGCACGTGCCACTATTCACATGCGCCAAGGCGATAAAAAACAAGCCTTTGAGGCGTGCAGAACCGTGCTCGGCATTGACCGGAGCCACGCAGGTGCCATGCAGTTGCTACGCAATATGGGCAATCCTAACAAATAGCCCGATGAAAGTTATCACTCCTCAGTTTGGCCCACCAGTTAAGGAAAACACCTTTCTCAATCAGATCAAATTTTGGGGCTTACACTGTAGCCTAACAGCCATGCCAAGCTTCTGCATTGCGATGCTACAGTACAATGATATTACCTCTATCCTCGCCATGATCTGCGGTGTGCTGACGTTTATCTTTGGCTACGCCGCCATCACATCAGCGCCCTTCTACAAACAGCACCACGCAGGAATAATAGGGCGGTCCCTGCGTTTGGGGACCAAGATCCGCATGCAGATCTCCGCGTGGAGCACCATTCTCGTTTTCCCCATCCTCTTCTTTGGAGAAAAAGCCGCAGCCGCCATCTTCGTCACCCCAGACTTCTGGTTTGGCTGGGCGGCTGTCATCTCCATTTCCTTTGTCTTTTCCCCGGGAAAATTCGGAGGAATCCTCGGGACAGACACCGCGGGCAATGAATTCCTCCTCCCCTATCTCATCACCATCGTGGAAGGCATTCTAATTTCCGTCTCCCTCGCATTCATAGCCTTTATCATCCTCCTTTCTCTCAACAGCAAACAGAAAAACCGCATCGCTACCCCACCTCACTAGAGTCAGAACAATTTGTTTCTATGGCTCAGCCAAGGTCATCTGCCTCGAACCAATTTTTACTGCGGTGCTCACGGATGACGTCTATGACTTCGGTGAGGGTGGAAACTGGGTAGCCTCGCTGGCGGTTTTCATCGCCGCATTGGTAGATGAATTCCCATTGCTGGCAGAGATCGGCAATGCCACGCCAGAGCGGGTAGCCTGGCTGGTAAATGTGTGCCGCTTCGGCCGTTACGCCATTAAACTCTAATACTTTTATGTTTTCCCCAGCGCGTAGGTCCTCGATGTTTGGCACGCGGACATCGTATCGGCCACAGTAGAGATCGCCAGCTGATTGCGTCATGGCATCCACGGTGTTTGTTAGATCGGCGGTGATGTCTTCTCGGTCATCAGTAAAGACTGCGCCGCGCGCGTGAGTGCCAATTTCCGCAAGGGCAAATTTTTTGCCGTCGGCTAGAATCTCATCTAACTGATCGGTAAATTTTTCAGTAAAATAAGGTGCCATGGCGACAGCTCTTGGATCATTGAGAATTAACTGCTCCAGAGTACTTACACCATCACCTGTTAGAAATTGAGGGTGCTTGCAGGAAAGGCTTAGAATCCTCCCCCTCTCCTCACTGGGAAGCCTCTGGTAGTAGATGCCGTATTCCAAGCCAGAGATAAATTCTTGTGCGATGACATCATCTTCACACTGGCTGAGGTAAGCCTCAGCTTCGGCTAGATTCTTGATGATGGAAACCCCTTGCCCACGTTCGCCGATGTTTGGTTTCAGCACAATGGGGAAGCTCAAGTTTTCTTGGCTCATCCAGTTTGTTAGAAAATAAAAATCACTGTTAGGCGAGAGCAGTTTGTGTTTGGGAAGGTATTCTGGATCAAACAAATCTAGTATATCCCCTTTAGAGTCCATGGCAAATCCACTGTGTGGAATACTTGGAACACTGGCGGTGAATAGTGTGAGTGAGCGGTAGTAGATGGAAAGGCCCAGAGCATAGATACCTACAGGAATGTAGATGAGCCAACTTGGCCAATATTCCCAGCGTGTGAGCCTAAGCCACTTCCCGTAGAGCTGCCTGCGCCCTCGCCATGTAAACATCGGCAGGATGAGCTTGAGCAGCATCCATACAAGCAAGCCCATCCCTAACAAAATAACCCATGCGTATTGCTCATAAGCTGTCAGCCAACCTTGCACGGCTTCTCCAGCGAACCAAGCGGCACCGCAGAGTAAAGGCGTCCACACGATGGCTGCTAGTGCTAGGGTGATGGCAAATTTTGATAAACTCCAGCCTGTGGCACCAGCGGCAAGGTAGGAAACAACACGCGATCCGGGCATAAATCTTGTTAGAAAAATCCACACCACTCCATATTTCTCAAAAAACTTTGCCCCCCGTGCCATCCGCTCAGGAGACATACGTTTGGCTAGCCATTTCCACTTGAGGGCACCACGGGCTGAGAGAAACCCTAACAAATAAACACCAATATCCCCTGTCCATATACCAACGGCACAGGCACTAGCTGCCAGAGGAAAACCAATAACACCTTTCGCGGCTAACAATCCGCCCGTGATACATGCAAGATCCTCACTGCCATAGGTGGCGAGGGCGAGAAACAAGAACACCAGCACTGGTTGGTCAGCGAGGCTTTCCAGCCGCTCCAGTAAAGATCCGGCGGCATCAGCTATCAAGGCAAGATCCATGGAGCTTATTTTTTATCTTTGCCGGGATCGTAGAAAATTTTGATCTCGGCCTTATCCGTGCCCAGGAGCTGCTGTGCGCGGATGAGGGCATCACGGGTGGAGAGGTTCGGGTTCGAGGGTGAATTGAGGAAGAGGTTCGTCTCTCCCTCTTCTCTAACACATCCTTGCTGGAGAGTGGTGAGGACACCGGATTTTTTTAGGATGGCATAGACGTCACGGGAAGCACCACTGACGAGGACGTGGATGCCTTTTTTGCGGGTGTTTTTAATAAGGTCATCAAGCGCGAGCACGGAGGTGGCATCTAGGTGGCGGGCGTTTTTAAGGCGGAGAATGATGACCTTTAGATTGTCATCGGCAATGGTCCGCTGGACTTGAGTGCGGAAGAGGTCTGCAGCACCGAAAAACAGATCACCCTCGACGTGCACGATGGAGATGGATGGGTTTGGGCGGGCGCGCTTTTCCCCAAGCTCGCGGAGGTCTCCATCATCGCTGACCTCATACTCAACAAGGTGAGGCTTGGATGCTTTCCGCAGGAAGAGGGTGATGGAAAACGCCACGCCGATGAAGATAGCGTAGTCGAGCTGAGTGAGTAGCGTGGCGCAGAATGTCACACAAAGGACCATGGCATCATCCTTGGTGGTGCGCAGGCAGACGCGGATGTTTTTCCAGTTGATGAGTGAGATGGCGATACCGATGACGAGGGCTGCTAGAGAGGCCTTTGGGATGTTTTCCACGATGGGGAGGTTTGCCATGACAAAGAACCCGATCAAGCAGAGCACGCCGCAGAACATGGAGGCGAAGCGTGTTTTTGCTTTTGATTCATAGTTCAGTGCGGAACGTGTCAGCGAGCCAGATGCGGGCATGGCGGCGGTGACAGAGGTCATGATATTTGCCAGCCCCACGGAGAGCATGTCTTGGTTCACATCCGCTTGTCCACCAGTACGGCTGGCGAGGGACTTGGCCATCACGGTGTTTTCCAGTGAGGCTAGGAAAGCGATGACAAACGCCACACCTGTGAGCAGGGAAATGTCTTCCCAGTTCAAGTGAGGTATGGACGGCTGGAAGTCATCCACGGTAAATGCCGGGAAGGTTGTTAGGGTTGCAAACTCTGTGGTGTGCGCCTTGAGAATCATCCCTACAAGTGTCGAGATAGTAAGACTGATGGCGAAATTCGGCAGGACGGGCAGTTTTCTCTGCAGCACAAGGTAGATAGCTAAGGTGCCAAGGCCAAGAGCGATTGGCTGCCACTGGTAGCTTTGCCATAGGAATCCAATTTTCCCGAGAATAGTAAAAAAGGTATTAGCGGACTCACCTGCAGCCATAGGCTCCGCGATGCCGAGCAGGTGTTTAAGCTGACCTGTTAGAATAAGCAATGAGGCGCCTGTGATGTAGCCTACCAACACACTGCGGCTGACGTATTGAAGTAAATCTGCCACCTTCAGCATGGCACCGATGATGGAAAACACACCCACCATGAGAACGAGCAGCGGCATGTATTCGACAGGTGCTTTTGCTAGTCCTGGATGGCTGGCAAAAAAGGCAAAAACCATCAGCGACGTGGCATTGGTGGGCCCCAGCATAGTGTGTCTAGAGCTGGAGAAGATCGGTGCCACTACTGCCGCAATCGCCGAGCAGATGATTCCGTAATAGATGGGAAGATCAGCGATGGCCGCGTATGCCATACCCTGCGGAAGTGCGAGGAGTGCTACGTTTAATGCGGCTTTGATATCATAGCTGAACTTCTCGCCATTGTAGCTCTTGAGATCCTTCCTGGCTGGGAACCAATCAAGTCCATTGCCTGAAATGATGCGTAAGGCAACGCTCTTGATGTTTCTTAGTGCAGCTTTCAGATGACGCGTCATGGGGAGAATTACTTCGAGCGAGCTTTATAAAAGAGATAGATGCCAATGCACAAACAAACGACGTTCGGCAGCCAAAACAGCACAGCAGGTAATATGCCGGGTTTCTTTTCAAACTGGCTCGCCATCATAAAGAGCAAAAAGTATCCCAAGCCAACACCAAGTGCCATGACCAGCCCTGTGGAGGTTTCGCGCCGGCGTGTGTTTATACCTAAGGGCACACCCACCAGTGAGAGTGCCAGACAAGCGCAGGAGAAGGAATAGCGGCGGTGAATTTCATTCCGGTAGCTGTTCCGCTTCCCCTGCTCCAGCTCTGTGTTCTCTGCGAGCATGACTTCGATCTCATCATTGGTCATCGCGTTGGCTTTGCGGCTTTTTTTCCGCTTCACGGAGAAGTCAAAAAGCAATGGCTCTTGCTCGCCGATGAATCCAATGTCTCTGGTGCCATCTGGGCGGACGGACTCGATGTATGCATCTGTTAGGTGAAGGCGGAGCTGCTTGGTTTCCTGGTTCACCTTGAGCTTGGCTTCCCGTGCATAGATGCTGGAGGTGGGAAACTCTGAGGGGTCTTCTTCGTTGAGCTGGTTCAGGTGAAGGCCCTGGAGCAAGTTGCCATCGCGCCCTTCAATAAAGATTTTCTGCCCCACAAATTGGGTCTGCACCACACCGGGATCAAGTAGTGCATTCGGATTTTTTTTCACCGCCTCATAGAGGACAAACTTCATGGTGTCCTTCGCCTTGGGAGCCAAACTAACATTCAACCATAAGCAAACCACGGAGAGTATTCCGGCGATGATAAATACCGGCATTGCGACGCGCAGCAGCCCCACCCCGGCCATGCGCATGCTCACCAGTTCGTTTTCAGCGGAGACCCTGCCGAAGACCAAAAGCACTGCGACAAGAAACCCCCAGGGCACAGTGTAGATGAGGGAAAATGGCAGCACACTGAGCACAAACTGCACAATCAAGCTTGGTGATGCCCGCTCCTCTACCAGTAGCGGGCGCAGCTCTCTAACGAGGTTCCCCATCAGTAGTAAAACGCTGAGCATCAACACGCCAAAAATCGTGGCGACAAGAATCTGCCTACCAATATATCGATCCATCAGGCGTAACATGCGGGCGATTGTGAATGCTATTCTAGCTGGTGTCGAGGATGGACAGCGACAATGTGCCATCTTTTCCCAGAGATACTGCGCTAGAGGGTGGGTATTGGCTGAATGGTTCTAATCGTTGTGAAATCCGCAATCTGTAACGAGCAGCAGCTTACCCGCGAGGCTGCCGTTTTTTATTGCCTGATCCTCCACATTTTCTACAATTTATTTCATGGGCAACCTTTCACTTGCCTGAGCCAATCAATTAGCTATGAAAAACACCATCTACCTAATCAGTTTCTCCGCCATTGCACTTACGGGAGGTGCTTCAGCCGCCCTAGTCTCGGGCGTACAAGACTTTCAATCCGCGCCTCTCGATTTCCGGACGGGATCTGGAACTGGCAACAACGCCACCGGCACAAGTTCATCCGTAATCTCGGGGTTGCCCGTATTTGAAAGTGAGACTGAAACTGGCTTAGCTGGTAGCAATCGCTTTATCGATAACATCGCCAATATTTCTCACTCTGCATTTACTGGACAGTTTAACCTCACTGGAACAAGTGCTCCTACACATGCGCTTAACCTAACAAACACTTCAGGGTTCATCTATTTTGACTTGGGCACCTACAATGGGGAAACTTCACTCGAAGTCATGGCTGACCTTTTTGAGCGCAGTACCAACGGAAATTATACCATTGGTGTGGAGTTGCACCGTCGCAATGGATTTACGGCCGCGCAGGAAACGGATGTGGCCAGCACTGGCACTTTACTAGGTGATCTTGACCTCGCAGCCACGTCTTTCGGAGGAGTGGGTAACCAGCCGTTTCAAACGGTGTCCAACAACATTGACCTCACTGCCTTGAGCCTAACAACTGGTGACCAACTCTATCTCAAATTTTCAAATTCCGAAGGAGCCACCCAAGCTGTGATTGACAATATCAACGTATCCGCTGTTCCGGAGCCGTCCTCGGCCGCACTGCTCGGCCTTGGTGGTCTCGCACTGATCCTGCGCCGTCGCAAGTAATTTGGTTATTTTTACTCTCCAGCTTAAAAATCCACCCACTTCCGCCTCAGGGAGTAGGTTTTTCGTGCGGGGGTAAACCCGATTAGGATGATGCAAAATTATTACATCAGGCAATTAGGCCGTGTGGACAAATTGCTTCACAGAGCGCCCGGATATTAAAATGAGGAAAAAAACTCCATGAGCATAATTGCCAAGAGGTATAGGGCATGAAGGAGTTGGCCTTGATAATGGGGCGGGTATCTACCTGACTTCCCCCCAAGGCGATCAAGCTAAGGATAGGCTCGCAAAGACATGGACATATAAGAGAGCTACCTGCTACTCGCTACAGATGGCTGATTCCATAACAGTTAGAGCGATTCATTCAACTCTCCCTAACCTGGTCGCCCTGGGATTTTTCCACGTCTTTTCCCGTTGCTATCGGATTGGATGCGGTATAGTGTATCTTACTTGTTAGTTTTACCGCACCACACCTAGCGGGCTGGCAAGTATCACCACGAACTACGATCCCATTATGAAAAACATTATCACAACCATCGTTGTGGCACTCATTGCTAGTGCCGGAACGCTATCGGCACAATCGGATGCCGACAGCAAAAAGGTAGCCCGCGCCCGCAGCTTCTATACCCAAGGCACCACCGCCATGCGGCAGGGTAAATACGATCTCGCCAAAGCCAGCTTCCGTGAGGTTCTCAAAATCTACCCAAAGCACCCGCAAGCGCGCCGGCAGCTTCAGTATATCCTCGCAAACCAAAGCTCCCTCAGCCTGAACAAGCGCAAACGCGTGCTACAAGGCGTCACTATCCCCAAGGTTTCTCTTGAGGATGAATCCCTGCAAGAGAGCATTGATTTCCTAGCCGCCGCAGTGCGTAGGAACTCAAAGGACGGTAAGTCTCCAAACTTTGTCGTGCAGGACCCCACGGGGGCATTTAGCAAACGAAAAGTTACTCTGAATCTCTCTAACATCCCCGCCAGTGCGTTGCTCAAATATATCACAGATCAGTGCCGGGGAGTGGTGAGCTACCAGAAGCACGCTATTATTATCCGCCCGAACTCACCCGCTAAACCTAAGGTCACCCCTTCGGCCAAGGCAGATACGGCGGATGAGTAATTTGCAAATTAGAGCTTGGGCCAGCTGTGGCTAACCGGCTGCCGCCCAAACATTCATCACCCAGGCTAGCACTACTACTTGTGGTAGGGTTAGCAGGGGGAGGAGGAAGGTGGATTTCCATGATTTAGTGGTTTCCCGCAGCGCCATGATCTCGGTGTAGTCCGTTGCCGCGCCCGCCATTAAAAAGGCAAATCCATTACCAGGAGCTGCGGCTCGGTTGACTAGATCCGCAGCGATCGGGCTAGAGCCTTCTGAGCAGACTTCGATGACGGTTGCCGCTGCTAACGTCAGCCAAATACCAAGCCAAGTAGGGCCGAACCACTCAGCAAATACACCCTCTGAAACACCCGCCCGCAGTGCCGCAGCCAGCACAGTGCCGAGGAAAATCCAACGCAGAATCATACCAGACTCTGCCAAGCCTGAACGCAACGTTTCCCACACTAGGGAGACACTCCAGCGCGTTTGGCGTAGAGTTGTTTTTACCTCTGGCCATAGTTTGAATCCCTTGGGAAGATCGATTTGATTCGGATTCGGCGGGAGTTTCCCGGCCTTAACCATCGCCTCCACAATCCAGCCTGTAATAACCGCGATCAACGCTGAGCCTCCAATAAACACCAAGGTCCACCACCAGCCGACGAGTGCCAGTAGAATCAGAGTCAGTGAGAAAGAATTCCACGGGCTGGCAATGATAAACGCCAGCGTCTGGCCGAGGGATGCGCCGCGCTGGTAGAGCTTCATCGCCACCAGCAGGATGCCGTGGTTACACAAATCTAACAACAACCCAGCACCCATTGCACGGAGAATCCCCCCCAAAGTCCCAGGCCGCCCCAGCACGCACGCCACCCACTCGCGGGGAGTTTTCCCCAGCACACCCACAGCGGCAATACCGAGAGCCAAGCCCCACCACATTTTATTCATCAATGAGAACACCCCATCACAGAAATGGTGAAGCGGCACCCAGCTGATCATTGAGCCAAAAAACAAATAACCAAAATAGGCCAGTGCCACTATCGTTAGCGATGCCCACAGCAGCCAGTCCACCGAGCCCTTTTTATCACAGCACGATGAAACCTCGGGGTCTGAGCTAGGTGGACTAGGTTTCTCCGGTGGTGAGCAACAGCACGAGGACATATTGAAATTATTTTTATGCGCACCCCTATGAGCAATATAGCAAGTGGCTAATAAACGGTGATAAAACAATTGCCATTTGAGGAATTCCCTCTGGCATGGCTCTTCTTATTCTGCTTGAGTTCTGCGAACAAGCAAATGTATTGATGAAATTTTTCTCTCTCCTTCACACGCCCAAGCCCGCCGCTCTATTTGTGCTGGCACTTGGAGCACTGGCACTTCCATCATGCGGGCTGTGGAAGAAACCTCACTTCACCACGAACCCACCCGCTACCTCCATGCCAGCTTCACCTGTGGCACCGGCACCAGAAGTCATCCCCGCTCCCCTTGATCCAAGCCTGCCAGCACCCTCACAAACACAAACCTGGGTGCTGAGACTGAACCCTAACAAATCCACTGGAAAACTCGATCTTACACTCGACCCCAACCGGGCACTGGTCGGTGAGAGAGCTGCCCGTTCCCACACCCCACTGCAAGGAACCGTCACCCTCAAGGTGCAGCCGCTACGTGATGGTCGGCTCCGTTTCTCACTCACAAAGATTCATCTCACCAATCAGAATGCAATGAACATGCACTTCCAGTGGGCCGGACTGATCGGCAGCATCCAAGTGAGCATTCCTCCCAAGGTGCTAAAAATTTCCCACCACAGCTCCAGCCAGCAGGGTATTGTCTCCGTGAATCAGCGCTTCAGCACAGCGAGAAACTACTTTACCGTGGGCGGCACAGCGAGAGTGTCTGGTAGGGGCCCCGTGATGTCACGCGGAGTGGGCGCCCGCAACGTTGATCTCACGATCCGAAAAACAGAACCAGTGACACTGACTGGCACTCTTTCTGTTAGAAACGGAATCGCCACCCTTCATATCCCTCGGGCCGTGATGAAAGATAAGTTTGATATGGAAGGCACCGATCTCGGTATGGTTTTTACAGGTGAGATCTTTGCCACGGGGAAAGTTCCTCGCTAGCCCGCGCCTACCTACTGCTGATCCAGCCACTCGATCACCTGCTGCATCGCTCTGGCGCGGTGGCTCAGTGAGTTTTTCACCTGCTCACCGAGCTGGGCGAAGGATTCCGAATAGCCATCTGGGACAAAAAGGGGATCGTAGCCAAATCCACCATCTCCTTGATAGGCATCAAGTATCGTGCCCTCCACAGCACCGTCAAAGTGTGCAAGCGACTTGCCGTTTTCAGCCAAAACAATCACGCAGCGGAACCTCGCCGTGCGCTCGGTGACGCCTCCCAAGCTTTCTAACAATTTTTTATTATTAGCCGCATCGTCACCGTCAGCACCTGCGTAGCGGGCTGAGTAAACACCCGGCTCACCACCGAGGGCATCCACCTCCAAGCCAGAGTCATCTGAGAGTGTTAAGCCTGACACCTGCGCGCTTATTTGCTCCGCCTTCAGGGTGGCATTTTCGAGAAAAGTGGTTCCCGTTTCCTCCACCGCAGGAAGGTCTGGGTGGCTGCTCAGATCACTCACCTGCCAGGCGTCCCCAAGCATGGCGCGGATTTCATCAGTCTTATGGCTATTTCCAGTGGCTACGAGTAATGCTTTCACGAGGGCAAGTTCTACTTACTTCCCGATTGATTTCGAGTTTTTTGGGAATAAAATGCTCCCTCAAGACGTTAACTAAAGATGAAAGCATTCAAACAAATCCTAGCCACCCTCGCCGTTCTCGCCACATTTACCAGTGCCACCATGGCCGCTGGCAAAGGATGGGAAACCAATATCGAAGCCGCCGTTGCCAAGGCAAAAAAAGAAAACAAAGCCGTCATGGTTGAGTTCACTGGCTCCGATTGGTGTCCGCCGTGTAAGATGATGAACAAAAAGGTTTTCTCCAAAGCTGAGTTCGTAAAAAAAGCATCCAAGAAATACGTGCTCTGCGTGATCGATATCCCTCGTGGCAACAAAGAACTCTACAATAAAAACTCCAAGGTGATGAAGAAATACAAAGTCAGCGGCGTGCCCACCGTGATTCTCATGGACGACGCTGGGAAGGAATTCACTCGCTTCTCCGCTTCTCAGTTCCCAAGCATTTCTGCCTTTGTTGGTCACTTAAACACCAGCCTTGAGAAGAAAGACCTCGATTAATCACTTCAAAAACCTCTTTTCATAACCCGAATAGGGCCACGTGGATCACTCCATGTGGCCCTGTTTTTTGCCTTAGTTTCTCTATTCCCAAAGGTTAGAAAAACTGTCAGGCTAGCGGCGGATGAAAGCACCCGTGTCACAATCAGCCGCACTTGCGCAAAGACGAGAGAAATCTCGGCGGAGCATTACACGGCGTGGTGCCGCGGTAGCGGGCGGCGCGGTGGCACTGCTCATCGGCGGGATATTAGTGGTGGATGGGTGGATGATGGTGCTCGGCATCTGTGGCTTGCTAATTCTGACGGCGGCGTTTTTTCTATCGCGCTGGAATATTAAGCAGCTCGAGCTCCAGATCCACCTACCGGGAAAAGTGCACGCTGGCAGTGACTTCGAGATAGAGCTATGTTTGCTGAATCATCGGCGCTTGCTGGATGCCTTTCAGATCAAAATAGAGCTCTACATGCCGGGGGAAACTCTCATCGAAACAACCGCGCCGTGGACTCCTTCTCAGACGAGCTCCCGCCTCCAGCAGTGGCTCACTCTTCCATCGCGTGGGTTTAGCCATCAGCACCCCTTGTGTCTTAGCTCTGATTTTCCGCTAGGATTATTCCGCCCTCAGAAGGTCACCACGCTTACGCATCCGGTTACGGTGGCTCCTCGGCAGATTGTTCCTATGGAGCTGAATGAAGATGGCAGCTCACATGATGCGGACCCGCAGCACGGCGCCAGCACTGGTCACTCATCTGGTGAGCCGCGCGGAGTGCGCCCATGGCAGCCTGGTGATCCAGCACGCCGCATTCACTGGCCAGCATCTGCTAGGTCACTGGCGCATGGTCATGGGCTACGGGTAAGGGAGTATGATCCACCGGGATTCCATCCAGACTTTTGCCAATTGGTTTTTCACTCCTTTGCCACCGGTGGCGAGATGCTGCGGGAGGATCGTTTCGAGCGTGCTATCTCACTGCTCTCTGGTGCGGTGACGGAGCTTTACTCGCGTGGTATC
Source organism: Akkermansiaceae bacterium (assembly GCA_049609505.1). Classification (GTDB taxonomy): domain Bacteria; phylum Verrucomicrobiota; class Verrucomicrobiia; order Verrucomicrobiales; family Akkermansiaceae; genus Oceaniferula. Next base: position 20,941 of record JBMYYO010000011.1, on the reverse strand, counting down.
CCCACACAAATCACGGCTGATTTTCTGGACTGGCAGCAAGTTTCTTGCCGCACCCGCGCCCAGTGGATTGACTTCACAACCTCTCTGGCTCGCGTTTCACGCAGTGGCGGTATTGAGGCGCATGATCTACAGACCGTGCTTCAGTCCGTATCTAAGGAACACACCTTGATGATCGTTTCAGATATGCCACCTGCATCATGGCAACATTTGTTAGACAACCACCCACACACTCTCATTGTGGATATCCGGCAGGTGCGCTATCGTATCAAAACGGTGCACACACCTAACAACGCCGCCTAACAAAAACATTTCCTACTTTTCATTCTTAAATCATGCGCAGCATCATTCTAGCTCTCTTTGTGGCCGCCGCTTATGCGATGCTGCGCGGCTGGGAGGGTGCTCCACCGTTACTGCTGCGCAGTGCGATAGCTGTTGCTATCTTGCTGATTGGGTTTTGTGTGCGGCGGAAAAAGAAATCGTCCGGCGAGCCTGAGATGTCTCCGCTCCGTAAAGCATCTTGGGCGGACTACCTCGCCTTAGTCTCCGCTATCGTTGTTGCTGAGTTTCTGTTAGTAACCATTACCAGCACCATGGCAAGCCCGCTGGAAAACATGGCATTAACTATCAAAGACTACACCGCAGGTCTGAACCAGCGTGATGGTGAAGGTGCTGGAAGTGGCGGAAACAACCGAAACGGCGATGTGAAGATGGATGGCCACACCTCGGGAAAATGGCTGTTTAGCAAAAACCTTGAACGACAACTCCCGCAAAACAGTAGCCATAAACCGACGAATAAACCTGAGATTTTTGTAGAAGTAGAATCGAGAGCTGATGCCCTGGCACTGATGAAATCCCGCCTACATCTGCGCTCGTTTGCCTTTTCTAAATTCGATGGCACACGCTGGTCCGCGATGCCGCTGGCAAACAAAAAAACCAAGCAGCTCACCCGGCCGATCAGCTTTCCTACGCCGCCAGCGATTATTAGTTTCCGCCACACGATCTATCAGCCATATAATGAAACGGGACAGAATGTTTTCTGTGCACTGCACGGCTGTAGCGAGACGGATCTTCGGAGTTTGACCCAAGTTTCTGATGCGCTGTTTTTACTACCTCCTCTCGCTGACCAAACAAACGGATACACCTACTCTGCCAGCTCCACGCCATTACATTTCACAGACCTAACAAACTCAACTATCGCAGCGGCAGAGCCTAGCGAACATGACCTCTACATCCCACCGCAGTTCCAAAAAAACGTCCCTGCCCTCACAAGCACAATCGCTCCTGGTAGTGATCTAGCCACACGCCTAGCAGCCATTAAGGCGTTCTTGCGCAGCCAGTATGATTACTCGTTAGAAACCACCAACGCTGCCAATGCAAACCCGCTGGAGAACTTTCTCTTCATCGAGAAGCGCGGCTACTGTGAGCACTTCGCCACCGCCACCGCACTGCTTTGCCGCTCCATCGGCGTGCCAAGCAGGATCGCATACGGCTGGTCTGGCGGTAGGCTGTTTCCAGCCCAGAACATGTTTGTTTTCCGCGCAAAAGATTCCCACGCTTGGGCAGAAATCCACCTCAAGGACTACGGGTGGGTTGTTTTTGACACCACACCAAATGATGCCAACGGAGCACCCACCTCCAGCACTGCGAAGGAGGAAGAGATCGCACCAGAGCCAGAAAGCCTCTTTGGTAATGACGAGCCTAGCACCACCACTTCCTCGCCAGGGGTGGAGACTAGCATCCCGCCGCAGGTGCCAAGCATCGTGCTAGCTGTGACGGTCAGCATCGCTCTCATCCTGCTCCTCTTCCGCTTCATCACTCGCCCAGGCATGGATCAATATGGTGAGCCGATCGAGCACACTCTACTCCCCTACTACACACGTTTTCAACAGTCCGCCAGCACGCTCGGCTACCCAATGCCAAAGGGCACCACCCTGCGCCAGCACCTCAAATACATCGCTGAAGCAGGGGAAGCACCTCCATTCGCAAAACTCCTGTTAGATTACCATTACCAGCTCACTTACGGTGAGGCAGAGCGTAACTCTACAACGGAAAAATCTCTCATTCAGGCTATCAAAGATTGGGGCAGCTCCTCCGAGAAAACCTAACACAATGACAGATCACGTTAAAAGACAGCATGCAGATTGGCACGGCTCCCATCCCAATTACGGCATGATTGGTCTAGCACTTTTGCTGCTAATTGCTCTCGTTGTTTCCTTCTTCCCAGTAATAATGAAGAGCTCAAAACGTGGCGGACAAATCACCACTGCTACGTCTAATGCTAAACAGGTTTTTTACCTATTGATCGACTTTGACTCAGAGTATGGATCTTTCCCTAACAACGAAACGGCAGATGCTAACTTTGATGGAAAAGGGAAAGGTGAATATTCTAACGATTATTTTCTCCAGTTCTTAATCAGTGGCATAACCCGCAGTGAAGAAATCTTCTACGCCAAAGGGGGAAGCGAGCCCAGTGAGAAACCTGATGGAGATATCGGGAGTCTAAACATTCAGGATATGACCACCCCAAATACCCGCTTTCTTGCCAAAGGCGAATGCGGCTTTGCCTACTACAAGGGGCTCAGCACGAGCAATCACCCTAAAACTCCCGTGCTGATGACTCCCATGTATGGAGATCTAAAATTCAACCCTGACGTGCATAAGGGCAAGGCGATTGTGCTTCACGTAGATGGTTCTGTTTTACCCTACAAAATCATAAATAGCCACCATGCTGTGGATCACCGAGGCAAACGCTTATTTCATGGCGGGCATGGCACAGTTTGGGCGAAGGAGCCGTTTAATCCAGACAACCTTCACTACGCCAACGCTCCATACAGCTACACACCCGGTGTGTATGGTCGCGCGCATAGTTCATTCGATACAACCGCTATAGTTGGGAGCTGCGTGGCTGGTTTCCTAACCATTGGCTTAGTCTGGGTCTGGCTACGCGCGCGAAGAAAAAAGCATGAGCGCTATGGAATGTAATCCACACAACACTCACCCGTCGCGGGGGAAGGAATCTGGCACCTCTGGCTGGTTGATGATTCTAGCCGTGATCATTGCTGTGCTCGGGGTGGTTTTTGTAACAAACCCGCCCCGCTTTGCTGACTCTGCATCAGCGCGGAGGACGACGGCTATCTCCAACGCCCGCTCTGCCTATTATTTGTTAATAAATTTTGATCAAGACTACAACGCCTTCCCCAATGACCACACAGCGGACACCTACTTCGACGGCAAAGGGAAAGGTGAATTTTCTAACGATTACCTTCGGCAGCTTGCTCTCTCTGGCCACACCCGCAGCGAGTATGTTTTCTCTGCTTACATGGGAAGCATGCCTAACAAACGACCCGATGGCGACATTGGCACAGAGTTTGATGGGTTCAAAAACTTTCTTGCACCCGGCGAGTGTGGGTTTGCTTACATCCAAAACCTGAGCACCAGCTCACCCACCGAGGCGCCACTGCTGCTTGCTCCGATGTTTGGCGATGGCGAGAAGTTTAACCCTGAGGCCTATCGCGGGAAGGCCGCCGTGCTTCATGTCAACGGCAGCGTTCAAACTTACCGCATTGATGATCAATTGCGTGCCGTACATGCCGATGGCAAATCCATTTTTGCGGGCGGTGCCGGCTCACCCTGGCCAGCAAAAGGGTTTGATTTTTCCGATCTCCACTATGCGGATTCACCTTATGATTTCCAACCGAGCACAAAAACTTCCTACCGTGTGTCGATCATTGTTTTAGCTATCATTGGCATCGCCGCACTCATTTTTCTCGCGCGTAGTGCCAAGCGTGCACGGCAATCTAACCTGTAAAGCTCCACCCGGTGAAAAGGCAAAAAACAAAAAACCGCACCCTTGTGCCTTGAGGCAGGATGCGGTTTTTTTAGGGAAATTTTTTACGCTATTAAGCAAGCAGTGCTGGCTCGTCTTCCTTCTTCTTTTTCTTTTTGCACTTACTGCAATCCGCTAGAAGAGCCGGCTCATCTTCTTTCTTTTTCTTCTTTTTGCATTTGCTGCAATCAGCCAGCAAAGCAGGCTCATCCTCTTTTTTCTTCTTTTTCTTGCACTTGCTGCAGTCAGCAACCTGCGGAGAATCAGAGGTGACTTCAGTGTTAGCAGAAATCAGGGCGAAGGTGCCAAACAGGCAGCCGATCAGGGCAATCATGGTCGTTTTCATAGAGTAGTGGTGTTTGTTAATGGTTGTGTTTTTGTCTTTCGAACTTTGGGGAGATGCGGATGATATACTGCTATTTATTCACCCCTTTGTCAAATAGACAGTTGCGAAGATTCTTTGTTTTTCACAAGAAATAGCCCAGACCTTGCAAGATGATAGGGTTTTGCCTAACGTAATTCCATGACCTCACGGGAAGCCCTCATCGCCCTTAACATGTTGCCTAAAATTGGTCCAGTCCGTGTTAGGAAACTGCTAGATCGTTTTAGCTCGGCTGAGAAAATCCTCACCGCACCCGTGAGCGAGCTGATGGATGTAAAAGGAATCGGCCAAGAAACGGCTGAGATTTTGCACGGTTGGGAAAACCACGTTGACCTCACCACTGAGATGAGGGAGGCCGAACAAAGGGGGATCAAAATCATCACTCAGGACGATGATGCCTACCCGGCGATCCTGCGCCAGATGTATGACCCACCGCTGGTTCTTTATGTTTGGGGCGAGTTGTTAGAATCTGATAATCACTCCATCGCCGTGGTTGGCTCCCGGAAAACCAGCCACTACGGTACTAATACCGCACGCCAGTTTTCCTTCCAGCTCGCCACCAGTGGCATCACCATTATCTCAGGCCTAGCACGCGGCATTGATACCCACGCCCACGAGGGAGCCGTGGCTGCAAAAGGACGCACCATCGCCGTGATTGGTTCTGGATTGGGGCAAATTTATCCTCCGGAAAACATGGGCCTTGCGGAGAAAATCGCGGCAGGTCACGGCGCGGTTGTTTCCGAGTTTCCATTAGGGATGCCACCGAGCAAAAAAACCTTTCCCATGCGAAACCGCATCGTCGCCGCTTGGTCGAAGGCCGTGCTAGTGGTCGAGTGTCCCGAGTGGTCAGGCGCACGTATCACCGCCAACCTAGCGGGCGAAATGGGCAAGACTCTCTACGCCGTTCCTGGCCAGATTGACCGACCCACCTCCGCCGGCTGCAATGCGCTGATCCGCGAGGGAGCCACGCTCGTGACCAGCGGGCAAGACATCCTAGATGACCTTTCTGTTTTACCCCTCCAAGAGTCATCTAACACACCGTCCTCCCTCCCAGAGCTTCCCCCAGAGGACCAGTCCATCATTGATGCCCTAGACTCCGGAGCCAGCCTCATGGATGAGCTGTTAGCAACCACCGGCATGAACCTGCCAGACCTGAACGCCGCTCTCTTAAAGCTAGAAATTCAAGGTCTTGTTAGACAGGCCGCTGGTGGGAGATATGTCAGGCGGTAGTTACCACTTCAGTGTAACCCCAGCAAAGGCACCCACGCCGCGCGCGGGGAAGCCGTCCACCTCCGAGTATTGTTCATCGAAGAGGTTTTCTACGCGGGCATTGAACTGCACGTTTTCCGTCGCCTGCCAGCTGCCGTAGATGCGGGCAACGATGTAGTCATCGGCATCGATACGGGCAAAGGTCGCGGCATCGCTATCCTCGCGATCAGCCACCCATGTGACACCAGCGCCGAGGTTAATGGTGTCGGTCACCGCCACGTTGACATCCGCATTTAGCGTGTGAGTGGGTCGGCGCAGCAAGCGGGAGTCACTTGTTAGGTTCTCTGCTTGCAGCCAGGTGTAGGCAAGGCGAGTCTCCACCCGATCTTGCAGCCACTTGGCCTTGTAGCTGAACTCAAACCCACGGGTGCGGGCTTCTTGCACGTTCATTGCAGTGAACGCGGGTCCAGGGCCACTGGCGATGAGGTCATCGATATCATTATGGAAGAAGGTGAGATCAAAGTTATGGTTTTCGTTAGGAGAGTATTGCACCCCCAGATCCCAACCCAACGAAGTCTCAGACTTCAGATTGAGGTTTCCTCCACTTCCGAAAAATCCGTAGAGATCGACCACAGAGGGTCGGCGGAATCCACTGGCCACGGAGCCGTGCAGCTCTACTTTTTCGTTAATGTGATAGGCACCTGCTATGCGGAATGTGGTGCTACCCTCACCATCGTCATACTGGTCATGGCGGATACCACCTAACAGATCAAACTTCTCCCGTGAGTGCCAGCGGTGCTGAAGGTAAAAGGAGGTGTTACGCTCACTTTTCTCCGCAATGGCTGCGCCCGTATTCATGGTGTCTAGCCAGGAAACGGCTATACCTCCTGTGGTTTCATGGTATTCGTTCCATTCAAAGCGATTTTTCCACTCAGCACTGAGGCGCTCTGTTTCCACCTTGGAGTCTCCAAAGCCGCCCGTGTTCGTGAAGTCACTCGTGTAGCCGCCCAGAGAAAAACGCGTGAACCACTGATCGTTGATACGTGATTCTAACCACGCGGAATAGATGGTGTTTTCTGTCTCATTCAGAGCATAAGGAGTAATGCCTAATGGCGGCACTTCCGTCTCGAAATCCATTCTGCGGAACGTCACACCTACCGAGGCATCATCAGACAAATCATAATCTAACCGAATCGCCGCATTGAGACTTTGGTAATCATTCTGCGCACGATCATTGGATGTTTCCTGCCATGAGAAAATGGTATTATAAGCAAGCTTCCCCTCGCGCCCTTGGAAACGAAGACCAGCCCGCAGCGATGAGAATGAGCCGAGCTCTAGCCACGCGCGGTTGCCCATGACCTCTCCTCCTTTTTCCAGAGAAAGTCCCAGCACACCACCGATGGCATCACTGCCGTGCAGCGCACTTTGCGGACCGCGGAGCAGCTCTAACTTCTCCCCCACGTGCATACCGCCGCCAGATAGAATGTTAGATGCAGGGAAGGGAAACACCCGGGAGTCCGTAAGCTTCACCCCATCGACAAAAAGTGCCGTGTGATCAGACTCCGTGCCCCGGGTAAATATGGAACTCACCGTGCCTTGCCCGCCGCTGGAGAATATATTCACCCCTGGCGAGAATAGCACGGCGTTATTCATGCGGAAAACCCCACGATTCTCCATCTCATCTCCGCTGACAACGTGAACACGCAGTCCCGTTTCCTCGCTGCCGGTTTGGAAACCCGTGGCAAGCACAGTGGTTTCATCAAGGATGTGCCCGTGGGCGCAGATTGAGGTGAGCAGAGCTGCCGTGGCGCTCAGGCTGATACCTCCCGTCGTTTTGCTAGTCAGCACTTGTTGTGCTGTGTTTTGTTTTTTCATAGTTGTTTAGATGGTGCCCGTTTTCCGCAGGCAGTTCGATCTATCCTCACAGGCTGGTAGTCTGGCTTGCTACGGAGTAAAAAACTTCACCCGTAACTCACAGTGGCGGAACCGCTCCGGAGTGATGTTTCGTTAAAAAACACGTCACCGGATTCCCCAGCTATTTCCTGCCCGCGTCTGCGAGCCTCCCGTAAGGAGCCGCACTCATGGAATGCGGCACGCGCACTCTGTGACTGCTTTCTTCATTTGCCAATGATATTCTCTGTCAGAAGAGGTTTAGACTTGCCCAAAGCTGGCGTTTCACCGATGAATCTCCAGCCACAATCAACTTTTCCCATGCCTATTAATATTGAAATGCCCAAACTCTCCGACACCATGACGGAGGGAACCCTTGTCGCTTGGAATAAACAAATCGGTGATACTATCGAAATCGGCGACGTCATCGCGGAGGTCGAAACCGATAAAGCCACCATGGAAATGGAAGCATTCGATGAAGGCACACTGACCGAAATCCGTGTGCAGGCAGGTGAAAAAGCACCCGTCGGCGCCATCCTAGGCGTCCTTCTTGAAGACGGCGAAGAAGCTGGTGCCACTTCCGCCCCAGCAGCAGAAACCCCAGCTAGCCCCGCCGCGGAAACACCCACCCCAACTACCACAGCCCCGGCTCCATCCTCTGCACCCGCCCCGGCTGCTACCACCAACACCAGCTCTGACGGCTCACGTATCAAGGCATCACCGCTTGCTAAGAAAATTGCAGCCGCCAAAGGGATTGATCTCTCCGCCGTCAACGGCACAGGCCCAGGCGGACGTATCGTAAAGTCTGACGTAGAAAACTTCACTGCCCCTGCTGCTGCCACCGCGCCAGCAGCCCAAACCCAAGCCACCCCATCTCCACTTGCCAGTGCCGCTAGTGCCCTCGCGGCCAGTGCCAAGTCTCAGGCTACTACACCCGCACCAGCACCCGCTGCCGCGCCTGCTCCTGCAGCGATCAACCCTACCGCGGCTGAGGAGGACCAACGCATCGAGCTCTCCTCCATGCGCCGCATCATTGCTGACCGCCTACTCACATCCAAGACCACCATCCCGCACTTCTACCTTCACGTAGAAGCAGACACCGCCCCGCTGATGACTCTGCGCAAGCAGGTGAACGCACAAGCGGAGCAAACTCACGGGAACAAATACAGCGTCAATGACTTCGTGCTCAAGGCCGTGATCAACGCCCTACAAGCCGTGCCCGAGGTGAACGCCTCCTTCAATGGCGATCACATCGTCCAGTTTGCAAAAATCGGCGTATCCGTCGCCGTTGCCGTCGATGATGGCTTAGTCACTCCAGTCATCAAAGACGCAGCAAACAAATCCATGCTCCAAATTTCCGGTGAAGTAAAAGACCTCGCCGTGCGCGCCCGCGATAAGAAACTTCTCCCTAACGAGTTCGATGGCGGCACCATCACCGTCTCAAACCTCGGCGCATGGGGCATTGAGAGCTTTGATGCCATCATCAATCCACCACAAGCAGCCATCCTCAGTGTGGGTGCCATCGTGGAGAAGCCCGTTTCTAAGAACGGCGAGATTGTTTCTGGCATGAGAATGAACATCGGCCTGAGCTGCGATCACCGAGTCGTTGACGGCGCAGTAGGTGCCAAGTTCCTCAACGAGGTGAAGAAGCTCATCGAGAACCCAGCGCTCATGTTGGTCTAACCGCAAAGAGCCACACACTCCATGAAGACGGCACTCATCACCGGTGGCCATGGCGATCTCGCCCAAGCCACCGCGAGTGCTCTGGAAACCTCCGGGATGCGCGCACTCACCCCGGGGCGTGATGAGCTGGATGTTTCTAACAAGGAATCCATCTCCAGCTATTTCACCTCCGCAGGTGAGATTGATCTCATCGTTTGCAACGCCGGCATCATCCACGATCAAATGCTCACCCGTATGAGCGAGCACGAGTGGGATGAGGTGATGGAAACCAACCTGCACGGCGCCTTCCGCTGTGCCCGAGCAGTGGCACGCGGCATGAGCAAACGCCGCCAAGGGCACATCATATTCATCGGTAGCTTCTCAGGAATTCATCCCCCGGTGGGGCAAGCCAACTACGCCGCCGCCAAAGCTGGACTACTCGGCATGACCGCCTCCATGGCCAAGGAACTCGGCAGCAGGAACATCCGGGTAAACACCATCCTCCCCGGCTTCATGGAGACCAACATGACGGCAAACCTCCCCGCACACGCCACGGACAGACTACGCAGTGCCCACTGCCTAACAGGCTTCAACACCCCGCAGTCCGCCGCCAGCTTCATCACCCACCTGCACCATCACCTGCCACACACATCGGGTCAGGTTTTTAACCTCGATAGCCGGATTGCTTGAGATTGTTTCCTGCGGAGCTGGACAGAATTGGCATGGGGGGGGTTGAGGGTCTCTATGCTCGGCACACCTTCCTTACAAAATCAATCAACCACCTGCTACTTGCTACAGATGGCTGATTCCATGACGGCTACAGCTATTCATTCAACTTCCACCCCTAGCTTGGTCCCCCTGGTCCTGAATGTGTTTTAAATAAATTGACTCGTTCTATTATTAAGCCATCCACATCGCAGTTAATTTGAACTGTGCGTTGACCACCCTTTACGTAAAACATTGATTATGAAACTAAAATACACATCACTAGCCCTCGGCGCATCAGCCGCGCTGGCAGCGTCATCGAACGCTGCTCTCGTTCAGTGGCAGGCTGAAGTCGGCAACGGCACCTCAGCTGCCTCCAGTCTTTTTTCAACGGTAAGCACTCCTCAGGAGTTTAACGTAGGAAGCCTCACCGCCTCACGCACCTTTGAGTTTATAGTAAATGCAGGCTTAGGAGGCGGCAGCTCGGCTCTATTGGGCGATTCCATCCTTGGAGGTCCTCGACAGGGGCTCAAGTTTGAACAGAGCGCTGACACAGGGCGTTACGGCATTACGAATTTTGGGGTAGCAGACTTCACTTCGACTGCTGCTGCGACGATAAATACCGACATCCATCTGGCTTTTGTTTTTGATGGCACAGACACTGTGATCTATGAAAACGGAATATCTGTCGCCACAATGGCGAGTGTTAGCCTAACACTGACAGACACTGTCGGCCTTGGGGGTGCGCGAAATGCAACTGCACCAGCGGGTTTCTTCGACGTCATGGATGGCGACATCCTCGGTTTTGCCTCCTACGACTCTGCACTCAGTGGTGCTGAAATCACCGCACACTCAGATGCCTTTGCCGTGCCTGAGCCATCATCTACTGCGCTGCTCGGCCTCGGCGGTCTTGCTCTGATCATGCGTCGCCGCAAGTAGAACTACACAAAAAATCACTTCTATATGGTGGCTGGGAGAAATCCTTGCCACCATATTTTTGTCATGCAGATGCCCGATAGAACCAGGTTTTTCCTCAGCTTGTTGATGATGGCATCCACCACATCCTTGCTGGTAGCCGATCCCGTGATCTCCGAATTCATGGCATCCAATAGCAACGGCTTGCAGGATGAGGATGGTGACAACGAAGACTGGATCGAGGTGTTTAATCCCGATGCCACCAGTGTTAACCTTAGCGGTTGGGCGCTAACCGATGACTCTGTGCAGCCAAATAAGTGGCTATTTCCAAACCTCACCCTGGCAGCAGGTGAGCGCGTGGTTGTTTTTGCCTCGGGAAAAGATCGTGATGATGCTGCGTCAGAACTACACACTAATTTCTCGCTCAGCGCCGATGGTGAATACCTCGCTCTCGTGAAGCCTGGCGGGTTAAAAACCAGTGAGTTTAGCCCCTACCCGAAACAAAAAACCGACGTCAGCTACGGGCAATCGTCGTCGGGCACGAATCTCGTTAGCCCTGCTAATCCATTAAAGTTTACCCTGACCAATCCACCCAACGATGCACAGAGCGATGCGTGGTTTGAGGATGACTTTGACGATAGCAGCTGGAGCAACGGAGCTGCCGGAGGCATTGGCTATGACAGCAACGGAACCGATAATGACAAGATAGAAACCACCGTGCCCTCAGGCACTACCGAGCTGTGGGTGAGGATCCCATTTACTCTCACATCAGCTCCTGCATTTTCATCGCTGACCCTGCGCACAATCCACGATGATGGCTATCAGGCCTACCTCAACGGAACGCCTATTCATGCTGTGAATGCCACTAACCCTGTGCAGGTCACTGAGCCCAGTGAAGTCTTTGCGGACATTGACGTTAGCCAGCATACGGGGCTTTTGAAAACTGGCCTCAATGTGCTGTCATTCCGTGTGGTGAACGCATCCTCTAACAGCTCTGATCTTCTGTTACTTACCGAGCTCACCGGTATCGAACAAAGCTTCCAATACCGCCTCTCACAAACTCCTACCCCTGGCACAGCAAACACGGGGCACTCTTATGAAGGCTTTGTGGCGGATACCAAATTTACCATTGGCCGCAGCATTCATAATACCTCATTCAGCGAAACCATCACCAGCAACACACCAGGAGCAACAATCATCTACACCCTTGATGGCAGTGTGCCGTCGCTATCTAACGGAACACAAGTAGCCGCCCCGGACTCGCAGTCGGCCCCCGGTGCCACGGTCCCAATCAACAGCACCGCCACGCTGCGGACCGCGGCGTTTTTCCCAGAGTTTCTCCCCTCCAACACAGATACTCAGACTTACATCTTCCCAGCCAGTGTCGTGAACCAGCCGAGCAGTCCGGCTGGTTGGCCGGCGGGCCCCGTGAACGGCCAGAGGCTGGACTACGGAATGGACACGCCGAGTAATGTCGATGCATCAAGCTCCGAGGTAGAAGCCGCGCTGTTAGCACTGCCCTCAATCTCCATCGTCACAGATCAGGATAACCTCCTCAGCACATCAACGGGGATTTATGTCAACCCTGGCAACCGTGGTAACCAATGGGAACGCCCAGCATCCGTGGAGATGATTTTTCCCGCAGGGTATAGCGATCCTGACGGAAACACAGAAGGTTTCTCCGCCTCCTGTGGGCTGCGCATCCGTGGCGGGTTTTCCCTTACCAAAAACAACGCCAAGCACTCGTTCCGCCTGTTTTTCAAACAGCAATACGGCGATGCTAGGCTAAACTACAAGTTGTTTGGCAACGAAGGTGCCTCATCGTTCAAGCGGATCGATTTCCGCACCGCGCAGAACTACGCATGGTCGCTACCCAGCTCGAACGACGGCTCAAAAAACACCTTCATCCGTGATGTGATGAACCGCGATAGCCAGAGAGATATGGGCTGGGAATATACCCGCAGCCGCTACTTCCACCTCTATCTTAATGGCCTCTACTGGGGACTCTATATGACGCAGGAAAGGGCAGATGCACACCACGGGGACTCCTACTTGGGGGGCAAAAATGAAGATTATGATGCCGTTAAGTCTTCAGGCTCAGCAAATGGTTACCGGACGGAGGCCACCAACGGGGACCTGGCGGGAGGTGCCTGGGAAGCCACCTGGAACCTATCAAAAGATGTGCGCGATGCCTCCTCCGCCGATAATTCTGCTTACTTTCAGTTGCAAGGGATGGACAACACAGGCGCAGTAGTTCCTGCCCAACAGAACTACCTGGATGTGGACTCCTTGATCGATTACATGCTGATCGTTTTTTACAGTGGCAGCGCGGATTCTCCACTGGCGTTTGGCAACCCATCTAACAATTGGTTTGGAATGAGAAACCGCGCGACCAATGAGCACGGGTTCCAGTTTTTCATGCACGACTCCGAACACAGTCTCGATGCCAGAAACGCGACGGATGTAACAGGTCCCTACTCACCGGGAAAATCTGATGCCCTGAACCGCAGCAACCCACAATTCATCCATGAGTATTTATCTAACAACGATGAATACAAAATCAAATTTGCCGATCACGCACACGCTGCCCTCAACAACGGCGGACCGCTCAGCCATGGAAAAACTCTCGCGAGAATTGCCAGCCGTGAGGCAACTATCGACACCGCGATCATTGCCGAGTCCGCACGCTGGGGGGATGAACGCCCCCAAGGTCCCTACACCCATGCTGACTGGCTTAGCGCCGTCAACGGCATGCGCAATTGGCTGAATGGCCGCGAGGCAACCCTACTATCCCAGCTCCGCGCAGATAGTCTTTATCCAGATACCCATCCCCCGAGCTACAATCAGCACGGCGGCTTGGTCGTGTCTGGTTTTCAGGCCACCATCAGCCATCCGAACTCCACAGGCACTATTTATTACACAACTGACGGGACGGACCCGCGCGCCATCGGCGGAGCTGTGGCAGGCACCTCCTACAGTAGCGCCATCTCAGTGACCCAAGCAACCACCATCAAGTCCCGCGTGCTCGACGGTGGAGAATGGAGCGCCCTAACAGAAGCCACCTTTACCCTCGGTGAAACACCATCGCCGATGAATCTTGCAATCAGCGAGTTCTCATACCAGCCGGGCGAATCAACTCTTGGCGCAGCCGATGGTGATGATTTTGAATTCATCGAAATCATGAACACCGGAGCCTCCGCTATCGACCTAACAAACCTTGAGTTCAACCAAGGGGTCACCTTTGACTTTGCCACCCTGCCTCTGGGGAACCGAACCTTAGCACCTGGTGCCCGTGCAGTTGTTGTTGAGGATGCCATCGCCTTCCAAGCTCGCTATGGCACCAGCATTACCATCCTCGGCGAGTGGGTTGGAAAACTTTCTAACAGCGGCGAAACCATCCGGCTTGGTATCAAGGGAGGCAGCACCGTCCAGCTCTTCACCTACAGTGATAACTTACCATGGCCCACCTGTGCCGATGGCCTCGGATACTCGCTCGTATTGAAAAACCCCACATCAAACACCAACCACAACGATCCCGCCAACTGGCGCTGCAGTATCACGACCCACGGCGTTCCCGGCGGCAGTGATGCCCTGCCTGTTTTCACCGGAAACGCGAATGAAGACCTTGATCACGATGGTTTACCTGCATTAATAGAGCACTTCCTGGGCAGCTCTGAAAACGACAGCACCAGCGGCGTTGATCAGCTTTCTAGCGGCATCATTGAAGTCACCAATGGAGGAATCACTTCTAGCTATCTAACCCTTAGTTTCCGTAAAAAGCTCGGCACCGATGACCTGAAACCCAGCGTGGAGGTTTCCACCACGCTCGAAGCCAGCAGTTGGCTCACAGGAGAAACCCACGTCACCATGATCAGCCAAGACCACCAAGGCGACGGCACGATCATCGAGACGTGGCGCACAATCACACCAATTTCAACTACCCAAAAACTCTTCATGCGCCTGAAAGTAGTGCAGGAATAAGTGGCCTACATCCATACCAATGATCTCATCCGTTTTACACGGCCCGATGATTTCTCATCCACTTTTCCAAACCCATCTTCTTTCGCGGGAGATGAGTCATTTGTTTATTCAACCTATCAATTACTTAATCATCCTTAACGGATTGACAGCCAAACTGCTGGGTGTAGTTTGGGGTTTCCTTCATCGTTGCTCCATGTCTTTTGCTCTCCCAACTCCCCCATCGCCACTTTTACGCCTGATCTGCCTTACGTTCACGTTGGTAGTTTCTCTCTCACCTGCTGACGCACGGAACGTTTCCAGAGTTATTGTAGATGCGGGGCATGGAGGGAAGGACAAGGGTGCGCACCGTGGTCATGTTTATGAAAAAACCCTCGCCCTGAGCGTTGCCAAGAGAGTGGAATCTCTACTCAAAGCACGCAAAATGCCCGTTACCATGACGCGCCGCAGTGATCACTACGTCACGCTCACTGGCCGCGCCGCCATTGCCAACCGCTACCGCAACGCTGTTTTTGTGAGCATCCACTTCAATGCCCACACCAGTAGCCGCTACCACGGAGTAGAAACATACTATTACGGTGAGCAGGGTAAACGGCTAGCCGCCCACATCCATCTCCGCCTGCTCAGCAGGCTGAAACTACGGAATCGGGACACCCGCCAGCGCAAAGACCTCGCCGTATTACGCCTCACCAAGTGCCCGGCAGTATTAGTGGAGTGCGGCTACATCAGCAACGCCTACGAGCGCCGCCGAGCGTGCACCACCACCTACCAAAACAACTGCGCTCGAGCCATCGTTGATGGTATCATGGCATATAAAACTTACCGCTAATTTCATACCTGATGACTGAGCTTGTCCTGAATGAAGATATCCATCAGCGGGTTATTAAAGAGCTCATCCCAGGGGCCAGAAAGTTCCTTTGGATTATCACTGCGGACCTCAAGGACATGCATGTAGCAAAAGGCAGGCGCTTTGTCCCCTTCCTAGAAGTTCTCTCAGACCTTGTGCAAAACGGCATTGCCGTGCGGCTCTTCCACGCGAAAGAGCCAGGGCCGCGTTTCCGTGAAGACTTTGATAAATACCCATCTTTGATCGAGAGCGATCTCTTTGAGCGCATCCTCTGCCCACGGATTCACACCAAGGCCATCATCGCAGATGGACGTTCCGCTTTCATCGGCTCACCGAACCTAACAGGCGCAGGCATGGGTGCCAAAAACCCTCACCGCCGCAACTTCGAGGCCGGATTCATCACGGATGAATCTGATCACCTCAATCATCTGTTAGAGTGGGTGGATTCCCTCTACCTCGGCGATCTCTGCCAGAAGTGCCAACGCCGCGCCCACTGTCCGGACCCTATCCGTTAGGAGCTTATACCAACTCAAAAAACTTTCTTTATTGGTATTACTTCGCCTTGGGTTTGAAGTTAAACTTCTTCTCTCCCGTGCGCTCGATGGTGACAAAAAAAGCACCAAGTTCCCGGTCTAGCCTTAGCTGCCCGGTGAAATAGCACTCCAGGTCTGCGGCTCCTACATCGGCATCCGTTTCCACGGTGATCACGGTGGCACCAGGGTGAATGCGTAGCTGCACTTTATTTTTCCCGAGGTTAATATAAGCCGTGCCCGCCTTGAGCTTCGCCAAGGGTTTTTGTTTTTCTGTTAGATATTTAGTTGGTAAAAGAGAAGCGGTGATTTTGTAGCGCCCTGCGCGCGTGATGCGCAGCGGCCAGCTTCCTGAGTAAGCGGGAAAGGTTTCTAGGTAGTCTTTGTTTTCTTTTAATCCACGCAAGGTGTCTAACAACTCCTGCTGCCCCACCATTGCCTTGTAGGCGGGGATTTTCCCGCTGGAGGTCACCATTTTGGCGGGGCGCCAATCCATGGCGGTGAGGTGGAGTGGCTCGTTGTTATTTTTTCCAATAGAGTAGGCGCGCGGGTTTTTCATTGCGGCGTGTGCCTTTTGCCACCACTTGGTGTGCGCGCTGAGCAGAGTAATGTGCTCGGCTTGGTGTGCTGCGAGGTCGAGTTGATTCGTTAGATCCGGCAGCATATTTTTTCCCGTTGGGTAAAGGTCTATGCCGTTAACAAGGGAGAAACGTTCTCCAATTACGAGGGAGCCTTGATGGCGGTGTTTTTCTAACGGATCAGTCATTGGCCATTTGCCGCTGTGGAAAAAATACTGCGGTGGGTTTGTGACGGCGGCAGGGGCTGGCACGCCTATCAACCCAAGAAGTGCATGGTAGAGCTGCCAGCCGACTTTAACTGTGGAGAAGCCGTGGGCGGGAAGTTTCTTTCCATAGAGATGCCAGCTTGCAGAGCGATGATAGGCGGCGGGAGGATTATTTGTTAGATCAAGGTGAAGGATGATCAAGTTCGCCGAGGAGGCTGCTAGCTCGGGAAGTTTTTTTGCTAAGTCAGCAGGTGTGAGGTAGCGACCTGCCGCCATGACGGTGAGCCGCGCTTTGTCGGTTTTTGTTAGAGGAAGGATGTGTTGGGATTGATCGCAATTTGTTTTTGATAGATTGAAGGGGGTCACTAAGTTATCCCTCTCTCCAGCGGGCAGTGGCTGGCTGTGTGAGAATCCTTGCAGCTCAAAGTGAGTGGCACCGTAGAAATCACGGAAGTAATTTTGTTTCCCAAAGCTCTCGCCGAGGCTCACCAAATTGGGTTGCTGGGCGGGGGATCTACGCCAATCTCCCGCTGTGATGACTCCTGTGATCAGCGGGTGAACGCCATAGTGAAGGGCGGCTTGCCGTTGGGCGGCATCATTAGCGGTGAGGTAGCTGCCTTGGGCGCTTTGCCAGCCCAGCTTGGTCAGTGCTTGGCGGATATCTTGGGATGGACCGTCTTCAACGATCACCAAGATATCTGGCTTCTTAACCTGTGCGGCTAACGAGCTGGCAAGGAGGACGATGAGGATGAGAGATCGGCGGAGCATCTGGTCACTAGCTAGGGGCTATTAGGACAGCGGAGCGAAACGATGGAATTGTGCCCGCCCATGCCAACGGCGATTTTGAGGATAGTTTTCCCCACTGGATTTGCAGGATCAAGGGTGAAGCCTCCTGCTGGATCAGTCAGCCCGGGAAGGTTCGGCGGAAGACTTCCTTGCCGCATGTATTGCGAGAGAATGGCGCAGTCTAACACTCCACTGGCACCTACGGTATGACCAGTAAAAGGCTTCAGCGGATGCAGTGACAACGGTTGATCGGTATTCAGCTGAGAACGCATCGCCGCCAGCTCCGCCTTACCATGCAGCAGAGTCCCGCTGGCATGTGGGCAAATTGCAGCAATGGGAGGTTGATCTTTGAGCTCATTAAGATCACCGAGTGCTTGGGAGAGGCAACGGGCTAAACTTCCGCCGTCTTCTGGCATTCCGATGGGTGAGGCGGCATCAGAGTTACACCAATATCCTGTTAGGGTCGGGTGGGAATTTTCCTCTTCTGTATTTTCTAACACCAATGCGGCGGCGGCTTCACCAGGGAAAAAACCACTGGCGTCTGGCGCGTAGGGATCGTTTCCAGAATGGGTGGCTAGCACCCCGGTGTGAGCGTAGGCTTGCAGGACTTCTGGCAAGAGGGGCAGCTCCACGCCGATGACGATGGCACGTTTGGCCATACCAGCGAGCATCATCATCCGTGCCATTCCCAGAGCATCCAGGCTGGCGGCACAACCACTGGAGATCACTTGCCATGGGCCGTGTGTGCCTAGCTCAATACTGACTGCGGAGGCGAGTTCTCCGTGCATGGAGTTACTCGCTGCCATGAGCTTGAAGGGGCGTCTGCCGGGCCACGGGGAGAGCCAACCTGCGACGTTCCCTCGGCTACTTCCTACCAGCACGGCAGTATTTGTTAGATCAGAATCAGTGAGGCCTGCATCCTCTATGGCTTGGCGGGCAACGTGAAGTGAGAGCGCAGATGCGGGTGCCCACTTTCTAGATAACATCACGGAGCGATCCTCAATCCATGAAGCACTGATGGAGGCAAACGGTGAGTCGTTTCCTAACAGATCCGCGAGTGGCCGTAGCTGATGCTGGCCTGCATCAATGGCTCGCTGATGGGCAGGTACGCCGTCGCCTAGGCCACTATTGAGGCCAATGCCTGTGATGGCAATGTGCATGAGGGAGGGATCAGAGATTATCCGCAGCAGGGTGAGAGTGGCTTATCACACTCGGCGGCGGGTGCTTCTAACTGCGGGTTAGGAGCCTGCGCATTGAGGTTGAGCTTCTCAATGAGGGCGAGGTCTTTTTTGATCGCTGGGTTCTCCGCGGTGAGGAGCTTATCACCGTAGAAGATGGAGTTAGCACCGGCAAAGAAGCAGAGTGCTTGGCCTTCATCGCTCATTTGGGTGCGGCCTGCTGAGAGGCGGACTTTTGCCTTGGGGCATGCGATGCGTGCGATGGCAATCATTCTAACAACGTCAAAAATATCGACCGGGTTGGAGCCTTCCAGCGGAGTGCCAGGCATTGGCATGAGGGAATTGATAGGCACACTTTCTGGCTGTGGGTTGAACTCAGAAATAACCTCGATCATCTTCAAGCGGTCATCGGTGGTTTCGCCAAGTCCAAGGATACCTCCGCAGCAGATGCTCATTCCGGCAT
Source organism: Akkermansiaceae bacterium (assembly GCA_049609505.1). Taxonomy (GTDB): domain Bacteria; phylum Verrucomicrobiota; class Verrucomicrobiia; order Verrucomicrobiales; family Akkermansiaceae; genus Oceaniferula. Next base: position 1,786 of record JBMYYO010000011.1, on the reverse strand, counting down.
CCTGAGCGTGGCGGATGGTGTTTAGCCTATCATCGTAGGTGTGGGTTGTGACGATGTTCGGGTAGTGCTCGCGTGAGGTGTCAACGTTGTGATTGTAAGCAGTGACGCCGGCCTCCTTGAGCTTGGCGGCTTCATCAGCACCGAGCTCACCGAGGGTGACGCAGACTTCCATGCCGAGTTCGGAAACGGAGCTTACGATATCGAGCACTTGGTCAAACCTCTTGGTGCCTGAGCGCACACCCTTCCAGGCAGCGCCCATGCAGAAGCGGGTAGAGCCACTTGCGCGGGCAGCTTGCGCACGCTCCATGACGGCGTCTTTTTCCATTAGTCTCTCGATTTCAAGCCCGGTGCTGTGTCTGGCAGATTGTGAACAGTAAGAGCAGTCCTCGGAGCAGCCGCCTGTTTTAATAGAGAGAAGGGTGCAGAGCTGGACTTCATTTTCAGTCCAGTTCTCCTCATGGGTGGCGCGGGCTTGTTTGAGGAGTTCGAAGAATGGCAGGGAGTGGAGGCGGTTAAGCTCGTCGTATTTCATAGGTTGATACTTAGAATTGTTAGAAGTTTGATAAGGGAAATGTAATGGGGCAGCTCGCGGGAAAACTAGCGAATCCAGCGGCCTGAAACTGATGGCATACGGCCTTGGCCTACGGGCTCATAGTTTGTCTTGCCATGGGCACCTATCATGGTTTGTCCGGTGGTGCGTTTCCAGACGGCACTCATGCTTTCTCCGGTGTGGCATCCCCAGCTCTGGCAATTCGCGTTGCGGGCAAAGACACCACGGCGGATACGCGAGAGATCATTCTGGTGAATCCATGCCTTGCTGGCACCCATAATCTTACTGCTGTAATCGAGTAAGAAGCAGTATTTGTTCGAGTGGCCAAAGAAATCAAACCCGATCACTGAGCCGGATGGATGTTTGTTGATGGCAGAAATCGCCTGCCCTCCGGTGCTTACCCAGATGAGGGTAACTCTACGTTTTACGGCAAGTTCCTTAATCCATGTGGTGTAGGGTTTACGGTCTTCGGCACCACGTTTGGCGTAGCCATCACGGTAAACGATCCAGGTGATCGGCGCGTCCTTGCCGTAGGCGCGGCGGATTTCCACCATACGGAGAGTGGATGCGCGTACGAAGTTTGCCCACCATCGATCGTGTTGATCTCGTTTCACCCGGAAGTTTTCCCACTGCCGCAATGCGGGACCACCACAGAGGATCACGTGGTTTTTAGGAGCGGCGGCGGCAAACAATTGTCCAGCCAGTAGAACGGTAAGGATCAGAAGAAGACGTGAGCGCATGACGCAGTATCATTCTTGCAGCGGATTCTGTCCAGAGTGAACTCCCGCTTCATGGGCAAAAAAATACCGCAGCCTCGGTGAGGAGACTGCGGTAAAGTTGCAACTGTGGCACGTAGTATGCCGACTAAAATTGACTAGCGCTTGCGGCGAAGCAGTGTGGCGATGCCAGCAAGGCCGAGCAGAGCTGCGGATGATGGCTCAGGCACACAGTCAACGTGTCCGACTGCGCGGAAGTTATCGAGCGCGATGCGGCTGTTTTTTGAGTAACTTGAGTCAGTCACGAAAATAGCAAATCTGAACTTGTCATCCGAACCAGCGGAGCTGTTCAGTCCAAGGCCGCTGACGTCGAAGCTTGTGTCAGAGCTAGCAGTCCACGGGTTGCTACTTGTTCCGTTGCTGAAGTTCTTAACGAACTGACCAGAGCTTGTTAGCTCAGTGCCATTTTTCCAAATGCGGAGAGAGACTTGGTTGATTGTTTTAGATCCGCCGTAGTTGC
>JBMYYO010000010.1:0-41656 GCA_049609505.1 Akkermansiaceae bacterium | reverse complement strand
GTGGAGATTGGAGGGCGGACCTGCTGGCCTCAAGGGATTTGAGTGATCGTGAAAAGCAGGGATATGGATTTGTGCTGGCATGGTATTAGCAATGGCGGTTGACCAGCTTATTGACTGCGGCTTGAATTTCACTAGGTGGTATTTCAATGTTGGTTGGATTGTGGCACCTTGAAAAGGCGGGAGAAAGGGAGGCCTGCAACTATTTGGTGCGGGTTCTCTCTTTGCCTATATCCAGAGCGGGTGTGATTTTGTTATGCGCTTCTGTGTGGAGAGCTGTTTTTTGTGCGTTTGGGGTAGGGGGTTTTAGGGGGGTCACCCTGCTTTTTGCCATGCTCGGATGCCTAGTGATAGGGCGGCTGTTGCGAGTCCGCCAGCGAGTCCCCACCAGATGCCTTGTGCTCCTTGGTGGAAGCTGAAGGCGAGTAGCGCGCCTAGGGGCACGGCCACTCCCCAGTAGGAAAATACCCCTAACCATGCAGGCACTTTCACATCGCCCAATCCTCGTAGGGCAGAGGCGGAGACGACTTGTGATCCATCGACCAGCTGAAAAATACCCGCGATCACCAGCAGCTTAGCCGCCAATGAAATCACTTCTGGCTCGGTGACCATCTGTGCGGCCAGCCACTCGCCAAACACGATAAACACCAGCATGGAAACACCCGTAAAAAGAAGAGCAAACATCCATCCTCCTGAGAGGATACGGCGCAGGCGTAGTGGGTGGTGCTCTGGGCCTGCTGCTGATGCTTCTCCCATGCGCACGGTGATGGCCATAGCAACGCCAAGGGGAATCATAAATGAAGTAGAGGCACAGGTGAGTGCCACCTGATGCGCCGCTAAGGCAACCACCCCGATAGTGCCAATCATCAATGAACCTGCGGCGAAGGCACCAACCTCTGCCACTAGCTGAAGACCGATAGGGATGCCTAGCCCGAGCATTGTTTTGAACTCGCTTGCTTGCCACATTCCCCACCATCGGCGCGGGCTCCACTGGCTTACTTGTGGGCCGCGTGTGAGCCATAGGTAGAGACCTACCACCACCGCGCAGCGCGCAATGAGCGTGGCCCAGCCTGCGCCTTCTAACCCGAGCTTTGGGATACCCCAGTTGCCATAAATAAGCAGCCAATTGAGGAAGACATTAAACAGCACGCCACCGAGCAAGATCCAGAACGGAACCCAAGGCCGGTTCAGTGCATCGCCAAAGTTTTTCCAGGCAATGGAAACCATCGCGGGCACCATTGAAAACGCAACCAACAGCAGGTAGGGAGGGGCAGCGGATGCCACCTCTGGCGCTTGGCCGAAAAAGCCTAACAACGGTAGCAGTAGGCCGATAAAAACAACAACCAACACCCCAAACCCTAGCGCGATCCATGTGCCGTGCCGCAAGGCGTTTTTAACATCATCATGCCGTTTACCTCCGCGCCCCTGAGAAACCCGAATTGAGATGGATGTCAGTAAGCCGATGCCAAAGAGAAACGGCACCATCACCAAGGTGTTAGCGAAGGTGGATGTGGCAAGCGGCACCACGCCTACGTGGCCAATCATCACCGTGTCCGCCACGCCCATAAGCATCTGCCCCACTTGGCCGACGATTAACGGTAGGGCTAATAGAAAGGTAGCCCGGGCTTCGCTAAACCACGAGCCGCTGGCAGAAGTGCTACTGGTCACGGCTTAGGGTTGGGTGCTTGCCTTCCATTGAACAATAATTTTATCCCCTTTGTTAGGGTTCGGGATGAGAATAAAATCATCGGCGATAGTGGGGGAGAATTCTTTGCCTTGGGTGATGGTGGCTTTGCCGATGCGCTTGGGGAGAAAGGCGATAATGGGGCGTCCGCCACGCTGGGATCCGTTGGTATTGATAGGGGAGAAACTTTTGTCCCCACGCTTGCCAGTGACGGTGAGGGTGTAGGTGTCACCCTCGATGGTGAGTTTCTGATCGTAGGCGCATTCCCTTGTTGCCATCTTTGCTTGCAGGGCGGGATCACCGTAGTAGGCGAGCACATCGCGATCATGCAGCAGGCCGGGGAAGTCGCGTGAATCAGAGCAGACGGCATACCTGCCAGGCACGGGCTTGGGTGTGATACGCACGGTTTTTCCAGGAGCGGGGTTGTGTTTCATGCTGTCCAGAAAGGAACTATCGAGGCGGTGAACTAGGGCGTGCTGGTTCGCAATGAATGCCTCGTTGAGCGAATAGCGGCCAGGTTGTTCGACAAAATAATCCAACATCCCCCAGCCGGCGTAGCCGAACCACGTGGGCACTGTGTAGCCGATCATCCCTTTGACGCCGGCGCTCTTCATCATGGCGAGTGCGAAGGCGTTTTTGTTTTCGATACAGCCGATCAGGCAGTTACCAATCGGCAAGTAAATGCGCGGGTGATCTGAAGTGATAGGGAAGGTTTTCCCTGTGGTGTCCTTGCCAAAGAGCTTGCCGTCATTGGACTTAAAGAAGCCATTTTTGTATCGGAAACCAATCTGCCAGCCTTCTTTGTAACCGTGACCGGAAGTGATGAAGAGATCAGATTTCCACTCGGTCAGGGTGTCTGCAAGCAGTTGTGTGGTGTCGGTGGGGCACTTGCTTTCTACGGCTTTGCCATCGGGGGTGTTTTTTCTAACGGTTTTGTTTTTTACCAACTCATCATACCAGACGGCCTGCTCGACCATATCCATGGCGAGTTCGGTGCCAGAGCTGGTTTTTCTAACCGTGATCGGTTGGTTGAACTTGGCAAGATTCAGCGCGGCCTCAGCATTGTAACCTGTGAGGATTCCCCAGCGAGTATCGGTATAAACATCATCATCGTAACGGCGAGTGAGGCGATGAACTTCAGCAACAAATTGCGGGCCTGTCTCCGTGCCAGGTGTGACGAAGCAGGTGAACTCCGGATGGGTGGTGCGCAGGGCGGGTAGGGCATCGGTTAGGTTTTTCTGCCACTTCACCAGCTTGGCACCTGGGTGTTTCTTTAGAAGTGCTTGGCAAACTTTTTCCCATTCGGCGTCTTGGTAAACGCTCTCCTTCACCACAACGGCATAGCTCGGCGAGGCGGCTGGAAGTTTCTGAGCGCAGAGTAGTGTGAGGGATGCTGTGGCAAGAAGGGGTGTTAGAAATGGTTTCATGGATTAGTGGATCAGTGGTTGGGCTCGCTGGTAGGTGGCTCAGGGGCGGGTTCTTGTGCTTCAGGCTTGGGTGGTTCAGTTTCTTCCTCGTCTTCTTTGTCTTTGTATCGGTCCTCATAGCCATCAGGAGCACCGTGGGTGAAGGTGACTCCTGTTTCTTGAATAACGGAAACGCAGCCGCCGAAAAATATACTACCCTGCACCACAATTTGTAAAATAGGATAGAGTAATATCAAGAGAATCATAACTGCAACGTGGCAGTGGTGACGGAGGCGAATGCCAAAAAACACCCATGCCACAATTGCAAACAGGACTTGGAGAAAGAAGATAAGAAAGAAAAACTCATTCAGCCAGCTGAGCTCGATAGCAGCAGCACCCCACCAGAGGAATGCCATCAGTAACATGGATGCGATTGGTAATAGGACCCACCGCCATACCGGCATGGTGGATTTTTTAGCAGTAATATCATCAGGCATCATGCTGCCGAAAACATAGCCGCTAGCTAGAGCGAGTGCGATGGAAATTTTGGATTCTTGCAAAAGGCGGCAGATTGCGGCGTAATGGACTGCGCCACCATGAAAACATCCTATTTTTTCCTCACCTTACTTTCCCTCATTCTGCCCAGTGGACTTGTGCATGCACAGGCACCATCGATCGTGCCGAAGCCACAGGAACTCAGACTCATTGCTGGTAAGCCGTTTGTTCTTAATGAGAAAACAACCATCGGTTATCATGGCAAAGGCAGCAAGGCTGTAGCGGATCTGTTAGGACTTGGGCTAAGGCCAGCCACTGGGTTCAAGCTACCTGTGGCAGAATCAAATAAGCGCGGTGGAAACGCCATCCTGCTCACCATTCAGCCGAGTCTCAAGTCACTGAAATCTGAGGGCTACATTCTAACCGTTGCCGAGGGGGAAATCACAGCCTCTGCGCTGACGGCACGCGGATTGTTTAATGCCACGCGCTCAATTCTCCAGCTATTCCCTGAGCAGATTCACTCATCGAGCAAGGCCGCTGGCATTAGCTGGAAGGCTACGGCATGCTCGATCAAAGACACACCCTCCTTTCCGTGGCGTGGTATGATGCTTGATGTCTCACGGTATTTTTTCACCAAGGATTACGTGATGCGCTACCTTGACATGATGGCGCTGCATAAAATGAATGTCCTGCACTGGCACCTCATCGATGATGCTGGGTGGCGCATTGAGATCAAGAAATACCCTAAGCTCACAGAGGTGGGAGGTTTCCGTGGTGAAGGAGCTAAGCGATACGGTGGATTCTACACCCAAGAGGAGATCAAGGAGATTGTTGCTTATGCTACAGCGCGGAATATCACCATTGTGCCAGAGATCGAGCTGCCTGCGCACACCCTGCCAGCACTCGTTGCATACCCACATCTTGGTTGTTTTAATAAAAAATTCAAAGTGCCTAACAGACACTTCATCTCTCAGGACCTCTACTGCGCTGGTAAGGAAACGACGTGGACGTTTCTCGAAGATGTCTTCACGGAGGTGTGTGAGCTTTTCCCTGGAAAATACATTCACATCGGCGGCGATGAGGCAAAGTACTCACGCTGGAAAAAGTGCCCCGATTGCCAGGCGCGGATGAAAAAAGAAGGACTCAAGTCCGAGCACCAACTGCAAGGGTGGATGACCACGCGAGTAGAAAAGTTTCTAAAAACCAAGGGGAAACGCATCATCGGTTGGGATGAGATTCTCCGCTGCGGTGTTAGCCCAGATGCGGGTATTATGACGTGGCATAAGCCGAGCACGGCTGTCGATGGTGCTAAGCGCGGCAATCCCGTTGTGATGTCTCTCACTGGCCACGCCTACTTTGATGTGGCGGAGAGTAAGCTACCTGGCGAGCCACCAACTGCGGGCTGGATTCCCCCGATTTCTCTGCAAAAAGCCTACCAGTGGCACCCCGTTCCTAAGCAGCTCAGTGGTGCGGTTACCAAGAATATTCTCGGTGCCAGTGGCTGTATTTGGAGTGATATGTTTTTGCACAAAGCAGCTATCCTTGCTGATAAGCCAGGCAAAGGAACGGCGGCTTCTGAGGGCTACATTGATTACCTCAGCCTGCCGCGTATGGCAGCGCTGGCTGAGGTCACTTGGACCCAACAGGGTAAGCGCAATTATGCGGACTTTACCGCACGGATGCGGCAGCATTACGCGCGCTATAACGTGCTCGGCTATCAATACCGGATACCGGTGCCGGATCTGGATTTGAAAACTTCTGCCAGTGGCGAGAGCGCCCTGAGTGGTCAGTGTGCGGTGGCCGGTGGAACCATCCGCTACACGCTTGATGGCAGCACACCCACGGCGGAATCGGAGCCGTTTGCTGGTCAAGTTTCTCTGAAAGATGCCACGCAGCTAGCAAGCTTCCGCGCAGCCACATTCCTCCCGGATAACTCACGCCACAGCTTGATCTTCCAGCACGTTGATAAAAATAATAAATACGCACGCCACGGTAAAGTTATCGGCAAGTGGAAAGCGGGGGAGATTGGTAATAAAAAAGCAAAGATCGTTACCTTTGATGCTACGGGTCATATTAACTCTAACGGGGTTTACACCGTCACCTTCCTCTACACTGGAGGGCGCGAGCGGTTAGACATCGATGGTATTGAGATTGTTAGAAACGACACAGTGCCATCGGGCAAAGACATGCATCACGGATACACCGGAGGCTCTAAAAAGAACAACACCTACCGCGTGCACATTAAGAACTACGAAACCGGGGCCTCATTTAAAATCAAAGCCCACATCTATGGCGATGAGGGAGATGATTCCAATGGCGTGGTTCTAATCCGTAAAGGGAAGTAGAAAATTAACTCGCTTTAGTCCACTGATGCGGACAGTTTCCTAGCATGAACGACGAGGTCGATTTAAAGTTTGGGAAGGGTATTATCAGTGGGTATCTTTCTGCACTGTTAGGTATTTTGTCCCTGATGGGGGTGCTGTGTTTTTACTACCCCAGTATGCTGACCTCTGAGGAATTTCGGGCGGCATACTCCACAGAAGTGGTGCGCTGGATTCTCTTTATCTGCCTCGTTATCGCCTACTTCATGGGCGTGGTGAGCTTTGTGCTGAATCGCTCCAAGAAGCTCGCCGTGGTCGGGATCATATCCGCTCTCATCGCCACCCTGCTCGGTGGCTCCGGCGTGGAGGTGAAGGCTTATGAGTCCACACCGTATTCGTTTGGCCTTGATTGGTTTGCCCTGAGCTTGGTGTTTTCCATGTTGATTTTTATTCCCATCGAAAGAGGATTCGCGCTTCGGAAGGATCAAAAAATTCTGCGTAAAGGATGGCGAACGGACCTGATGTATTTTTTTGTTAGCCACTTGTTGATTCAGTTTATCCTACTTTTTGTCACCACCTTCAGCGAGGATATTTTTGGTTGGGCGGCTATTCCCGCTGTGTGGAATGCTGTGAGGTCTATGCCGATCTGGCTGCAGTTTATCTGCGCGACGTTTGCGGCGGACTTGAGCCAGTATATTTGCCACCGTTTCCATCACAAAGTGAGATTCCTGTGGAGGTTCCACTCAGTGCATCACTCCGCAGAGCACATGGACTGGCTGGCGGGCTCTCGGACCCACCTTGGGGAGATTTTGATGACGCGTGCGTTGGTGATGTTGCCGCTCTATTTGTTAGGGTTTGAGCAAGCGGCATTGAATGCGTATATCACACTCGTCGGCGTGCAGGCGGTGGCGATCCATGCTAACGTCGGCATTAACTTTGGCTGGCTGCGCTACATCATTGCTACGCCTCAGTTTCACCACTGGCACCACTCGAAGGACCCTCGTTACATGGATGCCAACTACGCCGTCCACCTTCCTGTGATCGATATGATATTTGGCACCTACCGCTGCCCCAAGGGTGAGTGGCCAGAGGAGTATGGCATTTGTAGCGGCCACCCTCCGGAGGGGTTTTGGAAACAGCTTGTGCATCCATACAAACGCCGCAAAAAGAAGAAAAAATAAGCCACAAGGCTGGTCAGACTTGCTTGCAGTCGCTACAGATTGCGCATGGAATCGACGTTAAAGGAATATGATCTCGTAGTGATTGGCGGTGGAAGTGGTGGCTACGCTGCGGCGCGCACAGCCGTCTCCGAAGGCCTAACAACCGCCGTCATTGATGGCGCGGATGAGCTCGGCGGGCTGTGTATCCTGCGCGGGTGTATGCCTAGTAAAACTCTCATCGAATCAGCAAATCGGAATCTTGTGATCCGTGAGGCGGAGGAGTTCGGCCTACGCGCTGAGGCGGGTGAGGCGGACACTCACCAAATCATCGCTCGGAAGCGAAAGCTGATCAAAGAGTTCAGTGATTACCGAGCTGGGCAACTTCAGGACGGCCGATTCGATCTCATCCGTGGTTACGCGCGGTTTATGGATCAGCACACGCTTGAGGTGCAGCCCCGCGATGGAGGTGAGGTGTTTTCCGTGAGGGCAAAGAGTGTGGTGGTGGCTACGGGATCGACCATTTCCGTGCCAAACATCCCCGGCTTGGCAGAGGCGGGCTACGTGACCAGTGATGATGTGTTAGATCAGGAGGAAGTGCCGGACTCCGTGATCGTGTTAGGCGGCGGCGCCATTGCATTGGAGATGGCGCATTACTACGATGGCATTGGCAAAACAGTCACCGTGATTCAGCGTAGTGATCATCTTCTAACAGGTATGGATCACGATCTTGCTGACACCCTGCAAGAAGCGCTTGAGGCGCGTGGGATGAAAGTTTTCTGCGGCACTTCCATCTCAAAAATCGAGTCCACTAGCGAAGGGTTAAAGAGAGTCACTTTCCAACATAACGGAGAAACCACCCACGTTGAGGCGCAGGAAATTCTCTGTGCGCTTGGCCGCAAACCAAACACAGAAAGCCTCCAGGCTAACCAGGCGGGCGTTGAGCTGGAACGCGGGAAAATCATCGTGAACAAAGCGATGCAAACCACCTGCGATCACATTTTTGCTGCGGGTGACGTCGCAAGCCCACACGAGATCGTGCACATCGCTATCGAGCAGGGAGAGAAGGCCGCCACCAATGCCGCGCTGCTGCTGCGCGGTGAGTCAGGTTTCCAACAGATGGATTATCGCATGAAGCTCTACGGGATTTTTACCGAGCCACAAGTGGCATCCGTCGGTATGAGCGAGCTGGAAGCGGCTGATGCAAAACGGGATGTTCTGGTGGAAACTTACCCGTTTAACGATCACGGGAAATCGATGGTTCACGGCACTGAGCACGGCTTTGTCAAACTCATCGCGGATGCGGAAACGAAGGAAATCCTTGGCGGCTCAGTTGTGGGTCCGGAGGCTACGGAGTTGATTCACGAGATTGTGGTTGCGATGGGCTTCCGCGCAACCGCTGGCCAACTCGCCGTCATCCCACACTACCACCCAACGCTGAGCGAGATCTGGACCTACCCAGCTGAGGACATTGCGGACGCCTGATTCCTAGAGCGGTAGCTCGGTAGGGTCACTTTGCCAAAGTGACCGTGAGGTGCCCTAGTGAGTTATCTTTACCAAGCGATGTTCCCGAAGCCTCAACCTGTTCACTCAGGTAGCTGTGTGTGGTAAATGGTGTAGCAGTAATCCGGTATGGCGAATTGCCAACGGATTCAACACGCGGTTGTTTTGGCAAAACGCCCCTACCGAGCTGCCGCTCTTGGTAATTTGTCGAGACTACAGCAACAAAAAAAGATGAGATATGGCTTTGTTTTGCAACGCTGCGCGAAACGTTTTGATTGTCTTAATTAAAAAAGGTCATTAGGTGTGGATTGTGAGGATGACAGGATGGTGTAGCCTCAATGCTGAGGAGCTACGGCAGCTCTTTTTCAGTTGACATGGCCTTCGTATGTCAGTTTCTTTCCGCGAACTCATCTCTGTAAAATCTCAAGGGGAAAAAATAAAACGCACAAAATGAAAAACTATCAACACTCACTAACGGCACTCCTTGCTGTGGCTGCTATCAGCGGCTCCAGTTCGGCTGCGATTATAGGTATTGAAACCTTTGATACCAACGGAGCTATCGCTGGACAGACTGGCGGCACTGGCTTTAATTATGATAACTTGAATAGCACGGTCACGGGAACAACGTCCGACTGGGATAACGTTACTGGCGCACCCTCTGTTTCAGGTGGCGTGCTTAACGTTAACGCCTCAAGTGCCAAGCGTGAATTCAATGGCAACATCGAGGGGGCTGGCGGTGGCGATGGTCCTGATACCGAGCGCAACGGAGCTTTTCGTGGCTCTGGTGCTGTTTTCTTCAAATGGGATATGACCAGAAGCAACACATCTTCATGGTCTGGGCTCAGTTCTTATGATTTTAGTGGAGGCACTGCGGAAAAGCTATTTTTCGGTGTTTCAAATGGCGGAACAGATGAAGTTCGTCTCGAAATCAGCGGTGGAGGTGCAAGCACAGACACTGGTCTTTTTGTAGCAGATGGCTCCACGAATACCTTTATGGGTGTAGTCGATTTTGATAACGATCTCATTGGTATCTGGCTTAACCCGGATGGTGCGGACAACTGGGATGGTTCCGGTGGAACAGCTGACGGAACAGTTGCCTACACAGGATCCAACTGGTCCACAGCCGCTCGCCTTGGTGGTGGAAATGATGCCTCGTTTGATAACCTCATCGTAGGAACAACCTTCGCAGAAGTCCAATCCGTGCCAGAGCCTTCATCTACAGCGCTTCTTGGCCTCGGTGGAATTGCTCTGCTTATGCGCCGTCGCAAGTAAGGTAGAAAAACCTTCAACTTTTTATATCCCAGCTCTCTGTTAGAGGGCTGGGATTTTTTTGGACTCCATCTGGATAACTTGTGCCCTTTCGTGATGACAGGTAAGAAAACAAACGAGGTGTGAACACCGCTATTTCTTCGGGCGGTGGCGGGAGGACTTGAGGGTGGCTTCTGTTTCTAAAAAGGTTGGGAACTTCCCTTGTCTAACAAGGTTTGCCTCAGCGGCGTGGAAGTTGGCAAGCCATTGTTCGGTTTGTTTGAGCTCGCTGAGGAATTTGTTTTTCTGTGCCTTGCGTTGTTTGAGCACCGCAGGGGATGGTTTGAGGTGAGACCGGTAGGGGGCGCTGCCCCAGTGCGCTATGACGGCATCAATGCGAGATTGTACCATCTGTGGGTTTGGGTGCTTGAGGTGGAGTGCGTGTTGGTAACAGCGCATCGCGAGGTTCAGGTGGGCGTGTTGCCAGAGGAGATCTCCAAAAACAACATACGCATCCGGGAAATGGCGATCGTTTTTGAGCAGTTTTGTTAGGTAAGTGGCGCGTTTTTTGTTTGCCTCTTTGCGGTTTCGGCTTGGCGGGGATACGTAGCGCATATCGGTGGCGCTGTATGCCTCGCCAAGGAAGTTTTTAGTAGGCACGGGTTTGTCCTCTGAGCCGTTTTCTTTTTCGTGTGCCGCGCTCCAGCGGAGTCGTTTCAGATACCAATCGCCAAGTCCCATGTGACCTTCTGGTTTAATGGCGAGGGCGCGTTTCATGTAGGGGACGGAGGCGGTGTAGCTGCCCTGTTTTTTGTGCAAAATGGAGATGTTAGAAAGCGTGGCGTAGTGGTTGGGGAGTTGCTTGAGGTTTTGGTTCAGCAAGGCGAGTGCGGTGGTGAACTGCTTGGTGCGGATGTAGGCAACGGCGAGATCGTTATTTTCATCTACAGTGAGAGATTTTGCTTTCTGCTGAGTGCGTAGTTTTTTGATCCGTGCAAAGTAGTATTCATCGCCATGTGATGGGAACTGCCCCATGGAGAGATCATACTGCGTGGCGCGAGTCTGGAGTTCATCTGTGATGGTGTCTCTGTCCCAGAGGCAGGCGGCGGCACTGGTGACGAGCAGGATGGAGATGCCCAGGCGGCTCAAACGGCGTGATGATGATAGCATAGGCGGCACGTTACTTGACAAAACTTATCCTTGCAAGAACGGAGCGATATTCCAGTATCTGTGCCTGATGAAAAAGATTCTATCCACCAGCCTAGCGAGCCTCGGGCTCATCTCCATCTCAGCATCTCTTATGGCTCACGATGGTGATGGCCATACCCACCCGCCAAAGGGTAAGGGTGTCACTGAGGTAGCACGCACTGGGAATGGTGCGTTCACTTACGAGACGGTGCCAGGGTTTGGTAAGCTGCCTGAAAACAAAAACCTTGGGCCAACTCACGGCGGCGTGGTAGTGGATGCTCAGGGATTGATCTACACCAGCACGGACAATGCGATGTCGATCTGTGTTTTTAAGCCCGACGGCACTTTTGTAAAAGCGATGGCTCCCGAGTGCCAAGGCATCCATGGCATGAACATCGTCACCGAGGGCGATAAGCAATTCATCTACGCCGCCCAGCTCAAGCCGAGCAAGGAAACCAAAAAACCACGCGCCGTTAAGCTGGATCTCGATGGTAATATTGTTTTGCAAATCCCTAACAAAAACACAGGGGAGATTCCTGGTGGATTACGCGGCTTGACCAGTATTGCTACAGCTCCTGATGGCTCTATTTTTGTCAGCATGGGCTACGGCTCTAACCTCGTGCATAAGTTTGACCAAACCGGCAAACGCCTGATGACATTCGGTGGTAGAGGTGGCGCAATGGATAAGTTTAACACCCCGCACGGACTGGCAATTGATACCCGCTTCGGCGCACCACGTCTGTTGGTTTGCGATCGCGCTAAGAACCGTTTGGTGCACTTTGACCTCAATGGGAAATGGATTGGCGAGCATGCCAAAAACCTTCGCCGACCTTGTGCCGTCAGCATCCTTGGCGACCACTGTGCGGTGGCTGAGCTGCAAGCACGGGTAACCATCGTGGATAAAAACGGAACGCCAGTTTCCTTTGTTGGTGATAACCCAAATCGCAAGCAATGGGCGGGGTTCGGTGTTAAGCCAGCAGATCAGAAACCCGGCATCTTCACCGCCCCACACGGGTTGAGTTTTGATAAAGATGGCAACCTCTACGTCCAAGACTGGAATGCCACAGGGCGCATCAGCAAACTAAAACTCATCAAGTAGGCATCTATCATGCGGGGGCTTTCTGAGATTCTAAGTGGCTCCCTAGAAGCAACAGGTGCGGGGGGAGTCCTCTGCGCCATCAGCCGCAAGGGGGGGATCACAACCCACTCAAGTGGCAACATCACGGTTGCCGAACACGGGCGGCCGTTTTATATTTACTCCATATCAAAATCCTTGGCTGCTACCGCGGTAATGATGCTAAGCGAGCAAAGAGGCGGGCTACTTGATGAGCGTTTGCTCGACCTCATGCCTGAATTGTTAGATAAGAGCTATGGGGAAATGATCCCCTCGGAAGTGACAGTCCGCCAAGTGCTCAACCATAGCAGTGGGCTTTCGGATTACTTTTCACAGAAGGAATACCAAGAGGCGGTTCACACCCATCCAGAGAAGCCGTGGACTTATGAAAAACTCATGGAGGTAGGCCTAAAAAACACTCCCTTATTTCCACCAGGAGAAGGGTGGATGTATTCCAATCCGGGCTACGCTTTGATCAAGGAACTCATCGCCCACCTTGGCGGTATGACAGATGAGGAGTGGATGGCTAAGCACATCCTAGAACCACTCGGGCTGGCGGATACTCGGTATTTTAAGCAACTGGATACCTCTGGGTGTTTGCTGCCTGGCAATGACCCTGAGATGGATGGTGATTTCCGCGCACGCTACCACCCAGGGTGGATAGCTACTGGTTGTTTTATATCTACGGTGAGTGATGTTGTTAGGTTTTACGATGGTTTGTTTTCTAACAAATTGGTAAACGCTGATTCATTGGCGGAGATGACTTCCGTTGTGGATCTGAGTTATCCCCTGAAGCCACCAAGCACGGCCGCTTATGGACTGGGGCTGATGCACGCAAAAAACCACCCGCTCGGTAAATCCTATGGCCATGGTGGCGGCGGACCAGGATACACAACCTATGCGCAGCATTACCCAGAAAAAAACCTATCACTTGCGATGGTTTGGAATCGATCAATACCACAAACACCTTTCGATTGGGCGGATGAGGTTGTTTGTAGTTTGAAGTATTCAGTTTGAAGGCTTACTCAGAGCACGTGCTTCTGTTATCCGTGGTCTTCCTTTTCATCTGTGTTGGAAAAACTTTTTGCCCTTGCCTTATAATTTCCCTACGGTTTGGTGATGAGGAGGAGACAATATTTTAACTCTTGGGCTTATGGGCTTCTTTTGGTTCTGGCGATTATCCTTCTTGTGGTTGGTTTGGCTCCGATTGGGCTACTGCTTGTGGCGCGTGAGCTTGGGCTGAGTGTATCATTTGTGGATAACCTCGGCGGCGCTTTGTTTTTTATTTTTGCGCTTATTGTTATAGGCATACTGGTGCTTCCGAAATTCCCTCAAGGCACCAAGGTGGCTATTTGGATCATTTTAGCGTTAGGTGTGTTAAATTTAGGGGGATGTATGGCACTCAATGGGCTGAAAGACATTGGTGAAACGAAACCTGATGAATACTACCAGAAAATTTTCCTCATTGGTATAATCATGTAAATCTTGTTAATCCTGTCCAAGATTACATATCCTCTTGGCGCTTTCTCTCTAACTTGCGCGGGTGCTATTTGTTTGCCCAAGTAGTTTTTGTTAGGATACGCTCGATGTTTTTATGGCTCTCTGGCACTGTGCTGACATCGTAGTTGAGTTCGCCGTCGGTTTGGCTGCCTCCGCTGTGGCCTAACAAATTTAGCAGGGTGTAGGCGTTGGGTGCGTCAGGTTCGATGTTGGCGGCAAAGATGATTGAGGGTTCACCATCGTTGGGGAGGTTGATTTCTACAAACAACACAAACCCTTCTTTGGCCTCATCTAGTTTCTGATCAAGTAGCCACTGGTGGTTGATGGTTGGGCGGGAAATGAGGTCTTCGTCACCTTTGGGGTCCACGCCACAAACGGCTGTGTAGCGGTGCCTCCACACGGGGAGAATCTCACCACGGCGTGCTACGCTTCCTTCCCAGGGGTGTTGCTCGGAGTATTTGAGTGATCCTGTTAGATAGAGGGTTTCGATGATGGTGCCGGATTTGGTTTCAGCCCAGATGGCGATTGCTGCTCCTTGCGTTGGTTGTTTCCAAAGGAGTTCAAGATCAAGGCTAGCACCCGTGGAGCTCAGCTTGGTGGCGCGTAAGAGCTGCCCGGTAGTCAGGTGGGCGACGTTGTCTTGGCTTCGGAAAATGGAGGCGTGGTTACGGGCTTCATAACTCATCGACATCAGGTGGGAAATTCCCGGAACGCCAGATAAGGCTGCTAGCCAGAGGGCAATGCACGCAACGAGGGTCACGATGGTTAGATTCCAACCGCGCCACGAGCCGCGAGGTTTTATCTTAGCTCGCAGGACTCGGGATTTATCCCACAAATGAATCAGAATCATCACCCCGCACGCCAGCCCGGAGACGATGTGTAGGCGGCTGATCTCGATGCTAAACGGAATGTAAAAACGCAGTATGCCCGTTCCTAACAATATTAAAAAATTGAGTAGGAGTGCGATGTAAAGGAAGCGCTTCATGGGTGTTGTTAGAAGCCGATCAGTTGACGCAGTTTTTTGATGTGTTTTTGGTAAACACCCCGAGGTGTGGTGCTGTGTTTTTTGCAGAGTGCTGCGGCATATCCGGTGGCTGCTCCCATTTGCCCGCAGGTGTTCATTACTCGAGGTCCACCTAGCCCGATGTGGGAGCAGCTAAAGCAACGCCCCGCCATCATGAGGTTTGAAACGTCCTTGGAGTAAAGCGAACGGAAGGGGATGGAGTAGTGACCCTTGAGTTTCATAAAGAGTGCCTTGGAGATGAAATCGACGGCGAAACCTTTGAGGGACTTCTGATAATGGACATCGATTTCGCGTTCTTCAATGACAACGGTGTCAGGGAATTTTTTTAAACTGGTAACATCTTTTTGACTGTAAATGTAGTCGCCCATGATGCGCCGGGATTCTCGTTTACCAGCGATGTAGGCTACCCATTCTAGCTTGAGCTGAGCATTGGCGGGATTTTTTTTGACGTTGGAAAAGTTCCCATACACGGCGCGGAACATGTGATCGCGGATTGCCTCGGCATCGTGGATTTGGTGTTTATCATTATCTGAGTATTCCCAATACCACTCGCTTCGTTTTTCTGCGTATGATTTGGCGACGTCTTTTGCCCAGGGTGTTGAGGGGAACTGCTCGGCTTTTTTAGATTTGGTGCTGCGCCACATCACGGTGGATCCCATTACGCGATTGTCAGGTTTCTCCGGGCTCCAGAGGTCTCCGTATTTATCCCAGCTTTCTTTGAATTCATTTTTGGACTCACGTCCGTAGCGGAAACTTGCCCCCGCCTTAAACGCAACGATGCCATCTCCGGTGCAATCGATAAACTGATCGCCGGATAGTAGGATGTTTTTGTGGCTTGTGTTACTCCGAGCACGGAGCGCGGTGATGGCTTTCCCCATGGTGTGAACATCTGTAACCGTGTAATCGAGGTAGAGGGTGATGTTTTTGGCGGCCTTCATGGAGGCGTGACGCTTGGATTCATCCTTGTAAGCATCAGGTGAATTGTTAGGCCAGTGCTTGGTGTCTATCTTTTTCAAAATACGAGAGACTTTCCCGTGAATCCCGAGTGTGTGCACGCGCACCTCTGAGCTGGCGTTGCCGCCGAGAACGGGTCGGTTCTGAATCAACGCCACTTTTAGACCTTGTTCATCTGCGGCGAGGGCAGCGGCACATCCGGCGATGCCTCCGCCCGCAATGACGAGATCGAATTTTTTTACCTCGTCTGGTTTGTTAGAAAGCCCGTGTTGGGCGCGTCTCCACTCGGCGAGAGCTTTGAGTTCGTTGGGCGGCTTCGCCGAGCTGTCTTTGGTGAGGAAAATAGCATCGCAACGCCCTTCGAAGCCTGTTAGATCGCCAAGCTCGATAGTGGTTTCGCCTTTGGCAAGCTCCACGGCCGTGCCCTTTTGCCACGCCCAATCGCCTTCGGTGCCAAAGACGGTTTGGTTTTTCTTACCATTAAAAAGAACTTGGAACCGACCCGGTGCCTCCCACTTGCCGGGGCACCAGTTCTTGGTGCGCACCCAGAGGTGATACTTCCCCGCGCTCTTCACCTGCACTGTGGTGTTGGCATTGGTGACGGGTTTGCCGAGGCCGTGTGCTAGTAGATAGGGGGAGCCCATTTGCTCGATAAACTGCGGGTCCACTTTCCATCCACCTTTGTGGGTAAAGCTGACGGCATCAATCAAGATGTCATCCGGGAGTGGCTTTTGGCTAGCAGCAGAGAGGGCGGCGGGCGCGAGCGATGAGGCTCCAGCGAGTTTGATAAATGTGCGGCGTTCCATGGTAAGTTTGTTTTTCGTTCAGGGTAAAACGGAATGTTTAAGTAAGGTATTTCACGGATTGTGTGGCGGCGATCAAAAATTCCCGCAACTTCTTGGTTTTTGCGGTGGCAATTCCCAGCGGCGAGTCTAATCTCGCTCACCACAGCGATGAAGTGCGACTACTGCGACAGAAAGGCGACGGTTTATTTCAGCCAAATCGTCGGTGAAACTACCAAAAAACAATGCCTCTGTGACGAGTGTGCCGTGGAGCGTGGGGTTACTGATCCTGGTGGTTTCATGCTTGGTGAGTTTAATCCGCAATCATCGGAAGACGCCCAAGAAACCTCCACTCCATCTGAGGCACCATCTTTTTTTATGGGGCAAGAGGACAAGGAGCAAGGGGGCGAACAACCTGCCCGACCCAGTGGTAGTGGCCGGCCCGAGGGAAGCTGCCCGACCTGTGGGTTTGCCTTTGATGACCTCAAAAAAACTGGCCGGCTCGGCTGTGCAGGCTGTTATCAATTTTTCCGTGAGGAAGTGAAAGCTAACCTCTCTGGAATGCACAAAGGGCTCTCTCACAAAGGGCAAGTTCCTGAAGGCATGATGGAGGCATTCCAGCGCCAGCAAGCCATCGATACCATCCGGCAAGACATGGACCTAGCGATTGCCCAAGAGGACTATGAAAAAGCCGCCGCGCTACGCGATGAGCTCGCGCGCATTTCCTCAGCCGGGAGTGAGCCGGCTGTCTAACATTCACTATCTAACATCCACAATCCCATGATGCGTTTTACAACACTGCTCAAGCACCCAGCCGACTGGATGACTGGTGCTGATGTGGATAGCGCCGTGGTGCTCACTAGCCGCATTCGGTTGGCTAGAAACATCACCGGTATGCCGTTTCCCGGATGGGCGAGGAAACAGGAACGCATCCAGACGCTGGAGACGCTGCGCCCTCAGATAGAGTCTCTCCCAGTGATGAAGGATGCCTTTTCTCACCAGTTGAGTGATCTTTCCTCGGTGCAGAAACAAGTGCTCGTCGAGCGGCATTTAATCAGCCGTGAGCAGGCGGCCCGCAGTGAGGGAAGTGCTACCATTGTCAACCGCCAGCAGACGCTCAGCGTGATGATCAATGAGGAGGATCACCTTCGGCTTCAGTCCATGCACTCTGGGCTGCACCTGCGCGAGGCATACGATCTGGTGCGTGAGGTGGATAAGCAGCTTGAAAACCAATTGCCTTACGCCTTCGATCATGAGCTTGGCTATCTAACCGCGTGCCCAACGAACTTGGGCACAGGATTACGCGCTTCTGCGATGTTGCACCTGCCGGGTTTGGTAGTGAGTGATCACATCACCCAGGTCATTCAAGCTGCCGGGAAGCTAGGCCTCGCGGTGCGTGGGTTGTTTGGCGAAGGCACGGAATCGCTCGGTCACTTATTCCAGATTTCTAACCAATCCACACTCGGCGAGTCTGAAATGGATATCATCCAGCGCCTTGAGCGGGTGATCACCAGTGTGCGTGACCAAGAGCGTAACGCTAGGCTCAAGCTCATAGAAGATGACCCTCAGATGATTGCGGATAAAATTGCGCGCTCGTATGGCTTACTCAAGTTCGCCTACGTGATGGATTCCAAGGAGGCACTCACCCATCTTTCGTTAATTAGGCTGGGCTGTGACATGGGTTGCTTTCCGCAGGAAACTATGCGTGATTGTGATGCCCTGCTGATGGACATCGAGCCCGCTCACCTTCAGCTCGCCGCTGATCGGAAGCTCACGCCAGAAGAACGTGACACAAATAGAGCGGAAATTATCCGTAGTCGTTTGCAAAACTTACCAACACCTGTTATGAGTTTCCTAAAGAACGAGGATCCACCGCACTCTCCTCAACAATAACCCCACCTCCGCACTCACACTGCTGAACTAAATTACAATGAATAATTTCACACCAAGAGCCCAACAAGTCCTCGCACTTTCGCGCAAGGAGGCAGACCGCTTTAATCACAACTACGTAGGCACAGAGCACATCCTGCTCGGTCTGATCAAGCTCGGTCAAGGCGTTGCCGTCAGCGTGCTCAAGAACATGGGGCTGGATCTCGAAACCGTACGCATGGAGGTGGAAAAGCAAGTAGGCTCAGGCCCCGAGCAAAATGTTTCTGGTCAGATCCCCTATACGCCGCGCGTTAAAAAAGTCCTTTCGCTATCTAACAAAGAAGCGCAGCAGCTAGATCACTCCTATGTTGGTACTGAGCATATTTTGTTAGGTTTGCTGCGTGAAGGTGATGGTGTAGCCGCCCGCGTGCTTGCCTCACTCAACGTTGATATTGAGCAAACTCGCCAGGAGATTTTAGCAGAAATCGATCCAAACTTCAGCCCGTCTGATCTTGAGGCGGACTTTGAGGACATCGAGGAAATTGATGATGAAGAAGATCCCGAGGGCAAGAGCAAGACACCCGCGCTGAAGGCCTTTGGGCGAGATCTCACACAGCTTGCTGAGCAAGATAAGTTAGATCCCGTGATCGGGCGTGAGTCTGAGATCGAGCGTGTCATCCAGATCCTCTGCCGCCGGACCAAAAACAACCCCGTCCTCATCGGAGAAGCAGGAGTTGGTAAGACAGCCATCGTAGAAGGTCTTGCTCAGGAGATTTCCACAGGAAATGTGCCAGAGCTGCTACGTGAGAAACGTGTTGTCACTCTCGATCTAGCGCTAATGGTTGCGGGCACCAAATACCGCGGGCAATTTGAAGAACGCATCAAAGCGGTGATGGATGAGATCCGCAAAGCAGGAAACGTCATCCTCTTCATCGATGAGCTACACACCATCGTTGGTGCTGGCTCCGCTGAGGGTGCCATGGACGCTTCTAACATCATCAAGCCAGCACTCTCCCGAGCTGAGCTACAATGTGTGGGCGCCACCACGATGAACGAATATCGTAAGTTCATCGAGAAGGACTCTGCACTTGAGCGCCGTTTCCAAAAGGTGAAGGTAGAAGAGCCATCCCAAGAGGACGCGATCAAAATTCTCGAAGGTCTCCAGTTTAAGTATGAGGAGCACCACAAGGCGAAGTACACACCTGAGGCCATTGAGGCTGCGGTGAAGCTCTCCTCCCGCTACCTCTCAGATAGATTCCTGCCAGATAAAGCCATCGATGTGCTCGATGAAGCAGGCTCACGCGCTCGCATTGGGCAAATGACTCGCCCGCCCAAAGTGCGTGATCTAGAAGCGAAGATTGAAAAAATCCTCGCCGATAAAGTGGACGCTGTAAACGATCAGGACTTTGAAAAAGCCGCCTCCATGCGCGATGCCGAAAAGCAAGCCAAGGACGAGCTAGAAGAAACCGTAAACACGTGGCGTGCTGAGAGTGAAGAAACCGTCGTCGAAGTAGGCGAGGATGAAATCATGGCGGTCATCTCCAAGTGGACTGGCGTTCCGCTCCAGCGGATGGAGCAGAAAGAAGCTCAGAAACTCCTCAAAATGGAAGAGGAACTCAAGAGCCACGTCATCGGCCAAGATACCGCTGTGGTTACTATTTCCAAAGCGTTACGCCGCTCCCGTGCCGACCTCAAAGACCCACGCCGCCCGATCGGCTCCTTCCTCTTTCTCGGACCCACAGGTGTTGGTAAAACTTACCTCGCCAGGAACCTCGCCGAGTTCATGTTTGGCGATCCCGATTCACTCATCCAGATCGACATGTCTGAATACATGGAGAAATTCTCCACCTCCCGCCTCATTGGCTCCCCTCCCGGATACGTCGGCTACGAGGAAGGCGGTCAGTTATCGGAAGCTGTTAGGCGCAGACCTTACTCGGTTGTTCTCTTTGATGAAATCGAAAAAGCCCACCCGGATGTCATGAACCTCCTCCTCCAAATCCTGGAAGAAGGAATGGTCACAGACTCCTTCGGGCGCAAAATTGACTTCCGTAACACCATCATCATCCTCACATCAAACGTCGGTGCCTCCAGCATCAAACGCCAAACTTCACTCGGGTTCGGCGCCATGCAGGAAGACGAAGCGGACTTCGATGGTATGAAAGGAAAAATTCTCGAAGAGGCTAAAAAACACTTCAAACCCGAGTTCCTCAACCGCTTGGACGACACGGTGGTATTCCACATGTTAGAGAAAAAAGCACTCAACGTCATCGTCGATCTCGAAAGCAAAAAACTCATCGCCCGCCTCGAAGAAAAAGGCATCATCCTCAAGCTCGATAAAGCATCCCGTGAGTTCCTCATGGATAAAGGATATGATCCTAACTACGGCGCCCGACCCATGCGCCGTGCTGTGGAGAAATACCTTGAAGATCCACTCGCTGAGGCACTTCTCCGTGCGGACATCAAAGAAGGTGACACCGTGAAGGTAACGCGCAAAAAGGATGCCAAGGAACTCACCTTCAAGCCCGTGCAGCCGAAAGGTAAGGCGAAGGCCTAGGCACCTTGAGCGCCAAGCGCTGAGCATGTTGTTTTCAGAAAGAAACTTTTTATTGTTGCATGAATCAATAAGTGTGTGAGATGTTTCGCGCATGAGCATGAACATCAAAAATAAGAAGTGGCTAGCAGTAACGGCACTTCTGGCACTACCTCTAAACGCTGCGCAGGCTGATTTATCTCAAAATTTAGTTGGTTATTACCCCTTTGAAAGTGGGTTTAATAACAGCGTGACAACTGGTGGATTGCCCAACGGCACCGCTGTGAATACACCCGTTGCGGGATCAGCTGGTGGAAAGGTGGGTAATGGTGTGATGCTGCAAGGCGGTCAGAACGATCACATGAATTTGGTCGCGAGCTTTGGTAGCGGGAACACTCTGGGCACAAACTTCACCGTGAGTGCGTGGTATAACCTCAATGAGCCAATTACTTCCACGAGTTCTTCTGGACGGTATTTTGTGTATGAATCCAGCAATGACTACGATGTTTCCTTTGGCCTCCGGGATCTGGGAAATGGAGTTGCTGGGCCAAATGACGGGCAAGTTTACACCCAGACAGGTAACTTTTCCGTGGCTGATGCTGGTGCCGGCGGCTGGCACCATGTGATTCAGACCTACACTGAAAGTGGCGCTGATGTGATTATCAAGACATGGATCGATGGTCGCCATGTGGGTGATCTAAGTATTGCGGTTGGCAGTTTCACGGGGAATGGATTTAACTTTGGCTCTGCGCGCAGTTCTCAAGCTGTCCGTGGCTTCGATGGTATGATCGATGAGGTCGCCATCTGGGACCGTGCTCTCACCACTGCTGAGCTGGCGAGTGTTTACGCTCTCGGGCTAAACTCAAAGCCGGTGGTATCATCCGCTCCCGCTGATCCGTCACCAACCATTAATTCATTCACAGCGAGCCCTGATACCACCACCTTGGGCGGCACAGTTAGCCTAGCGTGGAATGTTTCAGGCTCATCCAGTGTTACCATCGTTGATGAGCTTGGAAATGTGGGTGCGACGGGGACGCAAAACGTCACACTGAATACGCCGAAGACCTTCACTCTGGTGGCGATCAATGGAAACGCCGTGGAGACTTCCCAGGTGAGCGTCGCTATTGATGGTCCCACAGATCCCGTGGGGCCATACGTTGGCACGCTAAAACAAACGGAAGCCTACTTCCTCTATCGTCCCGGCGCAGAGGTGGTAAACTTGCGCCTTACCGTGATGACCACACAAGGAGGTGCTGCGATCGCCACGGATGATGCCACAAGTGCCGCAGAGGATGATAATGTGGCAAAGTTCCACATCACTGGGCTGACTGCGGGCACCAAGTACTTTTACAAGATTGAAAAACTAAACACCGGTGGAGGCACAACGATGTTTGCTGGTGATACCGCAGATCATCATTTTACCACGGTTCCGGCGCAGCGTACGGGGCAGAATATCACGGTGGCATTTGCTTCCTGTGTCAATGACAGCACCGATGGTGTATGGGCAGAGATGGCGAACCATAACCCGTCACTGCTCTGTTTATCTGGTGATACACCCTACGTGGATACAGGTGCTCTTCCATCAATCCGCTCAAAGCATCGCGACTTGCTTCAGCGGCCAAACTTAGCCGCACTCGGAAAGAACGTGTCCGTAGTGGGCACTTGGGATGACCATGACTTCGGCCTCAACGGTGGAAATGGTGTTAACACCGCTAGCCGAAAGGTAAACACCCGCAGAGGTTTTATCGAATACCGCGCCCATGACAGATATGGTGACGGCTCCGGAAATGGTATTTATCACAAGGTGGATATGGGAGCTATCGAGATCTTCTTGTTAGATCCCCGCTGGTTTTCGCAGACAGCGGCTTCACCGATCAATGCTAACGAGTCCACCTGTTTCGGCAATGCGCAATGGCAGTGGATCTTAGACTCCATTCGCGCTTCAAAAGCTCCCTTCAAGGTGCTGCTGCAAGGGCAAATCTGGCAGGATAAGAAAAACAGTGAGACAGATGACATGTTCACCTATTGGGCAGAGCGTGATAAGTTGTTAGACATTATTAGGGATGAAAAAATCCCTGGCGTGGTTCTCTTTGGCGGTGACATACACGTGGCACGTTACCTCAAGCACCCACAGCGCTTGGGTTATGATTTGCATGATTTTATTATGTCGCCAGGCCACACAGGTGTGATCTCAAGCCTTAACGTGCATCACCCATCGCTGGAGTGGCATCGTGATCAGCCTAATCAATTTCTTACCATGACGGCAGATACCACTAAGAGTGTGCCAGAGCTAACGGTGCGTTATCTGGATGCCGCTGGTATGGAAAACCATAAGGTAGTTATCCCATACACAGAAGTTTCTTTCCAGCAGGGGAATCCACTGGCGCAAGGTCTGCGTGGCTACTGGAACTTTGATAACAACACCAATAACCAATCTGTGCTAGGTAGTCGCATTGATGGGCAATTGGTTGGTGGTGCATCAGTAGGTGCATCCAATGGCGTGCTTGGCGGCGCATTAAGCATGGCCAGAGCATCTAATCAGTATTTGAATATACCGCGTAGTTTCCTAGATGATAATGCTAGTGCCTACACTGCTTCAGCGTGGTGTAAGCCAACGAGCCTTCCCGCCCATGGGAGCGAGGATCGGCACTTCATCATGGAAACGGGTAACAAAAACCACACAGGTTTGGGTAACGTTTCAGGTGATGGATACGGTTTATCGATCGGCATGAGAGCATCATCCACCGATGCATCAAAGGTGAGAGTGGAGTTATACACTCTTACCCTTCTCCCGCGCGCAGTAGGTTCACAGCAGGCACCCGGGAGAACGGCTCATGTGGGTGGCTTTGATGTGGATCGCACGGTTTTTGATAACTGGACGCATGTTGTTGTCACCTTTGATAGCACTAAGCTTGTGCTCTATGTCAACGGGGTGTCAGTCTTTACTCACACCCTAACAACTCCGGCACCGATTGCAGAAAGTGCCGGGCTGGTCATCGGCGGTCATCGTGACGGCACAGGTAGGAATTTTGATGGGCTCATTGATGAGGTGGCTATCTGGAACCGGGTGCTGGCGCCTGCGGAAATCACTACCGTTTACGGTGCGGGATCACCTGCTGCTATTCCTACCTCGGTTGCTATTCTTGATACCGATGGCGATGCACTTCCTGATTTTTGGGAAAACCTCCATGGCCTCGATAAGGACAGTAGCACAGATGTGAGTAGCGACTTCGATGATGATGGATTGAATGCAATGCAGGAGTTTGGTTTTGGAACCTTACCAGGCACGGCAGATAGGCCGCATCCTTACGTGCAAACCACGGAAAACGTGAGTGGTGTAAACTACCAAGCCGTCACCTACAAACGTGACCCCGCCGCGCTAGCGTTCCTTGATGTGGTGGTGCAGCGCTCCACGGACCTAGGAATTGGAGATGCTTGGAGTGCGGTGGACACAGTGGTTGTAAGCGTCACTCCTCTGCCCGATGGCAGAGAGCAGGTGACAGAGCGATCCACCGTTGCCATCGATGGCCAGACCAAGGAGTTCCTTAGAGTCAGGTTTTCTAAGAAGTAGTCCTGCAAAATCACACCTCTAGGAGTCTTTCAGGATAAAAAGTTTCTTTAAAAAAACTTGCATAGCTAAATTAGCTGTCTATGGTCGCGGAGAAACATCGCAAATGCTGCTAGAAAAAAGAAATAGGGTTGGGTTTTCCAAGAGCCTTTTCTGAAGCACTTTTCCGATTAAATCTAAATAACAATGAAAACAAAACAATATGTAACACTGATTGCTGCAAGCCTTGGCTTAGCGGCAACTTCGCAAGCCGCACTGACGACGGGTCTCGTTGGCTACTACGATGGCTCTACACTAAACAACCACGCTGCCGCTAGTGATGGCGATGCCGTCACCAGTTCAGGCGTCGGTGTTAATGTTGCCGGTGGGCAAGTTGGCACCGCCTACGAGTTCGACGGCACCGGAGCCGATACCTTTACGGTTCTGACCAGTTATGGTTCTGGCGCAACCGATTTAGGAGAAACCTTCACGGTTGCTGCCTGGTATCAGGTGAGTTCTACCGCTGATCCAAGTGGAAACAGCGGAGATCGGATGTTTGTTTGGGAAAACGCATCTGATCATGATTTCTCCTACTGGATTGATGAAGATGGAGGTGGTAACAATGGGGGCAACATTAATGGTAACGGTGCCATGTATGTTGACGATACAACAGTAAACTTTGCACATGTTCATACATTCGGAGGTTCATGGGATCACGTTGCTCAAACTATCGTGACAAGTGGT
This sequence comes from Akkermansiaceae bacterium, assembly GCA_049609505.1. Classification (GTDB taxonomy): domain Bacteria; phylum Verrucomicrobiota; class Verrucomicrobiia; order Verrucomicrobiales; family Akkermansiaceae; genus Oceaniferula. Next base: position 16,593 of record JBMYYO010000010.1, on the reverse strand, counting down.
GCCAATACTACAGTTACTACTTTCATTAACGGTTCAAATGTTGGTTCCCTGACTAGGGCAACTGCAGACTTCGGGAACCCTGGCTTACAGGCGGGGCTAATCGATACAGGCATTAACTTTGGCCGCGCTCGTACCCCATCCAGTGATCGCCCATTTGATGGACTGATCGACGAAATCGCTATCTGGGACAGGGAGTTAACATCTACTGAGATCACAGAAGCCTTCAACAGAGGTAACGCTGGGCTCGCCGTTGTCCCCGAGCCATCCTCCACAGCTCTTCTTGGCCTTGGTGGGCTTGCCCTCATTCTGCGCCGCCGCAAATAATTGCGCCTCGCTGGGTAAGACAAATTAAAAAATTTCAGCCTCCTCCCGCAGCATGCAGGAGGGGGTTTTTTCTTGAGGCTGCGGCTAAGTTTCCAGAAAGAAAGCGTGAGAGGTCGCTTCTTTTCAAAAAATAAATCATCTAACTGCTTGATTTCTCATAAGAAACAAATATGAATACCGAATAAACCTCCGAGCTTTACCCAAATAAGCCCACAACAATCCATATAATTATGAAAGCAAGCCAATATGTAACCATCATCATGACCAGCTTAGGCATTGCTGCGGCATCACAAGCGGCGATAGTCACGGATCTTATCGGCTACTATGATTTTGAAGAAACAGGAGTTAACGGGCTCAAGAACAAGGCACCTGGTGCCACAGGTTTTGATGGGACTTGGTCAGGAGGGACATTTGATGTTGCAGACCAAGACGGTCCTGGATTTGCTGGGAATGCAGCTTATAATCCAGGTGATGGTCTCAGTAATCGAGGCACCCTACTTGTAGGAAACGCTCTGAACATTGTCGATGGAAACAATGATTTCGCGGATATCCCTATTGGAGTAACTGATACAGGAAAATCTATGACAGTCTCTTTCTGGGCTTATCTCGCTCCAGGAGCTTCAAACGCCAGCGCACGTTTCCATGCTTTTGAAACTGGTGATAGTGGTGTTTACGATCTATCTGTCGGAACTATAGGCACCTACAGTAGCAATGGTCGTGACGATTATTCAGTGTATGGACCAAGCAATAACCAAATTGGGGCGAGCATTGCAGGCTTTTCAGAAGAAACATGGTATCATCATGCCATCACGACTCAGGTCAGTGGCGATGACATTATCAGCACCTACTACCTAAACGGAGTAGTTACTCGTTCTGAAACTTCAACGGATGCTGCCCTAGGAACAACCTTCGCTTTCACAGGGCTTCATTTCGGGGATGGCCGCTCTGGCTCAGGCGAACGTGACTGGGATGGTCTCATTGATGAAGCTGCAGTATGGAGCCGTGAGCTCTCCCAATCTGAGATAACACAGGTATATAACAATGGCCTTAATGGTGTAGCTGTCACCGTTCCCGAGCCTTCCTCCACCGCTCTTCTTGGTCTTGGCGGCCTCGCTCTCATTCTACGCCGTCGCAAGTAATTGCGCCTTGCTGAGTGAGACAAACTAAAAAAATCTCATCCCCCTCCCGCAGTATGCGGGAGGGGGATTTTTTTCTTTTGGCAGAAACCACGCTGGCTACTGGCGGAGCTTTGCCAGCTTGCGGCGCTTCCACCATTCCCAGACGCTGAAGATGATGGCGACGGGGATAAACCCAATGACCACGGTGTAGGCAAGCACCGTGTAGATGCCAGATGCACCGTTGATTTCAGGATTGAAGAGCAACCACCATATAACGCTGAGTAGGGCGGCGGACACACTGATCCAAATTGCCCAGCGGGCCGGGGGAGTGAGGCGGAATAAGGGTGCCAGCCAGCTAGGGGCAGACCACTTGAGATGGTCCGCTTTTAGAATCAACCACTCGTAGAGTTTTCTGATTGGGTAGAGCGAGATGAGCCAGCAGACGATGAGCCATAGGCACACTACGCCAGCCATCAGGGCGAGAGGCCAAGTGAAAAAGAAGATCAAACCGCAGTCCGCCCACTTGCAGATGAAGTCAAACAGCAGGGAGGCCATGGTTTTTGGGAGGTTCAAGATGCGTATGATCCAGTTCTTTCTCTGCCGCTGCTGATCTTGCAGCTCAAGCGCGCCGGCGTGTGTGGGATCGGCAAGTAGTGCGCTCTCAAGGTGCTGGTGGCCGATCTGGCTGTTTTTCCCTAAATCCAGATGGAAAAACGCAGCCGTGTAATGCACATCTGCGGAGTCTGGCTCAAGGATAAGCGCACTCTGCAGCATCCGTTGCACGCGGAAAGTATCTGTGTTTTCAAACGAGCAAAGCACATTCGCTTTAGTGAGGTAAGGGTGTGCAGATTCGGGGCTGAGCTGAATAAGGCGATCACAGCACGAGAGGGCAAAGCCTTCATCGTAACTCACCGTGCTATAGGCTAGTGTGAGCCAAGCGTTGTAATTGTCTGGGTCTAACCGCAGTGCTAGGAAGGCTTCCTTTTCTACTTTGGAAAACTTGCTGATCATGGAGTCCCCATGGATCAGTGCTAAGAGCGAGCGCGGGTAAGCATCATCGGGGTCCGCTGCGCGGGCAAGCTCAAGGTGATGGACGGCTTCTTTGTTCCGGTCTAAACGGAAAAAAGCATACCCTAGGCGCGAGTGCAGGTAGGCACTATCGGGATAGTCAGCGAGTGCTTCCAGCCCGGCATCCACTGCTTGATCAAACCTATTACTATCCACCCAGTGATCAAAGATGCGGACTTTTCTGTAAGCTGGATCTTCGGTTTCCTGAGGTGGGGTGTCACTGCCCGCATCATCATACTCGGGTGGTGGTTCATCATCTAACATGGCGTGCTAAGAGTCGGGTTAATCAGGAGTTTTATTCAACGCAGGGATCATGCCCAGCCAGGTGCAGAGGAAGGACAGCAGGACGGCGTAGGAGATCATTTTTACATCGTTTTGCACCACTGTGCTGACTGCGATACCAATGCTGGCGAGCCATGCGGAGCCAAAAACAACTCGCCCTGCGATGGAGTCATTCAGGAAAACACGAGAGGCGGGGAGGGTGGAGGCGAGTAAGGCACCGCCAGCACCCGCCCATGATAGATGAGAGGTGACTAAGCCGATAACAGCAAGGAGTAGCCCGATGAGAAACATCCCGCCTACTGCAAGACCATCACGTTTTTCCGCAGCATTCAGTGCATGGCGAGCTACTCGATCTTTAAGAATCAGGAAGTGGCCCATCCCTCCCGCGATCCATGAGCCAAAGACAAAAAGCAGGAACGCAAGGCCTAACAGAAAACCAAGTCCCGGGTGCACCGCATGCGCCATTCCGCGGAGAACACGAAAGCCGATGTAGATGATGATGATGATTGCGAATTGGCTTTTCTCAGAGAACTTCTGAATGAAAAATACCCAGCGCAGGTAGAGGCGGTAGAACCAGGAGCGGGCTTTGTAAACTTCTAACAATCCGCTCCGTGCATATTCACTGGTGGAGTCAATGCGTAGTGCCTCCATGCAATGCGTTTCCGCCTTGGCGTAGTCTCCTTGCTGCAGTGCTAGCCAGCCGGCGTTGGCATGGGTAAAGTCATCCTCCGCATTTTCAGAAAGCCGTTGCTGGATCTCAGCCTCGGTGGTTTCCAGCTTCCCTTGCATCCTGAGATAGACGCTGAGGAGGTTAGAGGCGGTGGTGTCATCGGGGTTCAGCTCTAGGGCTTTTCGGATGGATGTTTCAGCTTTGGCCCATTGGTTCATGCCGCCATGCGCGGTGGCTTGAGCAACCCAGGCTAAGCTGATATCAGAGTCCTGCTCGATGGCACTCCGCGCAACGGTTAGAGCTTCTTTCTCCCGGTCTAGTTGCGAGAGGATAATGGATTTACTAGCCGTGTAGGTGGCGAACTCGGGATCGATGGCAATAGCGTGATTAATCGCTACCAGCGCCTCTTTTTTCCGGTTTTTCATATCCAAAAACACCCAGGCTTTTTGGAAGTAGGCCTCATCGCATTCTGGATCTTCAGATATGACTTCATTGAGCAAGGCAAGCGCCTCCTCATTGCGGTGATGATCGTGCAGGATATCCGCGCGTTGGAGTTTTGCTTCGATCATTTTTTGATGCCGAGGTATTCGAGCACGTCGTCGTAAAAGCCACTTTGGTTCGCATAGAGCGCGTAGTTTTTAGCACTCTCAAACCACTTACGGGTGGAGGGTTTTACATTGCGGCTAGCCTTCACGAGGTCCTTGCCGCTGATTGGCACGATCTTCCCAGCACGCATGGCCTCCTCAAGCTTAGCCTCCGTGGCGTGATCAAAAACTGCCCGTATATCCGCGCCGGAAAATCCGTCTGTTTTTTTGGCGAGTGTTGTTTCATCCAGAGAAACCACAGGCTTCTCCTTCGAGTGAATCCGGATGATCTCTTCCCGCGCACCGTGGTCAGGCGGTGGCACAAAGATGAGTCTGTCAAACCGGCCCGGCCGTAAAAAAGCACTGTCTAAGTGCCAGGGGGCATTGGTTGCTCCTAGGATAAGTACGCCGTCGTTATTGTCCTCAGCACCATCAAGCTCAGAGAGAAATTGGTTGATGAGGTTTCTTCCAGCGGAGCCCTTGAGATCACGGCGGTCTGCGGCGAGGGCATCTATCTCATCGAAGAAGAGAACCGACGGCGCATATTTGCGGGCGAGTTCGAAAATCTTGTGTAGCTTCCCTTCGCTTTGGCCGATGTACATGTCTAACACCTGATGCAGCCCGATGGAAAAGAAGTTGGCCTTGATCTCGCCCGCTGTGGCGCGTGAGAGAAGCGTTTTACCACAGCCGGGAGGGCCATACATGAGCACGCCACCGCCTGCTTTTTTCCCGTAGGCAGCAAACAAATCCGGATTCTTCAGCGGGTGAATAATCTTCATGCTAATGTCATCCTTCACCTTCTCCATACCTCCTACGTCGTGGAAGCGGGTCTTGGTATTGATCTTGAACTCAAGCTCTAGCTCGCGTGCGGCTACGCCATCCAGACCATCGATGTCATCATAGCCATCGTCTTCCTCGATGTAGTCCCCATCCGCTGTCATTGCCGTACGATTCCCTGAGCCGCCAGCCCGGATGATTTTTTCTAACAGATCATCGTTGCTAAGTTCGGCATTAAGAGAAACGGCGCGGTCATAGTGAGAGCGAGCCTTTTTGGAGTCGTTATCGTTGAGGAGTAATCTGGCGAGGAGCAGGTGCGCCTCTGCGCAGTCGGGATGTTTTTCCACCACGGATTCAGCGCGCAGGATGGCCTCAGAACTTCTCCCATCGAGATCAATTAAGTGTGCCACCGCAACCATCGCTTGCGCGTGAGAGGGATCGATCTCCAGCACCCGATCATAGTGGGCGCGGGCTTCAGCAAGCTCAAACTCATCCTCGTAGGCCTTGGCGACCAGAAGTAGGAGCGGAACGTTGTTGGGTGATGCTTGCAGCGCCACCTTGAGAGAATCAATGTCCATGCCGCTAGAAAAAACTTATTTGGCTAACATGGCAATGATATTCAAGGTTTGAGTTTCTAGTCAATGGTGTCCACGGGGCAGGGGGGATTTCTCCTGAAGGTGACCAGGCGTTGCTTCCACTTTGAGGATAAAGTTTCTTGATAGAAACCAGTAAACTGCTACTTATTTAAAACCAATGAGCAACCGCAGAGCATTTATCAAGACTGGAGTGGTAGCGGGGCTTGGCCTTACTGGGCTAGCATCTGCTAAGAGCTATCCAGCCCGGCCAGAGCCTAAACCCAAAAAAGCATTCCGCATTCTGCACATGACGGATATGCATATGCGGCCTGAGCACGAGGCTCCACGGCGTTATGCACGTATCATTAAAGAGGCGTTAGATCACTCTGGTGAAATTGACCTTGTTCTCAATGGAGGAGATGCGATTTATGCTGCCGATTATAAACACATCAAACGTGAACGCGTTCTCGAGCAGTGGAAACTCTGGGATGATGTCGTCATGCCACCACTCAAAGGCATAGAAATGCTCTCCGCACTCGGTAATCACGATATGTGGTGGGCGACGCCAAAAACCGATCCGATGCATGGCAAGGACTACGTGCTCAAGCGCCTTGGTCAAAAATCCCGCTACATGAGCATCGAGCGCGGAGGCTGGCTAATCATCACTCTCGATTGCAATAACAGCGGCCTCCTCGATGATAAGCAGCTCAAGTGGTTACACGCTGAGATGAAACGCGTGCCTAATAAACCCATGCTTATCATGTCACACCAGCCGATCCTTCAAGTGGAGAGTGTCTTTAGCAAGGGCATTGGCAAACGGCAGCACCAGATCATTGATCCCTTTATCGATGGGGCGAAGGCGGCACGCCCCGTACATTTTCTGTCAGGTCACATCCATATCCTCGATAGTCTAACATTTAAGAATGTCTCCTTTCACTGCAATGGTGCACTCAGCGGTGCGTGGTGGGAAGAGGACATTTACGCTAAGGACTGTAGCTACAAAGGAACTCCTATGGGATACGGCATTATTGATATCTTCCCAGACGGACAGTTTTCTAACCAGTATCACGATGTTACCGACTGCAAAGACGCTAAGTTTTTTAAGTAATACCAGATTTTTACCACTTCATCTATCATGCCTACCACCAGTCTAGACGCTTCAGTTATGTCAGAGCTCACCAGTCCCAGCCTCAGCACTCAAAGGATGTTATTCCAAGGTGCAGGGAATGGACACATCTGCTCGCAGGATGATTCTGGCATCTCTTTGGCCGCCGGCGAGGTTCTTGTTAGGCTTACGATGGCTACTATTTGCGGCTCTGATTTGCACACTTATGAAGGCCGCCGAGACTGCCCCACGCCCGCTGTGCTTGGCCATGAAGGAGTGGGAGTTGTTGAAACCGTTGGGGAGGGGGCGGATACCGCACTCATCGGGAAACGTGTTACCTGGACGCTTACAGATACCTGTGGGTGTTGCAAGCCGTGCACGGATTGGAACATGCCTCAGAAATGTGATGCACTCTTCAAATACGGTCACTCCAGCTTAGATGAAGGTAGCGGCTACAACGGATGCTTTGCCAGCCACATCATCCTCCGCAAGGGCACTCACCTCGTGGTCCTTCCAGACACCATGCCAGATTCTCTTGCTGTGCCAGCAAACTGCGCGCTCGCGACCATGGTGGCCGTTATCGAGCCGATGTTAAAAACTTCTAACAAACTGGAAAAGATAATGATCCAAGGAGCGGGTTTGTTAGGCGTTTACGGAGCAGCCCTCCTCAATTACCATGGATATCACGACGTATGGCTCACTGATATTGTCCAAGATAGGCTCGATCTCGCCGCAGAGTTTGGAGCACAAACGATCCATAGCTCAGAACTCAACAGCCTGGAAACGGGATCGTTTGATGCGGTCATTGAAGTCGCGGGTGTTTCCCAAATCATCTCCGATGGCATACGCCTCCTCCGTCCTGGCGGTGTATATCTCTGGGCGGGGATGGTCCACGATCAGACCCCGTTAGATATCCTTGGAGTCGAAATCGTTAAAGGCTGCCTCACCATTATAGGCATCCATAATTACCGCGCGGAACATCTCGATGAAAGCATCCGCTTTCTCGATGAAACATCCACGGACTTCCCATGGGAAAAACTCGTCTCTCCTCCTATGAAACTTTCAGACCTCGATGCCGCATTTGCCCTCACTTTAGAGCGAAAGTGGCACAGAGTTTCTCTCGTTCCTGTTCCCACAGTTTAGCGTGATCCGTTTTATATAGCTTCGTTTTAGCCATATCAATTCCGCAAACTGACAGGCTATTTTGTTTGCCACTTTCTAACCAACCATAATTACTACCATCATGTCCGCATTTACTGCTAACAACCGCACTTATAGTCCGCCCGCAAAGCCCATCGCTGTCATCTGCATCGATGGCTGTGCTGATGAATACATCACGGAGTCCATCGCCCAAGGCTACATGCCCCGCCTCGAAGCCATGGTCAAAACTGGCTACCGTGGCATGGTCCGCGGCGCACTCCCCTCATTTACCAATGTCAACAACTCCGCCATCGTCACCGGCGCCCCACCAGCCGTCACTGGCATCTGCGGAAACTTCTTCCTCAACCCAGACACCGGCGAGGAAGTCATGATGAACTCCCCCGAGTTCCGCCGCTGCGATACCCTCCTCAACGCCGCTGCCGATGCTGGCCGCAAAGTCGCTTTCATCACTGCCAAGGAAAAACTCCGCACCGTCCTCGGCGATGGCATCGTCGAGCGTGGCGGCATCGTCTTCTCCACTGAAAAGGTCAAAGAAGCCAAAAAGGAAACCCACGGTGTTGATAATGCCGAGGACATCATCGGCAAGCCCCAACCGGAAATCTACTCCGGTGACGCATCCATCTACGTCATCGAGGCAGGCGCCGCTCTTGTCGAGCAAGGCAAAGCCGACTTCCTCTACCTCTCGCTCACCGATTACATGCAGCACAAGTACGCGCCGCACGATCAGGAATCACTCGATTTTTACAAAAACATGGACGACCAAATTGGCCGTTTGTTAGACGCCGGCTGCATCGTGGCCGCCACTGCTGATCACGGCATGAATGCCAAAAACGATGCCGATGGAAACCCGAAGGTCATCTACGTCCAGACTCTCCTTCACGAGAAATTTGGCGCCGAAGGCATCTCCGTCATCTGCCCGATCACCGATCCCTACGTAGTCCACCACGGCGCGCTCGGCGGCCTTGTCATGGTTCACCTTGATGACCCAAGCAGAGCGGACGAAATGATCGATTACCTTTACCGCATCGACGGCATCACCGAGGTACACAATCGCGAAATGGCCGCCCTCAAGCTTGAGCTTGCCCCTGACCGCATTGGTGACATCTGCGTGCTGGCAAACCGCGACACCGTCGTTGGCAAAACCCCTGAAGACCACGACCTCAGCGTGCTCAAAGGAGGTCTCCGCTCCCACGGCGGGCGCTATGAGGAAATGGTCCCACTTCTCCTCTCCGAACCACTCAACGAAGAATACCGCAAAATCGCCATGGCAGATCCCCGCAACTTCGACGTCTTCGCCTTTGCCTGTAACGCCAGCAGCTAAACGAACTTAAAACTTAACACTCATCATTCCCATGGATCTACCATCCTACATCGCCGGAAAACCCTTCCACTCTGACAACAAGTTAGAAGTCCACTATCCTTATGATAACTCCCTAACAGGAACCGTCAGCAAAATCGGACCACCTCAGCTTGATGAGGCGATCAACGCCGCGCTCGAAGGGCAGAAAAACCCGCTCTCACGCTACCAGCGACACGAAATCCTGCGCAAAGCCGCCGTCCTGTTAGCCGAGCACCGCGAGGAGCTCGCCAAGCTCATCTGCCGTGAAGCTGGACTCTGTATGCGCGAAACCATGTATGAAACCGGGCGCAGCTCGGACGTCATGGAGTTCGCCGCCATCGAGGCACTGAAAGACGACGGCGAGGTCTTCTCTTGTGATATTTCACCACAAGGCAAGAACCGCAAAATCATCACCTTCAAGCAGCCCGTCCAGCTCATCAGCTCCATCACCCCCTTTAACCACCCGCTCAATCAGGTGGCGCACAAGGTCGCTCCCGCCATCGCCGCAGGCGCCCCGATGCTGCTCAAGCCCTCGGAAAAAACTCCCCTAACAGCCATCCGCTTCGTCGAGCTTCTCTACGAGGCAGGTCTGCCCAGCTGGATGCTCTCCGTCTTCATCGGCGACCTCGATGATGTCATCACACCCATGATCCAAGACGAACGCGTAGAGATGGTTTCCTTCACCGGCTCCGTCGCCATCGGCAAACACATTGCCAAAACCGCAGGCTACAAAAAAACCTGCCTCGAACTCGGTGGAAACTCCCCCCTCATCATCCTTGAGGATGCCGATATGGACAAAGCCGTCACCCTCGCAGCTGAAGGAAGTTTCCGTAACTCTGGCCAACGCTGCACCGCCGTCAAACGCATCCTCGTACAAGAATCCATCCTCGATGAGTTCACCGAAAAGTTTGTCGAAAAAGCCAAGGAATACACCGCCGGCGACCCCGAAGACCCTGACACCAAAGTCGGCACCGTCATCGATGAAGCTGCCGCCAAACACCTCGAAGAAGTTGTCCAACTCGCCGAAGCCGATGGAGCCAAAGTCCTGTTAGGCGGCAAACGCACCGGTGCGCAGATCGAGCCAACCGTGCTCTCTAACGTCTCGCGCGAATCCAAAGTCGTCGCTGAAGAATCCTTCGGCCCACTCGCCCCGATCATTGCCATCAAAGACCTCGACGACGCCATCGAGTATTACAACTCCGGAAACTTCGGGCTCAGCTCTGGCATCGTCACTAACAACATGTCCGAGGCACTCAAAGCCGCCAAGCACCTCCGCACCGGCACCACCAACATCAACGAAGTCCCCGGCTACCGCATCGAGTCCTCCCCCTTCGGCGGCATCAAAGACTCTGGCCTCGGCATCAAAGAAGGTGTCATCGAAGCCATCAAATTCATGCAAAACACCAAGACCTTCTCCCTCCCTTGGGAATAGTTTTTCAAACAAACACCCCCTCCATGTATCCCAATTTGCCCACCAATGTCCTTCGCTTTATTGCGATTGTGCTGGTGGGCGTTTTGTTATCCCCTCTAGTTGCTGTCGCGCAGAAACCCGCCCCCAAACAAGAAGAAAAACGTCGCTTCCGGACTCACCAGGTGTTTTCCAAAACCGGACCCATCATTTACCAGAGCGACTTCGCCAAACACAAGTTACACCTGCTGAACATCTCTGAGGACAACCGCTACGCCCGACCCAAAAACGACCCCGCACGGCTCAAAATCGTGCCCGCACCCGGACTTGCCAAGGGCATCATGGCAGCGCAATTCACCGTGCCGCGCAAACCTAACAGCTACCGCTCGGAAATCTCCCTACCGCATGAAAAAGGCTTCCAAGAGCGTTGGTATGGCATCACCCACTATCTGCCGAAGGACTGGCAGATCGATCACAACCGAGGTGCCGACATCGTAATGCAATGGCACGGCATCCCCGGAAACTTCCGCGCCACCTACCCGAATCTGGAGATCTCCATCCAAGGCGAGCACTGGGAAGTCCGCCAAAGCTACGGCTCACCACAAACCAAACCCACCCGCACTAGAACTATCCTCAAACCCCCTCTGCAACCCGGCACCTGGGCGAACTGGGTCATCCACGCCAAGTGGTCGCCCAAAGCCGACGGACTGCTCCGCATTTGGAAAAATGATCAACTCGTTTTCGAGAAAAAAGGCCCCAACCTCTACGGCACTATCGGAATCGATTACACCCCTTACCTAAAAACCGGCATCTACCACCCCGAGTGGTATTTTAACAAACCCCGCAAAAAAGAACTCTTCGAGAAAGATAAAAACCCAGTGAAGAAAAAAGAAACTTACGTCGCCAAAATCATCGTCGGCAACGAGAAAGCAAGTTTTGAACAAATCACCAAACTCTTCCCCAAGCTCCCATGAAAAGCTACACCCGCCGCTCCGCCTTAAAAAAACTCACCCTGTTAGGTGCTGGTAGCACGGTATTTTCTCTGCCAATCAACCTGGGTGCGGCAGTGAAGAAACCTAACAAGCCAATCAAGCTTGGCGTCATCACAGACACCCACATCGGTTTTGTTCCCAAGGCAGAAACCCGACTCACTGCCTTTCTCAAGGAGATGAAAACTGTCAAGCCAGACGCACTCGCACAGCTCGGCGATTTTGCCTTCCCTGATGCAGCGCACCAGAAATATGCGGATCAATTTAATGCCGCCCATGACGTCACCCTGCACGCCATCGGCAATCACGATCTCGACAAGGGGTTGAAAAAATCCGACTGCATCAAGGCGTGGGACATACCAGCGCGCTACTACACGAAGGATGTCAACGGCATCCGCATCATCGTGTTAGATGGCAACGACAAAGGCTCACCAACTTACAAATCCCACGGAGGTTACCACAAATACATCGCCAAAGAACAGCGCGACTGGCTTGCCGATCAGTTAGGAAAGGCAAACATTCCCGTGCTTGTGCTCAGCCACCAACCGATGGCTGGACCAGGCGAGGTGGATAATGGTGCTGAGATGCGCGCCTTGTTTAGCCAACACAAAAGTAAAATTATCGCCTGCATCAATGGCCACGCCCACATCGATCACCACATCGAGTCCGGCGGCGTGAACTACCTGCACCTTAACTCCGCCTCCTACTACTGGCTCGGCGGCAAGGTTCGGCTAGCTGCCTACAAAGATCCGCTTTACGCCACGATTACGATTGATGCCCAAGCATCTACGCTCACAGTGGAAGGTAAGAAATCCACTTGGGAAAAAGGCACTCCCGAAGATGTGAACTACTTCAAAGGCAAACGCGCTGATTGGAAACAATTTGTCCACCCAGAGATCAGCAGCAGAAATATAAAAATTATTTAGCAGCGGCAAACATTGCGCAATTTGTGCAACGGCATTGTCGCTTTTAAATATTTTATTCTCTGCTAATAACACTGCTAGATATTGCTTTCTCACACACACCGCGCAGAATACCAACAGTATAGATGAAATCTGAAAAATCCTCCACCCTATCATTTACCCCATGGACAATCGCAGCCGTCGTCGCGGCCTTTGCCACTTACTACTGCATGTATTCCTTCAGGAAACCGTTCACGGTATTGGCATTTGATGGTGCCTGGGGAGCTTTTGAGTTGAAAACAGCCATCGTTACCTCGCAGCTAATCGGCTACGTAACGGCAAAGTTTCTAGGCACACATTTTTGCTCTGGATTACGTCGGGACCGGGTATTTTATGCCTTGATGGGGTGTATTCTAGCAGCACTTGGCTCGTTGGCACTCTTAGCCGTGCTGCCTGCTAAGCTTGGTGTGATCGCCATGGCACTGAATGGTTTATCCCTCGGCATGGTCTGGGGAATGGTGATGAGACCTTTGGAGGGGCGGGGGAGTTCAGAGTTCTTGTTAGCAGGTCTTTGCTGCTCTTTTATTATTGCAAGTGGTGACGTGAAAACAACGGGCAAGAGAGTCCTTGAGTCTGACCTTTTTCACAACATATTTGGATCAGAGTTGTGGATGCCTTTTGCTACTTGCTTGCTCTATTTGATCCCCTTTACGATTGCCGCCTTTATCCTTAGCAAAGTTCCCAAACCGAGCCTCGCAGAGGAGGCGACGCGTAGCGCACGAAACAGAATGACGTGGCAGGATCGTACAGCGTTTATTAAGAACTTGCTCGGCATTTTAATCCCACTGGCCATCACCTACTTTATGCTCACCGCGTTCCGCGATTATCGCGATAACTTCCAAGCGGATCTTTTTGAGGAAGTGGGTGTTGATATCTCTAGTAAGAAAGGGATTTTTTCCACCACCGAGAGAATCATCGCGTTTTCGGTGGTGGGTGTCACAGCGCTCGTTATCCTGATCAAGCGGCACTTGTCCGCGCTGCAAACATCGCACGTTGTGATGGCTCTCTCGCTGACCTTGCCCACCATTGCCATCATTCTACGCAAGTCAGAAACCATCGATGGAATGACGTGGATGGTGCTAAATGGCATAGGCGCTTATATCCCCTACATCCTCATTCACTGTGTCACCTTTGAACGATTAGTTTCTCTAACAAAGTCTCCAGGCAACGCAGTGTTTGCAATGATGCTCTTCGATGGTCTTGGCTACATAGGCCCCATCATCATGATCCCGCTTGGCGATTTCATAGGTGGAGACTCTCGCTTGGAAACATTTGATTCACTCACCTATGCACTCTCAGCAGTGGGTGTGCTTAGTATGATAGCCTGTTACATCATTGCCCCACGCTACAAAAAAGACGATAATGTCTCATAAGTGAGTGAGTCCGCCCAAGTTAATCAAACTAACCAAAGTGAAAAGCAAGCACAGCGCGCGATCTACCGCTGTGCGCTCTTTAGCCCATGCTTGATGTTTGCGTCATGGACGCTGTGGCGGCTTCCATCGTGGGTAAAGCTCGAGTGGATTCTCATTGGGCAACTCATAACTGCTATCGCCAGTGTTATATTCTGTTCATTAATTGATAGCACGGGAGGTGTTAAAAACAAACTCATCGTCCGGGAATTTATCGGCTGGCTGGTCGTTTGGTCGCTTGTTCAGCTGGCATTACACCTAGCCTCATCCACTATTGCTGTGATGTTGATCAATGCGTTCCGTTAGATGTTTGTTTTTTGTTAGATAGAGTTGGGTTGGTGGTTTATAGCCAGATAACAACTCATCAGAATATGTTGATGGATAGAAATATAAAGAAAAATATTGATTGTTATATTAACTCATGGCAAATAGCACCCGCGCTGCACGAGCGACCAATTCGAAAACCCGATTCGAAGAGCAACAAACAAAGAGCAACAAATTAACGTATTAATATAATATCTCTAGCGCATTTCAGTCATACTGGCTATCAACATTCCCACTCTATTCTCACCTTTCAAACTTACCACCTTCTCAAACCATGAACACCACATCAACAATGATATCAACCACATCCCAGATCGGGGCGTTGGGTGGCTATCGTGGTGCGTGCGTAAATCTCGTAAGACACCCCGAAGGGAATTGCCCCGAGCAACCTACAGTGAGTCCACGTAATCACATCAAACAGGAGGGAGATCCACGGTCTGCATAAGACAAATGAACGAGCTAGAACACTAGTAAATTCAAAGGCTAACAAACAATAGCCACTTTGCAGACCCGCTCTCCATCAAGGAAGCGGGATTTTTTATGTCCAAACCAGTATCCCTAATCAAACCATCAACCCTAACAAAGCAATTAGCCAATGAACTAATCAACAATTAAACCAATCAACCAATACAGCCCACAAAAATGAATCCCCGCCGGCGGCAACCAGCGAGGACTCAAGGAAGGCATACTTGTCATATTGATCGATAATGATCCACAGATAGTAATCCCCTCACAAGATTATATCTTATATCAAATCGATGAATCGTCAAGCCTGGCACCACTGTGCCATCTATAAATTAAAAGATAATATAACCTATCTCTATTTATAGAAACTTTCCACCTGTGTGCTTATCTAACAGGCTTATAATATGGGAGGTGTGCCAGAAACACCGAAACGTCCGCCAAGAAAACCTGCGGCTGTGGCTCCACCAAGGAGCGGCAAGGGTGTTCGTTTTAATATGATATTAATTCAAGAAGCACGTCGCGCATCAGCATGCAGTCAGGATACCAAATCCTGACCCACTGGGGGCAGCACCTAGGCGACGTGCCATATTGAATTTAGAATACAAGGTTCAGCTTTGGCTTACTTGGTATGTGGCTGTGTGTGTTTCGTCACTGGCCAATTGCTGAACCTTGTATTCTGAATTTTTACTACAAAGTGGGGACGCATGTTCCGTAGTGGCGACGATGCCTTGCAAGCATTGTGTGACGAAGCCAACTCCCGTCGTCTCCACCATTTTTAATACACAAACGCGAGGTGGATGTTGGTATCCTGGTGGGTTTCATACGCCTACCTTCGCGGGTTCAATTCCCGCCCTCGCAACCATTTTATCTACTGAGTGTGCGCCGGAGTTGGAGAGCCGGATCAGACTGTAAATCTGAGGCCTTCGGGCTAATGGGTTCGACTCCCACGACACTCACCATACTTCCATAGTGAAACAGTATCACGCCGGACTGTTAATCCGGAATTCATGGGGCGGAACCATGTGGAAGTGCCATTTTTTTCTTCTGTAGCTCAATAGCAGAGCACCCGCCTGATAAGCGGAAGATCTGGGTGCGATTCCCGGCAGAAGAACCACTTCTAACACAGAGGGTGCCGCCGAACGGTCGGCAAGCGGTTTTGAAAGCCGTGGTAGGCAGTACGCCCTAGGGGTTCGAGTCCTCCACCCTCTGCCAACATCGAAACGGCCGACTAGCTCACGTGGGAGAGCGCCTGCCTGCAAAGCAGAGTGCGGCGGGTGCGATCCCCGCAGAGGCATCCATTTCAATATAATATTTATCCGAGAGTAGCTTAACTGGTTAAAGCCCCCGGCTGTGAATCGGGCGATTCAGGTTCAAGTCCTGGCTCGCGGACCATTTGCATTTAGCATGGGAGATTTATCATTTGTGCTTCTGCTTACACAGTAGTCCTAGCTCCTCATTCTAACCTCACTTGGCACTGTCCCGAGTTTAGCAACAAACTCTTTATTTGATCTGGCGCGGCAAACCGCACGGTAGTTTGCGCCAACAGATGTCCCGCTTTTTGCTAACTGGTATGCAACCACCCTACCTTCGGCGGAATCAGGAAGACTCTTTACAACCTTTAGCACACGCAACGCAAAAGCCTTAGTGCGTGATTTCATTTCTTCTTTATCCATATCACCCACCATGTGGATTCCGGAGAAATGCTCAATGATAAATCAAAAATGCTCAATGTAACCTGTTTTACACACAGAATGCGGGGGAGCATAACCTCCAGCCCATACCATTTTGCGTGGTTTTAGTTCAATGGTAGAACGCCAGTCTTCCAAACTGAATACTCGGGTTCGATTCCCGGATGCCACACCATTTTTCTAAACGAGGTGTTCCCGCCACGGCCTTCTAAGCCGTTGACATTAAACAGCGGGACGGATGTCGAGGGGTTCGATTCCTCCACCTCGTACCAATTCATATTTCCGTAGCTTAATTGGAAGAGCACCACGCTTCGAACGTGGGGGATGAAGGTTCGATCCCTTCCG
>JBMYYO010000009.1:0-43772 GCA_049609505.1 Akkermansiaceae bacterium | reverse complement strand
AGCGGGCTGGAGTTCCTGGTGTGATTACCGCTAAAAGCCATCGCCATACTGGACTCGCATTAAAAGAGTGGACGATGGCAGAAGCAATGAAGGAGCTTGGCTATCAGACTGCTATGTTTGGCAAATGGCATCTCGGCTACGACCCAAAGTACAACCCCACCAAGCAGGGGTTTGATGAGTTTAAGGGCTTTGTTTCTGGTAACGTGGACTACCATCGGCACATCGATCAGGAAGGTCACTTTGACTGGTGGCAGCAGGACAAACTCAAGGACGATCCCGGATATATTACCGACCTCATCACAGACTACTCAATCGATTTTATCCGACGCAAAAAGGACAAACCCTTCCTCCTCATCGTCAACCATGGTGCTCCCCACTACCCGATTCAGGGGCGAAAAACTCCTGGTTTCCGTGTCACTGGAAAAACCAACACCAAGCAGCCAAAACAAAAAATCGACAACCCAAAGGCCATCTACAAGGAGATGATCGAGGTCATGGATGAAGGCATCGGCAAGATTGTTAGTGAACTCAATCAACTTGGTATCCGCAAAAACACCCTCGTCATTTTCACCTCAGATAACGGTCCCGCAAGGATTGGATCAGCCGGTGTTTTAAGAGGCAGAAAAGGCAGCGTATATGAAGGCGGCCACCGCGTCCCTGGCATCTTTAACTGGCCGGAGAAACTCCCATCAAAAGCAGAATGCACATCACCTGTTCTTGGCATGGATATGCTGCCCACCTTTGTGGCTCTCGCTGGTGGGAAAGTAGAGCCGCAACGTAAATTAGACGGCATCGATGTCATGCCTGCTCTCAAAGGGAAGCCGATCAAACGCCAACCTCTCTTCTGGCAACACGGCACAAACACTGCCGTTCGCGATGGCAATTGGAAACTCGTCATCACTAAGAAAAAACCTCAACTCTTTAACTTAGCAGAGGACCCTTCTGAAAAACACAACCTTTCCATAAAGCACCCAGATAAAGTGGCCCATCTAACCAAGCTCATCAAATCATGGGAGACCTCGGTGAACACCAGCCACATCAACACAAAAAACAAAGCTCTCAATAAACAGCCTCGCCAAGTAGTTCCTTAAAATCATAAAACTCACGCTCAACATGATAACCAGCTATCACACCCTGACCCGCCAACTAACAGCTCTTGCCTCTTGTTTCCTACTGCTTGCATCTACCGCCATCGCCGCACCAAACATCATCATCGTAATGACGGATGATCAAGGCTACGGAGATCTCAGCCTAACGGAAAACAAGTTAATCAAAACTCCCCACATCGATAGCCTTGCCAAGGACGGCGCATGGCTCACCCGTTTCTATGTAAGCCCAGTGTGCACGCCTACCCGTGCGGCATTAATGACTGGGCGCTACCCGCAGCGCACCCGCGCATACGATACCTATATTGGCCGCGCCCAGATGGACCCGGAAGAGGTCACCATAGCCGAGTGCCTACGCAGCACAGGCTACGCAACGGGCATCTTTGGAAAATGGCACCTCGGAGATTGCTACCCACTACGCCCCACGGAGCAGGGCTTCGATTACGCCATCGTGCACAATGGCGGCGGACTCTGCCAACCTGCTGACCCCATTGCTAATAAAAACCGCTACACAAATCCAGTGTTAGCACTCAATAACAAGTATCAACAATTCTCTGGCTACTGCACGGACATCTACTTCGATCACGCACTGAAATTTATTGATCGCGCCAAGGAATCCAAGAAACCTTTCTTCTGCTACATCGCCACCAACGCCCCTCATGGCCCGTTCCACGATGTCCCAGAGAAGAACTACAAGAATTTCAAAGGGAAAGCCAGAAACGACAAAGAAGCTCGCATTTTTGCGATGATTGAAAACGTGGAGGAAAATATGGGAAAACTCCTCAAGCATCTGGAGAAAAATCAACTAGTAGAAAACACTCTCGTTATTTTCCTCACAGACAACGGCCCTAACACAGGACGATTTGTTGGGCCATTTCGCGGCAACAAAGGTCAAGTGTTAGAAGGTGGCGTGCGCACTTCATTCCTAGCCCGTTGGCCTGCTAAAATCAAACCCGGCCACAAAAACAACACCACGGCAGCACACATCGATCTCTTCCCAACATTAATCGAAATTGCCGGAGCAAAAAGCAACTCCAAGATAGACGGCACCAGCATCCTCCCGCTACTAACTGGCGAAACCCCAGAGAGCTTCCCGAGCAATCGCACCATGGTCTTCCAATGGCACCGTGGAGTTCCTGAAAAGCGCCGTAAGTTCTGCCTCATTGCCGGTAAGTGGAAACTCACCAGCGTGAAAGATAAACCTGCCAAACTCGCTGACCTCAAGCTCTACGATACCGATGCTGACCCCGCTGAGCGCCATGATCTCAGCAAGAAACATCCTAGCAGATTAAAACACATGCTGGCCCACTATGATGCATGGTTTACGAACATTGCCGCCACGCGCGAGGACACCTTTGCTCCGCCACGGATCGTCATCGGCACTCCACACGAAACCCACACCCGCTTCACCAAACAAGACTGGCTACGCACAGCAGGGCAAGGATGGGGAGCTCTCGGCCACTGGATGATCGAAGCCAAAATGGATAAAACCTACACCGCACACATCCATCTATCAGGCGCCGCGAAAGACAAAAAAACAAACATCATCGTGCATGCAGGTGCTCATCAATTCCCCGCCACGATTCCTGCCGGGAAAAAACTTCTGACCATACATAATTTGAAAATCCCACAGGGCAAGTATCAGCTCAGCGTCACCACATCTGATGGCAAACCAGTCCCCCATTTCCATCAACTTCATCTCGTGCAAAAATAACCCATCCAACGTGATACTCATCTAACATTGATTATGAAACTAACAACTCTCATCATAGCCGCCAGCCTCGCAGCTCTCTCCATCACAGCCACCGCAGGTGCAGATATCACCAAGCCCAACATCATCTTCATCCTCGCCGATGACATGGGCGTTGGCGATGTTTCTCACAATGGAGGAAAGGCCGCCACACCACACATTGATCGCCTCGCCAAGGAGGGTATGCGTTTCACCGATGCGCACACCACATCCGCCGTTTGTTCACCGACACGTTATGGCATTGTGACAGGCAGATACAACTGGCGCACGTGGATGAAAAACGGCGTAGTGTGGTCGCCAGACAAACGAGGACCCATGATCCAAGCCAACCGCATGACGCTAGCATCATTCCTCGGAAATAATGGCTACCGCACAGCAGTGATCGGCAAGTGGCATCTTGGCTTAACATGGAGCTATCTTGATAAACCTGCCACTCCCAAGCACATGGGGAAGTTTAAGAAAAAGGGTAAAGGGTGGGATATTGATTTCTCCAAAAAGGTCAAAGGAGGACCCAATGCCCTCGGCTTTCACGAGTCATTTTTCATCGCAGGGTCACTCGATATGGCACCTTATGTTTATCTGAAAAACGATAAGCCGCGCAGCATTCCTACTCACGTGAAGGCATTCCACCGTCCGGGGCCAGCGACCGAGGAGTTCGAGGCAGTGAAGTGCCTTGAGGACTTCGCTCGGGAGTCTGTTGCGTTCATCAACACCCAAGCAAAGACTGAAAAACCATTCTTCCTTTATCTCCCCCTAACAAGCCCGCACACACCCATTGTTCCCAGCAAGAAGTGGCAAGGCAAATCATCCATTGGCAAGTATGGCGACTTTGTGATGGAGACTGATTGGGTAGTCGGCGAAGTTCTCAAGGCACTCGATGCAAACAAAATAGCAAAGAACACCCTCATCGTGTTCAGCACCGATAACGGTTGCTCACCAGCAGCAGGAATCCCCAATCTCATCAAAAAGGGTCACAAACCAAACGGCAACCTCCGCGGCCATAAGGCTGACATTTATGAAGGTGGTCACCGAGTCCCATTTATCGTGCGCTGGCCGGGCAAAGTGGCGCAAGGCAGCACAAACAAACGCACTATTTGCTCAGCAGACTTTTTTGCCACCGCCGCAGAAGTGCTAGGTGAAAAACTTCCCGACAACGCCGCAGAAGATTCCTTTTCCTTTCTTCCCAGCTTGTTGGGAAAAGCACAGGATGCCAAGCCCTACACCATCCACCACTCCATCAACGGCTCCTTTGCTATCCGCAAGGGAAAGTGGAAGCTCTGCCTCTGCCCCGGCTCCGGTGGCTGGTCCTCCCCCAAGCCCAACAAAGCCTGGAAAGACAACAATGCACACCCTGTGCAGCTCTTCGATCTGGATGCAGATCCTGCGGAGAAAACCAACCTAGCTGAGAAAAATCCAGACGTCGTAAAAGACCTGATGACCCTGATGAAAGCTAGCATCAAAAATGGCCGCAGCACTCCTGGCAAGCCACAGAAAAATGACACCCCTATACCACCCTTCCACGAGAAAGTGCGTAAGGCTTACCCTATCCTCAAGTCCTAACAGAGTCCATCACGCTGGCAAGGCACTTGCCATCGCCGTAAGAGTCTTGTCTATCTCTTCATCCCCGTGTGCCACGCTGATGAAGCCTGTCTCGTAAGGGCTCGGTGCCATGTAAACACCTTGGTCTAACATCGCAGTAAAGAATTTCCGGAAGGATGCCGCATCAGCCGTCATCACAGAATCCAAGTTGACAATTTCCTGCTCGGTAAAGAACAAGCAGAACATAGACCCCACGCGGTTAAATTGATAGTTGAGCCCTTTTTCAGCTAACAGACCGCGCACACCTTGCTCCAGCCGCGCACCGAGTGCCTCAAGCTTAGCGTAGCCGTTCACGCGCTCCATCTCGCGCAGCTGGGCAAGCCCCGCGGCCATCGCCAGTGGGTTTCCGCTCAGCGTCCCCGCCTGATAGACAGGTCCATCCGGTGCCAGATAGTCCATAATCTCAGCCTTTCCGCCAAAGGCACCTACTGGAAGACCTCCTCCTATCACCTTGCCCATGGCTGTTAGATCCGGAGTAATGTTTTCCAATTCCTGCACACCACCTTTAGCCACTCGGAAACCAGTCATCACTTCGTCAAAAATAAACAGCGCACCGTGCTCAGAAGTCACGTCTCTCAGACCTTGTAGGTATCCTTCCTTGGGGAAAATAAGACCCGCATTGGCTGGATAGCTCTCCACGATCACAGCCGCGATTTGGCTGCCTACCTCCGCAAAAACCTGCCGCACTTCTTCCAAATCATTGTATGGCAGAGTGATTGTTTCTGCCGCAAAACTCGATGGCACACCCGCGGAATCCGGCTCACCGTGTGTAAGAGCACCTGACCCAGCCGCCACTAACAGGCTATCCACGTGACCATGGTAGCAGCCCTCAAACTTCACCACCTTATCGCGCCCAGTGAATCCACGGGCCAGGCGGACGGCACTCATCGTGGCTTCCGTCCCGGAGTTCACCATTCGGACCTTTTCCACCGATGGCACCCAGTCTGTAATCAGCTCTGCCATTTCCAGCTCGTAGGGGTTTGGGATACCAAAGGAAACCCCTGCCTCAGCCGCCTTACTCACGGCCTCAATCACACACTCGGGGGCATGCCCAAGGATTGCGGGTCCCCAGGTTCCCACATAATCAATCATCTCATTCCCATCAATATCTTCAATGCGGCATCCCTTTGCCTTACTAACAAAAAACGGCTCACCATCGACGTTTCTAAACGCCCGCACTGGGGAGTTCACCCCGCCGGGGATTAGCCTCTTAGCTGCTGCGAACATTTTGCTGGAATTTTCTCTCTTCATCGTTGGCGGTAAATTGCGTTAGTGACAGCCTCTTGGCAAGCGCACAAAGCAAAGCTTGCACAAATCGCAAATTGTGGGAAATTGAACTCAACAAATTCTATGAAAAAGACACTCCTCTTCACACTCGCCACCATCACCGCGTTCGGCATCAGCCACGCGCGCACTTGGACAAGCTCCGATGGCAGCAAAACATTCGAGGGCACCTACGTCAGCAGCACTGACAGCAGTGCCACCGTTCTCATCAAAGGCCGCAAACGCACTTTCAAACTTTCACTCCTCTCAGAAGCCGACCGCAAATGGATCAAGACTGAGGAAAAGCGCCTCGCTGAAGAAGCAGCCAAAGCACCCACGGGCAAACTGGAAGACCAAAAGGTAGGAAAACGCCTAATGGGCAAGACCGTCAAACTAGAAGGCGACAAATATGTCAGCCAAGATACCAAAAAAGTGCCCGAATACTACATGGTTTACTACGCCGCTAGCTGGTGAGGCCCATGCGTCGCTCACGCTCCACAGTTAGTGCAGTACTATAACAACACCATCGCAGGAAATGATAAGCTTGAGTTCATCCTCGTCAGCATGGACGATGATAAAAAGAAAGCTCTCGGCTGGGCCACCAAAGCCAAGCACCCTTGGCTAACCGTTCTCTCCTCAAAAGCCCGCTCATCCGGGCTCGGCAAATTTGAATCAGGAGCAGGCAGCTACGCCCTGATTGATAAGAATGGACGCTTACTCGAAACCGAGGAAGCCAAGATCAAAGCCAAAATCAAAGAAGTTTCCAAGTAAGATGGGTATCTTTCTTGGAAACTTTTCTAAACTGCACAGGCCTACCTCGCTCGTCTTAGCAGAGTGAAACAGCCGCCAGCGAGTAGCATCAGCATACTCGTAGGCTCAGGAACTGGGACCAAGTTGTATGTCAACGTGATTTCTCCAATTGCGTTTACTGGTGTAATGGCGTATTCAGTTCCGCCATTCGAATTTACAATCAAGTACTGCTCAGTTGAAATTCCAATATCGAAAGTAGCATCTGCGCTACCACCATTACCAGAAACGTATTGACCATAGAAGATGCTATTCACATTGCCCCCCCCGCTGCCATTAACAGTACTTCCTGTGACGCCTGTCCCATCGGGGCCATCCGCACTGAAATCGTTAGGACCGTCACCGACGTTTCCAGACAAGCTAAATGTCCCAGAATTAACCACTTCGGTAGAGGTAAATATAGCATTAAACGTTGCATCAAGCAGTGTGACATCTGTGACGGCGTCGTTCACGCCAATTGATGCTCCAAATTCGTAATTACCATTGGCGGATTCAACAGCATCGTTATCAATCACTAGATAACCATCTTGAATTTCCATAGTCCACGAAATCTGAATTGATTCTATATCACTCAGATCACCAGCATAGCTGTTAAATGTCATTAGAGTATCAAACCGGGGAATGGAAGGACCAAAGGTTTGAGTTTGAATAATTTGCTGCCCTTGTAGAGAGCTAGACAAGCAGAGTGCTATTACAGCGTATAAGCTAACGGATTTCATGGATTATAAGGGGAATGTTAGAAAGCAAGCAACAGAATGATAACCAACCCATCTAGCAATGATGCTTTTAGAGAAAGAAATGCGATTCTGAGCAGCTGATGCCCTAATTATCTCAAAAAAATTATATCCGTCAATCTTAATTTTTAATATTCGCTTATTTTTTAAGAAATTAAAACTAAAACGGCTCCAGAACTGCAATCTGGAGCCGTTTTGTTATTGGTTTAATGAAACAAACAGAAAGGGAAAGTTTCAGAGATTGTTAGTTTTTGCGACGGCGGAAGGCGACAGCCAAGCCCGCTAAGCCAAGCATGGCTGCAGATGATGGCTCAGGAACACAGGTGTGTTTTCCGTAGATGTGAATGTTGTCCAGGCCAATCATTCCACTGCTCGTTACGTCTTCACCATAAGCACCTAACTTAAATGTAAAGGTAGTGCTTTCTCCTGCCGAAGAACTGAGATTGTCGCTGCTCACAGATGAAGTGAAATCGAAGGACTTGTTTTGCCACTTTCCAGAGATACGGTTTTTATCACTGGAGAAAATTTCTACTCCGTCCCTCAGGACAAGGAGTTTGAAACGGTCAGGATCAACTTTGCCTCCGTAGTTGGCGATGTCGAAAGAAACGCCGCTCATCGCTCCTACAGCATCGTTAGCAAATGTCATGGTGAACGAGAGTGTGTGCTTGTCATCGTAGCTGCTGCTCCAGCCACTGAAGCAGTTAGCGTGGTCGCCAGACAGCCCGTTACCACCAGCACTCGTAGGGGATGCTGATGAGTCACTATTGTAAGTGCGGGTTGACCAGCTTCTCGGGTGAGGAGTGTAGCTATTATCAATAGGGGTGATAGAGCTAAGCGTTAAGCAGTGGCCTGCCACGTAGGTAGGCTTCAATGAATCAGACTCGCTGGCATTGGTGTTGAGACCGCCACGGTCGTTTTGGTCACTTCCGTGAAATTCAAAACTGCCGAGAACTTGCCCGAAAGTGATATTTGACATCAATGTGAACGCTGCGGCGCTCATAATCGCTATTTTTTTATTCATGTATTTGGAGGGTAAGGGTGAGTGTGCTGGAGCGGGAGGGGACTCGCTCGCAGGAACGGACTCAAATTACATGAAAAACTATAATAGTCAATATTTTTTTAATAAAAATTTAAGTTTTTATTGTTTTAACCCTTGAATTACAGGATTCCTCTTTTGTTTTCAACTCAGAAAAACAATCGTAACTCACTTACAATTAATAACAAACATAAGAACCAAGGGCCTTTTTCACCGATTAGTGTTATTTTTAGTAATTTAAAATAATGGAGACACTTGATCTTAAACCATCATCTATAATGATAGTTTTTTAGCTGCAATTGTGGTTATTTTCTGAAGTGCAGGCCAAAATAGGGCTGCAGCATTACCTCATCCCAACCATCTTGGTTTTTACAGAATAAAGCGATTTCCGAGCGGTAATGTATAACGTGTCAAAGCCTTTACCACCAAAACACACATTCGCAGGGTGCTCAGGTGTCTTGATCACCCCGATTTTCTTTCCTGCGGCATCAAACACATGCACCCCGCCCTTCGAGGTGGTGTAAATGTTCCCCTCAGTATCCACACACATACCATCGCATCTAACAGGAAGCTCAAACAACGGCTTCTGATCAATCGCCTCCCCCGCCACACGGAACGCACGCACAACGCCTACCTTACCCGTGTCTGAGATATAAACTGTCCGGTAGTCGGGCGAAAACACAATCCCGTTCGGCATATCGAAGTCCTTATAAATGATACTCGTCTTGCCTGTTTTAGCATCTAAGCGAAACACCCACTTACCAGGAATCTCCCCCGGCTGACCCCGCAGTCCATACGAAGGATCAGTAAACCAAATCGAGCCATCTTTACACAACGCCAGATCATTCGGAGAGTTGAATTTCTTCCCCTCGTGTTTATCCACCAGCACCTTGATTGTGCCGTCCTTCTCCGCACGCACCACGTTCCTACCTGAGTGCTGGCATGTTAGAAGCCGACCCTCAGCATCGAGTATATTCCCATTAGCGTGCTCCACCTTGCGGAACTTCTCTAGCCCGCCTTTTTCAGTCCACTTCATCAACATACTGTTAGGAATATCGCTAAACACCACCATCTCCTTCTCCGGCAGCCACACTGGTCCCTCAGTGAATTTCATCCCGGTAGCAAGCTGCTTCACCTTTTCCTTAGCCGATACAATAGTGGTGATATCAGCTTGCGCTCCAACATAACCTAACAGCAAGACTCCCAATGACAGAATAGCGGATGTTTTCATACCACCCAGCATCTCCTATTCGCCCGCTGAAACAAGCTGGAAGTGGGCAAGTAAGTAAATTATTTCAACGCGCTAGACTGTCGGCCTAGCAACAGAACAACACAACATCACCTACTCTTCCTAATCAACTCACAGGCCTCATTAAACTCATCCTCAACATTTGCCCGCTGGTCTCCTGAAAGAGAGTCATACCAGCTTTGCGCAGCGGCCATATCAAGCCGAGGTAGCGTCTGTGCTAGCAGATCATTGATACGCCATTGATCATCTTCAAGCAACCTCTTCGCCACATTGATCACCATTTGCATTTCCCCCGCCGCCAATGCACCCAAAGCCGCACCGACCGTGGCATCCTCTACATCGATCGACGCCATAGCGAGTTCGAAAGCCAACTTAGGATGAGCCACTCCAATGCGCTGATAGGTATCGATGAAAAATTCATAAGGAGACGCCGGAACAAAACCCGCTCCAGAAAGTCTTTGGCTACGTTGGCAAATTTTATTCATCAGCTCGGCGGCACGCCGTGGCTCGTCTTCGGCCATCTCCACACACACAATTCCAACAAAGTAATCGCGATTGCTTTGGGATTGGATCAACTGTGGGTTCTCATTGATTCTCTGAGCCGCCTCGTCAGGGGCAAGCTCACCCCACCGTCTCATCATCGCCTCTAGTCCTGCATACGGATAATCACCTTGTTTTACAAAGAGATCAAAGGCTTCATTCAAGTCATCCCTGCTCATCTTTGCGACTGCTTGATGCAGGCGAATTTCGCTAGTATCTGAATCTGAATAGTCTAACAAAAAATCACTATTCAGTAGCAGGAAACTCAATACCTTTTTCTCGCGCACGCCCAGACCTTTACGTGCATCGTGTCGATTGCTCAGCTGTTTTCCGTTGGCTCGATTACCACGCGCATCGGAATGACTGCCTGACGCAGCTGCCTCTAAATTATCACCCCCCAGCTTTGGGTTCGAGCCACCGAACTGGAAACAAGCCACTCCATATCCTAACATAAACGTCAGCAAAATCACCCAAAGAAAATAGGAAAAGGAGTTTTTCATGCCCAACATTTACCACCTTCCCATCCCAATGCCAGCACGCAATCAGCATGCGACCGCCCTGATGAAAATTTGATGATTCATCGTGTTAATTGCAATACAGGTTTGAAATGTAAGTGTCCTCGTCCATCATACCCCCATCATGGCGTTCGCAGCAAAGGAGAAACCCACCACCCAGTTCACCTCAATGACCCCATTTGTGTGTGTAGCTTTTGCCGCTGGCCTCGTGGTTTCCTGCATCCCCTCCCCTGACTCACAAGCGCGCCATGCGGGTAGCAGTTTGGCTCTCCCCAAACGCTTTGATGCCACACCCGCTCCCGTGCCTAACATTTCCAGCGGCCTACTCTCACTCTTCCCCGATTCCCGACTCCGCTCGTACGTCAATCAAGCTCTACGCTCAAACCCCAACCTCCGCGCCAGCGCCGCTCGGCTCGAAGAAGCAGGCTTCAACACCCGCAAGGCCTACGCCCCCACCCTGCCATCGCTCACAGCAAACGTCGGTAGCTCTCGCAGTCGGAACCCCGCCACCTCAAGCACCAGCGATCGCTATTCGGCTTCACTCGATGCCCAGTGGGAGCTCGATGTATGGGGTCGCATCCGCGCGGGTGTGAGCGCCTCATACAGTGACCAAAAAGCCGCCGCCGCAGATCACGCTGCCGCCAAGCAGTCCATCGCCGCGCAGACCATGCAGGCCTACTTCAATCTCGTGCTCACGGAGAAACTTCTTGGTCTCTCGCAGCGCAGACTCACCAGTTTCAACCAGACCCTCAAGCTGGTGAACCGGCGTTTCGAGGCCGGCACCGGAAACCTCGGCGATGTCAATCTCGCCCGTACCGATGTAGAAAACACCCGCGCCCAAGTCGCTCAGCGTAAGGACTCCCGGGACCAAGCCGCGCGTCGCCTTGCCACCTTCACCGGCAGCTACCCAAGCGCCCGCGCCACCGCAAGTAGCTGGCCATCACTCCGCCGTGGCGTCCCCGCAGGTATTCCGTCCACCGTGATGTTAAACCGACCCGACATCGATGCCGCCTACCAGCGCATCCGCGCAGCCGACTCCCGAGTCACCATCGCTCACAGGAACCTCTACCCGCGATTTTCCCTCACCGCCAACGCCGGTAGGCAGTCGAGCACCTTACGAAAACTTGCCGATTCTAACTTCAACGTCTGGTCTATCACCGGGAACATGGCCGCTCCTCTCATCGATGGTGGAGACAGACGCGCCGATCTTGGAGCCGCCAACGCCCGAGCCAAACAAGCGCTCGCCAACTACCAGTCCACCGTGCTCAACGCCTTCGAGGAAGTGGAAAACGCACTCGGCTCAGAAAGCTACCTCCTCAGTCAGCAAAACTCCTACCGCAGCGCACTCAAAGCCGCCCGCAGTGCCGAGGACCGCATCCGCCGGAATTACGAAACTGGCCTCGTCGAGATCCTCACCCTGCTCGATGCCCAACGCCGCTCCTTCAGCACCGAGGAAGCACTCATCAACACCACCGCACTCCGATACCAGAACCGCGTCAGCCTCGCGCTCGCTCTTGGCAAAGGCCTCTAACAAATTTTCACCGAACCCATGAAATCCATCTTCAAAGTTCTGCTCCCATTTCTCATCCTCAGCATCGCGCTCGGCATTGGAAAAACTCTCATCGATTCAAAAAAACCACCCAAGAGCAAGCAACCACCCAAAGTCATTTCTCAGGTCGATCTGATAGAAGTTTCCCCATCGGACCACCAAGTTCCCGTCATCAGCTTCGGCACGGTGCAGAGTTATTTTCAAACCTCCGTCACACCTCAAGTCAGCGGTAGAATCATCGAGGTGTCACCGCAGTTTCGGGTCGGTAAAATGATCAAACAAAACGATCTGTTAGCCCGCATTGACGACACAGACTTCCAAGCAGCCCTCGCCACCCAGCAAGCCAATCTCAGCCTACAAAAACGCACCCTCGCCGAGGAAGAAATCCGCGCCAAACAAGCCGCCGAAGACTGGCTCGCATCAGGCAGAAAACTTTCCTCCGCCTCTGACTTCGTCCTGCGCAAGCCCCAGCTCGCCGCCGCCAAGGCAAACATCACCTCCGCCGAGGCCGCCGTGGATAAAGCCCTCGCCGATCTCGCCCGCACCCGCTTAACCGCTCCCTACGATGCCGTTGTAACATCCCGCACCGCCTCACTCGGGAACCTCGCCACCGCACAAACATCTCTCGGCACCCTTGTCGCCACAGCGCGTGCAGAGATCCGCATCCCACTCACCGCCGAGCAAGCGGCGCGTATTTCACTGCCCACAGAAAGCCAGTCTAACAAAACCACCGTCAAGCTCACCAGCCCTAACAAACCTGGTATTACATGGACCGCTCAGCTCACCCGCACAGAGCCAACTGTTGACCCGCAGAACCAAGTCACCTACGTGATCGCAGAAGTAGAAAAACCCTACACCTCACAAAAACACCCCCTCGCCATCGGCACCTTCATCAACGCCAGCATCCCCGCCACCATACTCAAAAACACCTACCGCATCCCCGAGGCCGCCCTCGTCAATGATGCCTACATCTGGATAGCCGACTCAGAAAACAAACTTCAGCGCATCCCCGCCAAACGCCTCTACAGTTTCCAAGGAGATTCCTTCATCACCCTAACAAGCAAAGAAGCAAAACCACCCCTCAAACTCATCACCCGCCCCCTCAGCAACTTCCGCACCGGAGAAAAAGTAAAACCCGCCAACAAAAAAAACTAGTCAACTAGTCAACCAGTCAACCAATGCAAAAACATCCCTTCATCACCTGGTTTGCGAGCAATCCAGTAGTGGCGAACATTCTCATGTTCACCATTCTCGCGGCGGGGTTGGTTACCGCGCTCACAGTGCGCAAGGAAGGATTCCCAGCATTCGCCTCGGAAACAGTCACGGTGCGCGTGCCGATCCGGGGTGGCACGCCAGAGAACGTCGAGCGTGGTGTCGCCATCAAGATCGAGGAGGCACTGCAATCTGTCAATGGCATCGACCACGTCCGCTCGGTCAGCCAAGACAACATCGCCACCATCACCATCCAAGCGAAAGAAGGCTACCCAGTCACCAAGTTGTTAGATGATGTTAAAATCCAAGTTGATGCCATTCCATCCTTCCCTGAGCAGGCGGAAAAACCCGTTGTCACCGAGAAGCAGCGCGAAAGCATCGTGCTCTGGGTAGAGCTCTACGGAGATGCCTCAGAAGCCGCCCTCAAGGAAACCGCTCGCAAGGTGCGCGATCAACTTCTTGCCCAGCCTGCTATCTCAAAAATCGAAACCTTCGGCGGGCGCGATTACGAAATATCCATCGAGCCATCCGAGGAAAAACTCCGCCTCTACAACCTCACCTTCACAGAAGTGGCGGATGCCATATCAAACAACTCCATCGACCTCGGCGGCGGAGCTGTTAGATCAGACCGTGGCGACATCTCACTGCGCGCACGCGACCAAGCATATAACAAAAAAGACTTTGAAAACATCCCCGTGCGCACGAATCCAGACGGCACACGCATCTACGTGAGAGACGTCGCCAACGTGCGTGATGCCTTTGTCGATCAATCCTACCTGAACCGCTTCCGAGGCAAACCGACTACCAGTTTAAAAATCATCACCGAAGGAAACGATGATATCATCGATGCCGTCAACCAAGCGAAAGAGGTAGTGGAAAACTTCAAAGACCTACCCGAAGGCGTTAAGATCGCGCAATGGTTAGATGGCTCCACCAATATCCGTGACCGACTCGTCCTGCTTGGTAAAAACGGCGGCCTCGGCTGTCTGCTTGTGCTCGGAATCTTAATGCTCTTCCTCAACCTCAGGCTCGCCTTCTGGGTGGCGATTGGTATTCCCGTTTCACTCGCAGGTGCCGTCACACTCTTCCCCATCCCTGGGCTCGATCTCTCCGTCAACGTCATCTCTGCCTTTGGGTTTCTCGTCGTGCTCGGCATTGTGGTGGACGATGCCATCGTCATTGGCGAGTCCATCTACTCGGAGAAAGAAAACCAGAAAAACCCCAACGATCGTGAAAGCCCCATCCGAGCCACCGTGCGCGGCGTGAGCAAGGTCGTCACCCCCGCCACCTTCGGTGTGATCACCACCATCGCCGCCTTCCTGCCACTCACCCAAGTCAGCGGTAGGCTCGGAAACGTCTTCGGCCAGATCGCCATCACGGTGATCTTCTGCCTGATCTTTTCCCTCGTTGAGTCCAAGCTCATCCTCCCCTCTCACCTCGCGCATATTGATGTGCACAAAAAACCTAACAACCCGATCTCGCGTGCGTGGTCGCGTTTCCAAAAATCCATCGCCCGCGGCCTCAGTTGGTTGATCGAAACTGTCTATCGCCCAGCCATTCGCACCCTCATTCCATGGCGCTACGCCGTGGTCTCAGGCTTCATTGCCGTCTTTATCCTCGTGATTGCACTCTTCCCAGCGGGGCAGTTGCGCTTTGTCTTTTTCCCTAACATCTATCGCGACAACGCCGCCGTCCTTCTCGAGCTTGAGCAAGGGCAATCGGTGGAATACCTGCACGCCAATGCCAAACGCATTGAAGAAACTGCCCGCGAGCTTGGCGCACGATACCAGGAAGAGTTTGGCCACAATCCATTTAAAGAAATCCAAATCTCCGCCAGCTCTAACACCAAGGCAGCCGTCGCCGCAGAGCTATCGCGCTCCACGGAACGGGAGTTTCTCCCCACCGAGCGCATCATCAAAGACTGGCGCAAAGCCATCGGCCCAGTCGCCGGTGCGCGGTCGCTCAGCCTCTCTTCCCGCGCCGGCCCACCCGGCGGTGATGTGGTGATCAACCTCGAAAGCGAGGACCTGGAAGAACTCAAAGCCGCCGCTGATCAGCTCAAATCCGTAATCGCCACCTACCCTGGCGTTTATGATGTGTTAGACACCTTCGATTCAGGGAAACCCGAAATCCTCTACTCCATCACCCCCGAAGGTGAAGCCGCCAACCTCACCAGACTCGACCTCGCACGCAACGTGCGCGATGCCTTTTTCGGGCGCGAGGCCCAGCGCGTGCAACGCGGCCGCGATGAGGTAAAGGTCATGGTGCGCTACCCACTCGAAGAACGAGGCTCCATCGATACCCTACGGAACATGCGCATCCGCAAACCCGACGGCACAGCCGTGCCATTCTCACTCGTTGCACACACCACCTACTCGGAATCGCTCGCCTCCATCGAGCGCTATGATAACAAACGCGTGGTCGCCGTGGAAGCGTCCATTGATAAATCCCTTACCTCTGGGCAAGATGTGTTAGATCGTTTAGAGAAAGAATACTTCCCCGAAATGCTTGCCAACCATCCGAGTATTTCCATCAGCCAGAGCGGTGAGGCGGAACAGCGCGCGAAGTCGATGAAATCGCTCGGCATCGGCTTTGTATTTTCCATCGTCTTTATCTACATACTCATCTCCATCCCGCTCAAGAGCTACACCAAACCACTCATCATTATGTCCGTTATTCCCTTTGGCATCATCGGCGCCTTGCTCGGTCACTACATGATGGGTATTCCCGTTTCCATCCTCTCCGTCTTCGGCATCCTCGCCCTCTCCGGCGTGGTGGTGAATGACTCCCTCGTGCTCGTCTGCCGCGTGGATGACCTGCGCGAGGAAGGAGTGTCACTGTTAGATGCCTGCCGCCGTGCTGGAGCGGATCGATTCCGCGCCATCCTGCTGACCTCGCTCACCACATTTTTCGGCCTTGCCCCCTTACTGTTAGAAACCGAAGTGCAGGCTCAGTTTCTCAAACCCATGGCCGCCTCCCTAGCCTTCGGCATCCTCTTCGCTACCATCATCACCTTGGTGCTGCTGCCCCTGCTACTGATCGTGGCACGAGACATCCGAAACTTGATTATGAAAGACCCCATCAAGTAGCGGGCAAAAGCCGGGGATGCTGTGTTGTATTTGCAATTTGCTTTCAAAACCGAGGTAGCCTATTAGTTGGCGGTGAGCTATCGTGCTTTGATTTTTGACTTTGATGGGACTCTGGCGGACACGCTAGACGAATCTGTTAGGATATATAACACCCTTGCTATTGAGCATGGGCTGCGTCCTGTGAATCAGGATGATGTTGCCAAACTCCGCCATATGAGAATGGGTGATTTTTTACGGTATTTGGAAATCCCGAAACGTCGTGTTCCCAAGCTATTATTCCAAGGCACGCGGATACTGAAGGAAAACATCGGTGCTTTGGCGTTGTTCGAGGGGATGGCTGAGTGCCTACATCAGCTGCGCGAAACTTCTGAGCACTTTGGCATTCTCACATCGAACTCCGTGGAAAACGTGGAGGTATTCTTGCGCAACCATGGGCTGGACGACACCTTTACCTTTGTCTCATCCACCTCCAAGCTTACCGGTAAGGCCAAGCACTTGAGGGCGATTCGGAAAACCTTCTCACTGGATCATGCTGAGATGCTTTATGTGGGCGATGAAATCCGCGACATCAAGGCCGCGCAGAAAGCAAACATTGCGAGTGCAGCGGTGGGCTGGGGGTTCAACTCTGCGGAGTCTTTGCGGGCTGCTAGGCCGGATCACTTTTGTGAGGAGGTTGCTGATTTGTTAGAAATAAAAAGGCGTTAGAATCTCACTTACCGATCAGCATTTTTGCGCCAAACACCAAGAGCACCACACCAAAAATCCGGGTGAGATGTTGATTGCTTAGCTTGTGCATGAGGTCCGTGCCGAACCATGCTGCTAGAGCGGCGGCGGCGGCTGTCACCGCGACCACTCGCCAATCAATCATGTTACTCTGACGGGCGTTGTTTAGCGTTGAGATGGTAGCGATCACTACGATCACCGCGAGCGAGGTGGCAACAGCACTTTTCTGCTGCATGTTTAGGGCGGACACAAAGGCAGGCACCATCACGATCCCTCCGCCGACGCCGCAGAGGGCACCTAACAGACCAGCGGCAACACCTACAAAAACGGATATGAACAAGGTCTTCATGCTGCACAAATTCTGGCGATTAATCGGTGCAGCACCACGCGCTGATCCAGCCCCGTGGTAACTAAGCAGCGGTCCGCCTCTAAGCACGCTTTCATCGCTGCGCGAAGTTTTTCGAGGCCAAAGCGGCGCGCATTTCCACTGGCGAGGAAGAGAGGGTAGGCATTGACTCCTCCTGCTTTTTTCTGCGGCAACCACGCACGCTCTTTCTCTGGCAGAGCATCCAGGGCAGCGGCAAATTGATTGTAGTTACTGTTAGGGATGTTTCTCCCCTCTGATGCGGCGCATGCCATGAAGAGATTCCTTACCGTTGGGATAACGGAAGCGCGGAGAATACCGATGGCGGACTCCTTGCGGGAGAGTTGTTGGTCGATTAGCTCGATGGCTCTTGCGCTGTTTTTCTTTTGCAGTGCATTGCCAATTTCAAAAACCACGCCGGCATGAGTGAGAGGCACCATGAGCCGGACGTCGTCCTCGTTTACCTCGCGGCGATCTCCTAGGTAGAGATCTAGTTTTTCCAACTCGCTGGCAATTTGGCGAGTGTCCGCTCCGGCTAGCTGGACAAATAAATCGAGTGAGCCTGCCTGAAATGTGAGTCCTTTCTCCTGTGCCCGCTGGCGTACGATGACGGCTACGTCCCGCTGCCATCCATCGCGCGAGATGTCTGGCTTATCATAGCTGCTGAGTTTTGCTTCAGCTTTGAGAAACTTGTAAAATGCGCGCCGTTTATCCAGCGCTGTGCACGAGATCACCAGTGAGATGTCCTCTGCGAGGCCTGCCTTCAAGCAATCTAACAACTCCTCAACACCCTGCTTGGAACGTTCCGCCTCACTGGTCCGGTCTGATCCCATGAAATTGGCTCGTTTTAACCAAACGGTCTTGCCGCCGCCAAAAAACGGGAGTGTTTGCAGTGATTGTATGAGGATGCTGCAGGCGGAAAAAGCATCCTCTGCGTTGCTCACGGTGCCATCGATGATTTCGTGTGAAAAATCATCTCCTCCCTCGGGCTTGAGCCGATTAAACACCTTGAGTGCTTGCTCGGCAACACTGCCCTCATCGCTTCCTGTAATGACGTGAATCTGGCTCACACAAACAGCTTCAGCAATGCGCTGGATTGAGGCAAGATTAAAAGGAAAGACAGCTTTTGAGGGCTGTTTAATTAGGGGGGGTGGGGCTTACTTACTGCCGTTGTAGCGGTAGTGGCCGATGAATTGGTAATCGAACAATTTGTCCTCCCAGCGCGGGCCGTTGCCATTGTTGTGAACGATCCACTTTTCTTCTTTGCGGTCGCCTGGTCCAGGAACCACCACGCCGATGTGAGTGGCGCCATGCGGCAGTAGCCATGCTACTACATCGCCGTATTGAAAACTGCTTGCGGCAGGGCGTTTGCCGTTGGCTGGTAGGGCAATCTCTTCGCCAAAGCGGCTGAAGAAACGTTGCAGGTTTGGCACGCGGCGGTGATCGATGTTTGCATCAGGGCCTTTGAGCTTCCAGAGCTGCGGATAGATGCGGAAATTGTTCTCCATGTCCTCGTGCACAAGCTGTTGGAGATCAACGCCTAGCGAGCGATAGCTGCGCACCACAACATCTGTGCAGACTCCTTTTCCTTCTGGGATATCGCCCATTGGATACTTGATTTTGTAGTAATCAGCATCGTAAGTGATGTCTTCCTGAGTGCGCTCTAAGGCGGCAGCGGCCAAGAGGTTTCCAAAGCCTGATCCCTCACCAAGCCATGCTACTGTTTCCTCCACCTTGAGATCTGTGCGGGTAGGGTTTTCCGCAATCGCCTTCATAATGAATGGCTTAGCAGCAAATCCTACGCCAATAACAGCCAAGACGATCATCAACCATCCTCCGCCCCATGGTTTGCGGGCTGGCTTTTGTGGACGTGGGCCGATGTATTCGATGGTGTTCATTATGAGTGGCTTCTATTGAGCTGTTCTATAGCTGGATGGCGGTGATTGTGAATGAGTTATTCACAGCATATACGGAGGGGAATTACCAGTGTTTTTCATCTATCAGGCTAAAAAAATCCACTTTTTTTGTGAATTTGAGCTATTTCTGTGAGAATCGGTTATTTTTACCATTGGAATGTGTGTTTTTACCGCCAATATCCCGCCCGTCATGTTCATCGAACACAAAAATTCACCACTCAACTGGGGGGAGCTTGATATTGCTCTGTTTGGGCTGGAAAAAGATTGGTATGGGAAGCCGCTTGATGAGCCGGCTGCCTTTGGCTTGGCGCGCGACCATGGCAGCCTGTGGTTTGTTGCGACACGGCGGAAGCCTGCCACCCTTCATCCGCAGGCACGCCCGGGGCAATTCACTCCAGAGCTTTGGAAATACGACGTCGCTGAGTTTTTTCTGAGTCATCCGCCATCGGGGCGTTACTTGGAGTTCAACCTTGCGCCAAATGGGGCTTGGTGGACGGCGGAGTTCACAGCGCCCAAGCAATGTGCCCATGAAGAAGATCTTCCGGTGCCGGGGGTGCGAACGTTTTCTGAGCTGATGCCTGATGGTAGCTGGCTGGCTGCGGCGTCCATTCCGCTGGATGTGTTAGAGGCGCGGTTTGACTTCGGTCCGCAATCTAAGATGAACGTCACGATGATTCTGGATTCGCCAGATCAGAGATACCTGAGTGCTGCTCCACCAGTGGAGGGTGAGCCAGATTTTCATAGGCCCGATGCCTTCCAGCAAGTGAGGATTCACGAGGGAGGTCTGACGTTTAGCGAAGCAACGTAGTGGCATCTTTGCGCTGGGGGGCTAGCTGTGCTTAGTGCCCCTCCGGCGAAAATGCGTGCCAGTGATACTTTACATCTGCGCGCTGAGGCATAGATTGTCCCCATGTCTGAATCAGCACGTAATATTGCATTTGTAGGCGTTGGCAAAATGGGTGCTAACATGGCACGCAGGCTCAACGATTGTGGTCACAACATCACCTCGGTGTATGATATTTCATCTGAAACAGCCGAGGAGCTTGCTGAGGAACTTTCTTGCACGGCCGCTACATCACTTGCCGCTGTGGCTGATGGCGCGGATGTGATTATCACAGTTGTTAGTGATGACGCCGCGATGCGAAACATCTTTACCAGCGCGGGTGATAATCTGTTAGCTGATGCCGAGGGCAAGGTGTTTCTTAACTGTGCAACGGTGTCACCTGCAGTGCATGAAGACGTGCAAACCGCCGCCGAGGCCGCCGGTGCGTCATCGTTAGAGGCATGTATGGCATCTAGTATTAGCCAGGCGCGCGATGGCAGCCTTTACTTAATGATTGGCGGACGGGAGGAGGTTTATAATTCCTTTCGTGATGTGTTAGATCAACTCTCGTGCAAGCTGCGCTACATTGGTCCGGTTGGGCAAGCCGCCAAGGTCAAGGCGCTCGTCAACATGGTGATGAACATCAACACTGCCGCACTCGCTGAGGGGCTGGGGCTTGGTCAGGCGCTGGGATTGGATCTGCCGATGCTCTGTGAGGTGTTCGCGCAGACGGGCGCTAATTCACGAGTGTTAGAGACGGATGCGGAAGATATGATTGATCGTGATCATGAGTGTTGGTTCTCTGCCGCTCATGCTTGTAAGGATAGTGGTATTGCCAATGCACTTGCCGCAGCCGAGGGTCTCAATCTCCCGCTTTCAGAAGCAACGCAAAACCAGTATCAACGCATGATCGATCTCGGAATCGGTGAGCTGGATAAGTCTGGTGTTGCTGAGCTTACCTTTAAGGGGAGAACTGCCTAACAATTTTTTATCATTTATCAAAAATGGAAACTGCTAACATTAAAAACAGCCACGATGAACGCATTGATTGTGCGTTTCATCAGGGTGAGAAGTCAGACCGCTTGGTGATCATTGCGCACGGGGTGACGGGGAATAAAGATCGGCCGATGTTGATAACACTGGCTGAAGAGCTCTCCGCAAAAGGCTGGCCATGCTTGCGGATTTCTTTCTCTGGAAACGGAGGATCAGAAGGCGAATTCACGGACTCTAACATCACTAAAGAAGTGGCAGATTTATTGTCGGTGATAGATCAAGCGGGCGGGGGGAAAAAGATCGCTTACATTGGGCACAGCATGGGAGGTGCCGTGGGTGCATTGGCAGCGGCGCGTGACGAGCGCATTAATGTATTAGTTTCGCTCGCGGGCATGGTACGGACAGCGGAGTTCGCCAAGCGGGAGTTCGGCGATGTCACACCAGGTCAGGGTGTCATGTGGGAAGAAGAGGAATTCCCCCTATCCCAAGCTTACATGGATGATCTTACCCAGATTGACAATACCCTTGAGGCCGCAGCCAGCTTCCGTTTGCCGTGGTTACTGGTGCATGGCACGGAGGACGATGTTGTTTTCCCATCGGATAGCCATACGCTTATTGATGCCATCAAGGGGGACAAACGCTTACTCGAAATCGAAGGCGCAGGACATTCGTTTGAAAACCACTACTCGACCCTCGCTGAGGAAATTAATACATGGCTGAAAAAACATCTGTGATCCTCTCTTATACGATTGATTCTTAGCGAGGCTGTGATTTAACTGATCTCTACATCATGGAGGAAACCCCACAGGACAGACTAGAGCTGGCACTCCAAGCTTCTAACGAAGGAGTTTGGGATTGGTATGTGAACCAAGAGGAAATTTACTACTCTCCGAGAGTTCTCACCTTTCTTGGTTACACGGAAGATGCTGCTCCTAATATTTTTTGTGACCCTGCGGCCTACCTTCATGAGGACGACATGGCGGAATTCAGCCGCGCCTTTGATGGTGCGCTAGAGGATAACGGCCATGATGTGTTAGCCACAGATACACGCTACCGTCACCCAGATGGCAGTTGGCACTGGCTCCGTATCCGTGGCGTGGTGGTGCGCGGGGACGATGCCGTTGCTATACGCATGGTTGGCTCCATCATTGATATCTCCAAGCGCAAGAATGCGGAGAAAGCTCTTGAGGAGGAGCGTCATCGATTGAAAGAACTCATCGAGAACATTCCGGTCAATGTTTACTACAAGGATAAGGACTCGAAGTTCATTCTCGCTAACAGCTCCACGGCGGAAAAACTTGGTGCTGGCAACGTCGAGAACCTCATCGGCAAATGCGACCATGATTTCTTTGACACCCACCATGCTGACATCGCACGCAATAACGAGCTGGAAATCATGCAGACTCGCCGGCCCCAAATCAACGCTACCCAGCGGGAAACTTGGGACGATAAAGACGATACCTGGGCAGAAACATCCAAGCTGCCATGGCTCGATATCAAGGGCAAACTCATCGGCACCTTTGGCATCACCAGTGATATCACTGACCTTGTTAGAACCCAACAAATGCTCGGTAGAACTGCCGATGAACTCCAGGCAAGGAACACCGCCATCGAAGAAGAGCTACAGCTAGCGCGTGAAATCCAACAAGCGATGCTCCCTCAGAGTCTCGATGGATTACAACTGCGCAGTGACATGCGCGAGGTCACTTTTGGCTGCCGCTATTTACCCGCCTCGGAAATGGCGGGTGACTTCTTTGAGATCATTCCCATTTCCCAGCATAGCATCGGTATTTTTATCTGTGATGTGATGGGGCACGGAGTGCGCGCCTCCTTGGTCGTATCCATGCTGCGTGGCTTAATGGAAAAAGAGCGCGAGTCCGCCAGCAACCCCGAGTGGTTTCTCTACGGCATCAATGAAGGGCTGGTGTCCATTCTTGAGCGAGCCAATGTTACCCTCTTTGCCTCCGCTCTCTACTGTGTGGTGAATCTCAAAGCTGGAACGCTTGAATACACCTGCGCTGGGCACCCTGCACCCGTTGTGCTTCGCCTTGGCAAATCCCGCATCCTTGAGCCAGAAAAAACGAAACCCAACCCAGCACTAGGTTTGATTCAGAAGGCTGAGTATGAGGCGCACACTCTTCCGTTAGATGACATTGACCGCCTCTTACTCTTCACTGATGGCTTGTATGAGGCGGAAAACGAGACCGATGCTGAGCTAGGCATGGAATCCGTGCTCAAGTGCATGGAGGACAACGCCAACACCGAGATTGATGACACCCTAGATGCCATACTCACGCTAGCGCAAGAACACGCTGGAAGCAAAGGCCTAGCCGATGACCTTTGCCTACTCGCCTTAGAGGTAGGCTCTGGGCTATAATTAGAGATGGCTGATTCCATAACGACTAGAGCTATTCAACTTCCCTCCCTAGCTTGAGCGCCCTGTACAAAATCCACCACTTGGCGGGTTGAATTCTCCCTAACATGGTTTAGTATCTTCTATCCATGAAGCACCTTCTCCTCCTCTACCCTCTTCTCTTAATAGTAACTCTCTGCTCATGTGGTGAAAAAAAAGATCGGGCTAGGCAAGAATTAGAAACCTCAGGATACCAAGCAACACCAGAAGATTTTCTACGGGCGGTGGAGAATGGCGATACCCGCGCACTTGCTCTCTATGTAAAAAACAAGATGGATCTCTCCGTGAAGGACGCCAATGGTTGGGGAGCCATGCATCTTGCCGCTAGATCAGGCAGGCAGGAATCCATCGCCTTTTTACTCGAACACAAACAGGACGTGGACACTCCTGGTCTCGATAATATCACCCCCTTAATGCTCGCGGCCCGTGAAGGGCAGGCGGCTATGGTGCGTTACCTCCTCAAGCAAGGAGCCAAGGCAGAACTCAAAGATGATAAAAGCCGCACCGCACTCATCCTCGCAGTGGATGGTCAACATAATGCCTGTATTGAGGAGCTAGCGGGCTACTCACGCGGTCAGTTAGACACCGCGCTGCTCTATGCTTCAGCACAAGGAAAACACGGCACCATTGATACCCTAACGGCTTACGGAGCATCCGTTTATGCCCGCCATGATGGAGGCATGACCCCACTCATGCTTGCCGCACATCGTGGCGATGAACTGACCACCCAAGCACTGCTCGATGCGGGCTCGAATCGATTTGCCATGAACGAACACGGATGGACTGCCTCACAGGTGGCTGCCGCGGCTGGTCACGAAGACCTTGCCAATCTACTGGGCAGCGAGCCATCAGCCAGTGACACACAGCTGGCAGAAACCTCTAACGAAACCGAATGGAATGAGCCGACCCTTAAGGACCCTGCCGCTCCCCTCCCCACCGTTACAGACGCGCCCGCACCCAACGACCATGCCAACCTCCCAACAGCACCCAAAAACACTGGCAAAATAACACGCAAGAAAATCCGCATCCCATCCATCTCTCAGCAGCCGCTTCCCACTCAAGCAAAACAACCCACCGCACTTGCCAAGGAGATCACCATGCGCGATTACCGTGAAAGCCCTCTGCCCATTATGTTAGAAAAAACCAGCCGCCCAGCCAATGGCAAGCCCACCGCTCAGGTCCGTATGCTCTACGGGAAACAGGAAAAGGTGCAGGTCTCAGAAGGCGACACCATCCCTAACACCCGCTTCCGCATCACCCGCATCAAGCGTATGCTCAATCACTCAAAGATCACCGATGGCAAACCGACGGATGTTTCCACCGTAGAAATCGAAGACGCCCGGACCGGCAAACACCGCACCATGACGGCCCGCATCCCCGCCGCTGCGGCAGAGCCATGGGCCGTTCTACATCACCGCTCCAGTGGTAAAAACTTTGCCGTGCGCTCGGGAGAAACCTTCAAGACCGCTTCCGGTGAAAGCTATACTGTTACCGATGTCCGCCCGACCCAGCTTGTGCTCACTCAGGTTTCCAGCGGAGAAACTATTACCGTTCCCATGGGAAGGTAGCGCGCTACTTCGGCTCACTCGTTTTGCACCCCGGGCAGATGCCAAAGAACTCCAGCTCATGGTAAAGATCACTATACCCCGTGGTGAACTTAATCTCCTTCTCTAGCTCATGCACCGGGCAAGGTGCCTGCACCGCCTCAATACTACCGCAGCTCGTGCAGATCAGATAATCCCGGTGTTGGCCGGGTAGCAGCAGAGAAAAATACGCCGCCCTCTCGTGCAGCCCCAGCCTTCTCACAATACCCTTATCAGCGAGCCGCTGAAGCAAACGGAACACCGTCGCCTTATCACACTGATTGGTTAGGCGGGGAGACTCCGCAAGCTCGGCCAAGGTCATGGGTCGGTCGTTTTCTAACAACGTCTGGCATAGTTCCTCCAGCGCTTTGGTTTTCCGCAAACCTTGCGCGCGGCATTGCTCAATGATGGATTGGATATTAGCAGCCATATTGTTAGAGTAATTCTTGCTGACCACCGCGCTCCTGCACAGCTCCCAGTTTTGTATAAGCAGCTGGCAAAGCCACCCTACCGCGCGGCGTACGCTTCAGGAAGCCCTGCATGATAAGAAACGGCTCATGCACTTCCTCCAGAGTAGAGGCATCTTCACCGATAGCAACGGCAAGAGTAGATAAACCCACCGGGCCACCATTGAATTTATAAATAGCAGCTTCAAGAATGCGCTTGTCCATTTCATCCAAGCCATCTTCATCTATCTCTATCATCGCCAGAGCATCATTAGCTATCGATGCCGTGATCACTCCATCCGCGCGCACTTGGGCAAAGTCCCTCACCCAGCGCAGCAAGTTATTGGCGATCCGGGGCGTGCCGCGTGAGCGAGATGCTATCTCATCCGCTCCATCATCCTTGATAGAAACTCCTAACAACTCAGCCGATCTACGGATAATGTGCGCAAGCTCCTTTACCGTGTAGTAATCTAACCGATTCACCAAGCCAAACCGCGAACGCAGCGGAGATGTCAGCATACCCGCACGCGTGGTAGCCCCCACTAAGGTGAACTTTGGCAGGTTCAGCTGAATGGTGCGTGCAGACGGACCGGAATCAATAATGATATCTAACCGATAATCCTCCATCGCTGGGTAAAGGTATTCCTCGATCGCTGGATGAAGCCTGTGAATTTCATCGATAAATAAAATGTCTCCCTTCTGGATATTCGTGAGAATACCTGCAAGATCTCCTGCTTTTTCAATCTGTGGCCCCGAAGTCGTGTGGAGCTGCGTGCCCACCGCATTAGCGATGATGTTTGCCAAGGTCGTCTTACCCAATCCGGGTGGCCCTGAGAGCAGCACATGCTCAAGCACATCATCACGCCCCTTGGCAGCCTCCACCATCAGCATCAGCCGCTCCGTGACCTTCTCTTGACCATGAAACTCCTCAAACCCTGGTGGACGCAGGGATTGCTCAAAGTTTTTATCAGGAGACTCATTCGCCTGCTGATAATATGATTCCGAGGTGTCTGACATCTGAAGTTAGTTTCTACTATGACGGCTAACGAATCAAGTCCTCCTCAAAAAAAACACGGAACCCTGCCTTCGAAAGCACCGATGAGCCAAAGTGAGTGTCCTCCAGATGCATCGCAAGCAAAGACTTACCCTCGTGCTGCACCATCAACGAGTAGGCAAAGTCGAGATTCGTCTCCGCTGCCCGCAGCACATCCAGCGCATCCGCCAGCCCTCTACCACACTCAGTGAGGCCTATCACCACCAGCTCTGAGGTTGTGTGAGCGATCCCCTTTTCAAGAAACAACTGCTGCGCTCCGTCAGGATCAGTCAGCACCATCCGAGCCACTGTGGCATCACGCGCATCCAGAACACTCAGCCCAATGACTTCGATCTTGTTAGCCCGCAGCAAGCGCACCAACGAGCCCAGCGCACCAGCACGGTTCTTCAACATCACCGCAAATTGAACGGGAGGATTTCCAACAGGTTTAACTTCTACATCTGGCATCGTGACGGAGACATTAAACCATAATTTTCCCTTATGTTTAACTCTTAATTTACAGAGGCTTTACACACGGGCGGGGAATACACGCTACATTCAAGCTGTTATGAAACTACTACCCATCCTCAGCATCACCATCGCACTTGTAGGAATATCCTACGCGGACACTACAAAACCCAGCACCAAATCCGGTGCAAAACCCAGCGTAAAAGCTAATACAAAACCTAATAAAAAAACATTCAAACCCTCACAGGTTGATTACCCAGGATTTGCCAATCTCACTCAGGAGGTGAAGAAGTATCGCAAGTCACGGCTTGTGAAGCTCGATACCTTTAACCGTTTGGCGAGTGAGAAAAATACTATCATTCTCGATACCCGCTCAAAGTGGGCATTCCAGGGGCTTCACATTAAAGGTGCCATTCACTTGAACTTCTCAGACTTCACCGAAGAGAAGCTAGCCAAAGTCATCCCCAATAAAAACACCCGCATCCTTATTTACTGCAATAATAACTTCACTGACAACCCACGGTTTTTCCAAGGAAAGTGCAGACCATTAGCTCTCAACATACCCACCTTCATTAACCTCTACGGCTACGGGTATAAAAATGTTTATGAGCTATCCGAGAGCATATCCGTGAAGGATAAGCGCGTGAAGTTAGAGTGCATCAAGGCCCAACCCGACGGCACCACCACGCGAGTCAAATTCCAACACCCGCCGATTAAGCTCAAAGACATCTCACGCACCATCCCCCTCAACACCTCCCCCACCAAACAGCCGCGCCGCTGATTCATCTACGTCATTGGCAGCTCCACGGGATAGCTTTTCCGCTCTGCGTGTTAGAGATTTCCTCCAACTCTCAGACAAACCCTCG
The DNA here is from genome assembly GCA_049609505.1 of Akkermansiaceae bacterium. Lineage (GTDB taxonomy): Bacteria > Verrucomicrobiota > Verrucomicrobiia > Verrucomicrobiales > Akkermansiaceae > Oceaniferula. The sequence goes on along the minus strand of JBMYYO010000009.1, from coordinate 15,695 downwards.
TGAGCTGCCAATTTCACGGCGGATGTTAGATCAGACTTCTGGTGGTGCATCACTTCATTGGCTCTAGCAACCGACCACCCACCGGTCACCCGTTGCTCCATGACTAAGTGATCGCCCGGTGCGATCTCTCCCGTTTTTAAGACTCGGAAATACCATCCCGTTTTCCCCGTATCCTGCACCCTTGCTGGCAGGTCTTTGAGCTTCCACCTGCGCGCCAGTTTCCAGCACGGCTGCCTCGGCTGAGAAACTTGTAACCGCACCGTGCCGAGGCTGTATATATCACCAATGCAGATGTCCTCTTCCACCACACCAGTTGTTGTTAGATTTTCACCAAACGCACCAGCTTCAAACTCCACATCCAGCACCTCTTTCCAATAGGCAAAGTGCTCGCTAGGATAGACACAAATCGCCTTGTCCGGCCCGCCGTGCACCTTGAGATCGGCCTGACCATCTCCAGAGATATTCGTTTCACCCACGCAGACCTCTCCATCAACAGGGCGCTTGAGAATGCCGCTGACCCACTCCTTTTTGTTAGAGCCGTCAGCAATCGCCGCTGGCTTGCCAACTTGAATGCTAGAAACCATCATGGCGCCTTCTTTCCCGGGCTCGCGATGCTCTTGATCTTCCATTGTGATTTTATCACTAGCGAACTCCCAAGCTGTGATTAAGTTTTAAACTCACTCTTACTTGGGAGCTGGATCCTTAGCAGGCTGTTCAACGCCGTCTTTTTTGACTTGCTTGCCTTTCACCGGCAACTCCTTCTGTCCAATAGCGTATGGGAAAATAACATCCTTCAATTTATCGATTTTCACTCGCCCATTTTTAGAGCCCTTCCTCAGTGTTGCCACTTCCGAAAAGTTATGAGAAAGCGTCCTCATATAATCGCAATTGGCATCCAGAGTGGTTTTCTCAGGGTCTCTTTCTAGTATGCTCGCGAGAGACACTGCGATCGAAACCAAAGCATCCAAGTCACGTTTGTTAACGGTCTGCTTAGGGTTCACTACCGCCATCCCCTCGACGTATGCGAGAAAATCCGGCTTACCTTTGGTAAAACTCATCTCGGGAAAGGTCGCCTTGAGCGTTGGCTCCTGCCTACCCACAACTTTCTTTTTCCGAGGTGCATCGCTACGGGTGAGGCTCCACCATGAGACTTTTCCGTCCTTAAAATCTATTTTGAAGCCATTAGGGACTACCTCCCGCTCGGGATTTATAGGGCGCTTCTCGGGCGCAATTTCGTAGAAAAAACTGGTGCCTGCACCGCGCTGTTTACCCCACGTCATGTGAGGTTTCCCTAACAACCTCAGAACCTCTTCACGCCCCATCCCCTTGCGGAGTAATTTATCGAGGTCTGCTTCGGTGGGCACTGACTCAATGTAAAAAATGCCCATCTTCTCCCGCTGCGCCTTATTAGCCTGATACTCCTCCTCGGTGAACGGAACTGTCTCAAATTCTGGGAAGGGCTTAGCAGGTTTTTCATGTTTATCCTCTGGCCAAGGGGGAAGGCCAGACAGATTACGGACAATGTCTTGCAGATCATTAAATTTCATACCCCCAAAACCACCAATTAGTAACGAGTCACCCAATGTGTCTTGAACGACTGGTGCGCTGATCACGCGACCGTTGATGATGAAAGCCATACGGTCTTGCCCGAGATTCATTCTCGATGTCGATTCCTTGATCTTCTTTCTCCCTGCTTCATTCAATTCGATATGCATTTGATCAGCCGCCGGCAGCATGACCTGTGCAGCCACTACATCAGAATCTCCTATGACGACTTTTTTCCGGACAAATAAGACCTCTTCGCCATCTTTGGTCTTGAGAACCATGCGTTCAACGTCCTCTCCTGCAGCTTTTGCCACTTCCGAGACCCTAAGTATATCACCACAACTGATACCAATGGAGGCAAAGAATATGAGTGCGATTAACGACTTCATTTTTGAATAGGTGTAGTTGTTAACACCAACTCACAAAACCTACCAACCCCACCATAATGGTCGAGGAAAAAGTAGTATCGCCGCCCGCGCACCACCATCATCTATCATCCAAAAATCGAGTTTTTGCCGCCGATTCTGCCAAGACGGTTTTGGCATTGCTGCTATGATCTGCTGCATGGACAACATTTTCTCTGGAACAATTCCCGCCCTGATGACCCCCTGCGATGCTGAGGGAAATCCGGATTTTGATGCCTTGGTAGCCACCGGGCAGAAGCTTATCTCCGCCGGCATGGACTCGGTGGTTTACTGTGGCTCAATGGGCGACTGGCCATTGCTGACCGATGAGGAACGGCAGACGGGGGTGAAGGCATTGGTCGATGCAGGTATTAAAGTCATCGTTGGCACGGGTGCGCAGAATACGAAGATTGCAGCGGCTCATGCGGCACACGCTAAGGAGGTAGGAGCGCACGGCTTGATGGTTATCCCCCGTGTGTTGTCTCGTGGTGCAGCTCCCGCAGCGCAGTTGAATCACTTCACCGCTATTTTAGAAGCTGGCGGGCCTGACCTTCCTGCGGTGATTTATAACTCACCTTACTATGGGTTTGAAACTAAGGCGGATCTCTTTTTCAAGCTTAATGCCAAGTATCCCCAGCTTGTTGGGTTCAAAGAATTCGGCGGTGCTGACTCGCTGAGCTATGCGGCGGAAAACATCACCACTGGAAACGATAACCTCACCCTGATGGTGGGCGTGGACACACAGGCGTATCATGGGTTTGTCAACTGCGGTGCCGGTGGCGCCATCACGGGTGTGGGCAATGCCCTACCGACTGAAGTTTTGAAAATGGTGGACCTTTGCCAACGCGCCGCCGCTGGTGATGCCCAAGCGCGAGTGTATGCCCAGCAACTCAGCGAGGCAATGAATGTGCTGGCTACCTTTGATGAAACCCCTGACCTCGTGCTCTACTACAAGCACCTCATGGTGCTAGAAGGTCACAGCGAGTATCAATACCAAATCTACGCCGATGATCAATTAAGCGCGGCACAGAAGGCACACCTAGAAACCCAACACGCCCTCTTCCGTAACTGGTGGAACAGTTGGGAGGGGAAGGCATACTAGCCTGAATGGCACCCGTTTAAGAAAAGGTGCCATAATCTATATCAACACAGGACACCACGGCTGAGGCCGCGGCCTAGCTTGTTTCACCTCGTTGAGGTGGATTGGCATCTAACAATACGCTTAAACGGGGAATCTTCGGGCTAGCTAAGTAGTGCGCAGAGGCACCGCCGTCATCTGCCTCACAATCTAACAGATAGCACCAAAGGCCGCTCATACCCGATAGTGCGTTAAGCCTATCTGCTTGTTCGGCTTAGGACATTCTACGACGACGAGTCAGAAGCCCTAATATACTGATTCCGAAAAGAAATGCTGATGATGGCTCAGGCACAACGGTTGTGACAGCTTGAGAAGGAGCTACACTTAGTAGATTGTTATCTGTCAATGTAATCGTTGAGTTTGTAAAATCAGGAAGGATTGGAATGCTCCCCCCGACAAGAGTAAATGTTCCTGCTGAAAGAGTCACATCAGAACCTGACGCAATCAGAAGAGGGTCAGAAGAATCTGAAAAACCAAATACAAAATCATTGGGGTCAAAGTCTCCAACTGTAAAATTGCCGTAACCAATGTTGGGGCTACTGCCAGTGCTACCTGTCGAATGAGAGTTCCCCATGCTATCACTTACTGTAGCTGTGCCTGAAGTTACATTCGTGAGGTAATTTGGGCTAGGAGCCGTTGAGAAGGCATCTTCAATGACGAAGAATATAGTCGAGCCAGGAACTACACTTGAGGTAGTAAATACGATTTCTTCAGTGTTTGTTAAGATTAAGTCGTTTCCGCTACTTGTAAATGTAATCGCTGCGTGTGACTCGGAGCATAGAAGACTCGATGTTAACAGCATCGCTGTTTTAATTTTATTGCCTAATTTTGGTATCATTGCTTACTGGTTTTTGTGTTTAATCGAACAGTGTAATCCGCTAGCCTCGCATCAGGTGTTACTTAATGCGAGATATCTTAGAATAACTAAAGAGTGGAGTCATTCACCCTGTGGTTATCTTTAATGTAGTGCAGGGAAATACCCGCTACAAGGATAATTTTAGTTAGATATTGTCGATGTTGCGATTTTCTTTCCCTGTTGGCTGTGGCTGAGCCATGCTCTAGACCTCAGAGCGCTGGATGCCGAGGGGGTTACTGTCCTTGAGTTCATCAGGCAGTAGTGCTTGCGGGCAGTCTTGCCAGCAGACGGCGCGGGTGAAACGGTAAATGGCCATGGTGCCCACTGAGGTGCTGCGCCCGTCTGAGGTGGCGGGGAATGGCCCACCGTGCACCATGCTAGCGCAAACTTCTACACCTGTTGGGAAACCATTAAACACTAGGCGGCCCGAGCGGTCTTCCATCAGGCGGGCCAACTCTTGCTGCGCGGCAAGCTCATCATCGGTGCCGTGCACGCTGGTGGTAAGCTGGCCTTCTAGCGATGCCATCGCAGCAAGCAGATCGCTCTGCTCTCGGTAAGTAATAATGATGCTGGCTGGGCCAAACACCTCTTCCGTGAGATCGCCCGATGTTAGAAAGGTTTGTATGTCTGTTTGGAACAGAGCGGCTACGGCTTGGTTAGAGCCATCTCCTGCGGTGGCTTTGGCGAGCTGCTTTACCGCGGCGTTGTTTTCTAACTTCTTTAGCCCACTGCAGTAGGCATCACAAATTCCGCTGTTAAGCATGGCACTGCTGGCAGTTTCTGAAACGAGCTTAGCAGCCTCGCTGGCAATGGCATCAGCATGGTCTTCGTGGATGAAAACTAAGCCGGGATTAGTGCAGAACTGCCCCACACCCAGTGTGAGTGAGCCGTGCAGGCCTTGGGCGATCTGTGCGCCGCGCTCTTGTGCCGCGCCGGGGAGTATGACCACGGGGTTGATGGCACTCATTTCTGCGTAAACAGGGATCGGCTCTTCGCGGGCTGCGGCCAGATCCATTAGGGTGCGCCCTCCGGCGTAGGAGCCAGTGAAGCCAACGGCCTTGATGGCAGGGTGCTTTACGAGTGCTTGGCCGATGGTGCGGCCTCCTCCGTAAACTAGCGAGAATACACCTTCGGGCAGTCCGCAGTCTGCGGCAGCTTTCTGCACAGCCAGCCCAACAATCTCAGCTGTGCCACTGTGTGATGAGTGTGCTTTTACAATCACAGGGCAACCCGCAGCCAGAGCGGATGCGGTGTCTCCGCCAGCGGTGGAGAATGCCAAGGGGAAATTCGATGCGGCAAAGACAGCCACTGGGCCAAGCGGACGGAGCATGCTGCGGGTGTCAACTTTTGGAAGTGGCTGGCGCTCAGGCTGTGCGCGGTCAATACGGGCATCCACCCATGAGCCTTCTTCTATCTGGCCTGCAAACATCCGCAGCTGACCACAGGTGCGCCCCGCCTCACCGCGGACTCGCATTTCTGGCAAGCCGGTTTCCAGCGGCATACGTGCTACTAGCTCCTCGATGGATGATTCAATATTATCTGCAATGGCGCGGAGAAACTTCGCTTTATCTGCTCCGCTGGTGTGGCGGTAAGTGGCAAATGCCTCACTTGCGAGGGTGATCGCTTGCTCAAGCTCATCGCTAGTGGCTGCCATGTAAGCTGGCTCCAGCGCCTCATTGGTGGTGGGGTTCATACTGTTCCCTGCAAGCTCTGTGCCCTGGCCGCGGCCAGCGCCGATGATGGATGTTCCTTGTAATGTCATTTTGTTAGATTCTGTGGTTAGTTAAAAAGTAATGCCGTGCTTGAAGGGATCCTCGTCCTGCACGATGAGCGTTGCCTCGCTATTAACGAAGGCTGCGCCAGAGATAATCGGTGTAACGCGTCCGTTTTCAAGCTCTTCTACTCGTCCTTCGAATACGGTGTTGAGCACACTTGCCTGTTTCCAGACTTCTCCGGGCTTGAGTTTGCCATCGGCATGGAGGCAGGCGAGCTTAGCGCTAGTGCCAGTGCCGCAGGGTGAGCGATCATAGGCCAGCCCTGGGCAGAGCACGAAGCTTCGGCTGTTAGAAACTCCGGGGGTAGGGGCGCCAAAGACCTCAATGTGATCTATCTCACCGCCGTCCTCACCGGTAATGTTCTGTGCAGCCAGTGCCTGCACGATGGCGGAGCTATAGTGAGTGAGATCCGTGATATTGGCCGGGGAAATATCCCCCGCGTAGTCATCGGTTAGAAAAAACCAATTACCACCCCAGGCGATGTCACCCGTCACATTACCGTAGCCCGGCACATCAATGGTTTTGTTTTCCAGATATCGATAGCTTGGCACATTGGCGACGGATACCGTGCCGTCTGCATGCAGCTCGGCAATGACTTCGCCGACGGGGGTTTCTATCCGGTGCTGCCCGGTGGAAATTCTTCCCATGTGTGCGAGGGTCACCGTCAGGCCGATAGTGCCGTGGATGCAGCCATTCAGGTAGCCTACGTTGTTAAAGAAAATCACACCCGCCACGCAGTCAGGATTCACCGGCTGGCAGAGGAGTGCGCCGACCATGGCATCGTGCCCCCTCGGCTCATTAATGCAGGCGGAGCGGATCCAATCGTATTCCTCAGCGAGGCGTTCTCGGCGCGCCATCAGGCTACCAGTTTCTAAGCCAGAAACGGAATCCGGCAGGGCAACGACCACGCGTGTTGGCTCCCCCCCCGTGTGGGAATCAATCACCTTCAAATGAGACTTTCCGCTGTTGCTCATAGCTACCAAACAATATACCATTTCGGTCTAGTGAGAAAGGTGAGAGCCTGCCTGACAATCTGCACAGCACCCAAAACACAACACCTGCAAGTAACCATAGCTACCAAAACGCGATGAGCACGCCCGATGACATCAGAAACGCTTTTTTTCAGCGCTTAGACAAACCTCTACTGACCGAGAAACTCTTCGATCAAGTGCCGGATATTGCGTTTTTCATCAAAGACCACCACGGCCGATACGTCGCCGCAAACAAAACCCTCGTCAAACGCTGTGGAGTCGCCGGCAAGGATGAGCTGATTGGGAAAACCGCCGATGAACTATTCCCCGAGCCCCTCGGTGCTGCCTTTGCCGAGCAAGACCAGAAAGTTCTCAAGACCGCACTGCGGATTCAAGGGCAGTTAGAACTTCACCTCTACCCCGATGGCTCCCAAGGCTGGTGCCTCACCTACAAGGAGCCGATCCTTGATCAGACGCAACACATCATCGGCATCTCTGGCATCTCGCGTGATCTACACACACCGGATCAGAACGATGAGCTATCATCCATTGCTAAGGTGCTGCGCTTTATCCGTGAAAACATTGATCAACCACTGCGCCTTGCTGACTTGGCGGATATGATTGGCCTCTCGGTCTATCAGCTGGATCAACGCATCCGTGCGCTCTACCACGTATCCGCTGGCCAGTGCATCACCCGTGCTAGGATTGATGAGGCATGTCATCTTCTAACAACCACAGGCAGAACCATCTCTAGCATCGCCCTCGATTGTGGCTACTCGGATCAATCCGCCTTCACTCGCCAGTTCAAACAAACCACCGGTGTCACCCCTAAGGCTTACCGTGAGCGGAGAGACGCTTAGTTTCTAATTAAACCTCAGTGGATCAAGCATTCTGATATCCATACAAGTATCACCACTGCCGCCAAGAATTTCTGAAACCAACCTACCCGTCACGGGTGCCATGCTCAGCCCCATCATTGAGTGCCCACTGGCGATTGTTAGGTTTGAAAAACCTGCCACCCTACCAATGTATGGCAAGCCATCCGGGGAGCACGGCCGCAAGCCTGACCACGGAGTAATGTTTTCAAAATCAGCCTCCTCGTAAGTAGGGAAATACTCGGTCGCGGCTTTGACAATACCACGAACGCGACGCGGGCTCACGGAGAGATCATTACCGCAGATTTCCATTGTTCCTCCGATGCGGAGTTTCCCATCCATCGGAGTCACCGCCACCTTGGCCTCACAGAGCAGAGAGCACAGCTCGGGTAGCTCGCGCGGTGCATCGAGGGTTAGCGAGTACCCTTTTCCTGCCTGCATCGGCATCCGGTGCCCGAGAGTTTTCATCAATTCACCGGACCACGCGCCGCAGGCAAGAACGATCTGCAGCCCTGGAGGAGTGCTGACACCATCTAACTGAACGTCAGCATTACCGCCCCGTTTTAAACCTCTAACCGATGTGTTCTCTACGATTTCCGCCCCCATTTCCTGCACCCGTTTGCGTAAGCCTCGCATGAAGGCTGCGGGGTCCATGTGGCAATCATCTTGAAACCACACACCACCTAACACATCCATTTTAATGGCGGGATCAAGCTCCTTGATTCTAGTGGCATCACAAACCTCCGCGCCCACCCCAAGTTCATTGGCCATTGCTGCCACCTCCGCTTCCTCATCGAGCCCTTTCTGAGTTTTACACAGCATGAGCAAGCCACGCTTGGCTAGCTTCACCTCCGCGGCATCAGTCATTTCTTGGAACAAACGCCTACTCTCCATGTGCATATCACGGAGGAGCTCACGCGATGCCATGGTGTGTTTCTCCGTGGCGTGTGAGGCAAAGATCTTACACCAGCGCGCAAGGTCCAAGCTAGCTCTCGGCCGGATGTAAAACGGTCCCTCTGGATTTGCCAACCACTTCAGCCCCTTCGCAATTACTCCTGGCGCAGCAAGAGGAATAAAATGGCTAGGAACCACCATGCCGGCATTGCCATACGAGCAGCCTGGCAGCTCATCGCCACGGTCAATGATAGTCACTGGTCGCCCCGCCTTGAGTAGGTGCCACGCAGTGCTTAAACCGATGACACCCGCACCAACGATAATGACTCTATCTGGATCGTATTCCACGGCCACATACTACCACTGAAGTCTAGTCGGCTTGTCGAGTTTTTGATCGGGATTCCGCACACAGGTTGAGCCTGATAAAAACTACGAGGGCAAAAACAAACAGAACAAAGGAAATCCAGATTGCTGCTGTACTTTGCCATGCTGGCACATAAAAAATCATTGATCGTGAGCCATCACCATGGTGGCTCATCTGCTCCACGTCCCGAAGCTCGATATAGCGAGCCCATCCCAGCAAGCTCCCTTGCAGCAAAGCTAGCAGAGAAATCATCAGCCAGAGCCATTTCAGAACAACCTCAAACAGCCCTGTTACTTGGTAGGAGGAAGTGCTAGCAACGCATTTGACATACAAAAAGCATCCCCCGTAGGCATGCGTTTCATACCGTGACCATCACCCCAAGAGTCCGTGTAGATTAGCTCACCCGTTTTTTTGTTGTAGCCGATGATTAGCCGCATGTGGCCACCGAAGCTCTGCGGCAATCCCTTCTCCTTAAACATCCCAAGCTGCAGGCACCAGCCCACTGGGATACCCTGATTAATGTAATCCTCAATCTTGCTGTTGAAACGTTTGTAGCTTGATTTTTTCACCATCACGGTGCGGTAAATTGCAGGATCACACTGGCTAGCAAACTGCATTTCATTGACCACACCCTCTTCGTAATCATCAGCGAAGGTTTTCTTGCCAGCCTTTTTAGCCAACTTGTTGTAATTTTTAATATCGCGGGTGTATTCCTTCAGGCCCAAGTTATAATTACGGATGATACGATCCCATTCCTGCTCCTTGGTTTTCATGTCTGGGTCTTTATCCGCAGTACCTTTGGGATATTCATACATCACCAACACGCGTGAGTGCACGTGGCGGGTCACCTTTTTTAACGCCGCCACCATCTCACCGAGCGAGGTGCCGCTGTCTGGACCAGTCCCTGCGATCTGTGCTAGCTCATGCTGATCAATCTCAAGCCCGTAATAGCGATACACCCGTGCTGCGGAGGCAACCGCACAGTATCCCTTCTTTCCCTGATCAATCATAGGAACGCCCTTGATATACACATCCCCGCTATCCTTATCTTTAACCACATTTTGCCTGAGAGAGTTCCGGCTGGCCATGCCTTTTGAGGGTGCATTTTTCGGCTTCATCCTAAGGCGGATAAACTCTGGCGTTTGCCCATCTTTACTGGTGCTTTTTTCTAACAAAATAGCACTGTTTTCCCACATCCATAATTGACGTGCCATCTGCACAGCACCGCGCTTGCTAATATCCCTCGGCTTGGTTTGCGTTTTTTCCGTGAGCTTACGCAGGGTGTTGTTATAGCGAGATTTGAAAACAGAAAGTGCCACATTGCCGTCATCGCCGCGGTTAAACAAAGAGGCAGAGAGCGAGGTGATTTTACCACCCTCAGAACGAACCACAACCTCCCCCACTTTTTCCCCAAATAAGGTAAACCCCTCACCCTCACTCCGTAAGGCTTTTTTGGCGGATGACATATAGACAAAGCCGTTGGATTTAAACTTTTTCTCAAAATCAGAAACCGACATCTTCCAAAGATCTTTATTCATCACCACAGTTTCCATGGTCAGTGGCGAAGCCTCTTCAATCGTTAACTCATCCTGTGCATGGCATGGCACAGAGCATAGCAGCAAGGTCATCATCACAAGGTTTTTGGATAAGTTCATAGTGGCATGTTAGACTATTTCCGCTCTCAGAGAAAATATTTTTATGTGAAAACTTTTCTCATATAGCGCGTTTTCTGATCAATTCTAGCAATTCATAACGTATCTTACATCAAACCCAACTCGATCAATCTATAATTATGCCCAGAATCAGCGTATCAGAACCAGGAAAAGACAGCCAAGCCTACCGCTTCGATCTCAAACGAATGAAGGTAAACATCGGCCGCAGCAGCAGTAATGACATCACGATCGCACACCGCTCTGTTTCCAAAAGTCACTGCTTCATTGAGAGGCGCAAGGGAGGCTACATGATCTTCGATAATGGCTCTGCGAACGGTATTAAGTTTGATGGTGAAAAGGAATCAGACTTCACACTCACTAACGGCATGGAGTTTGAAATTGGCGATGTGATCGTAGAATTCACCCTCACTAATGAGGAGTGTGATCAGCTGACCGATGAGAGGTTTACCCCCCGCAAGGAGGACGAGGCCTCTGAGGAGGACTAGCAGAATTTGAGACACCACCGCGCGCTTGCTGCTCTGCTTGGCTCCGATATCAGAAAAAATCCCAACTGACATATCGTAACAGCGAACGCTTGCCGAAGTGGCTGGTTCCGTGTATGCGGCTGGCATGAAAGTCCTCAGTCACAAGGATGCTGCCTACGCCCGCTTTGTCAAAAAACTTAACCGTCGCGCTCTTCCGGGAGGGGCTGGTGGAGCTGGCAAGCATGTGGAAGATATTGTGGCCTCGATCATTGCCGATGTGCAGAAGCGCGGCAATGCGGCGGTGTTTGAATACACGCAGAAATTCGATGGGCTGAAGCTCACTGCGAAGTCGCTTTTTGTTAGTCAGGCTGAGATCGATGAGGCATACGCTGCCGTGGATGCGGAGACTAAAAAAGCCGTCTCTGCTAGCCGTAGAAACATCCATGCCTTTGCCAAGAAGAGCGTGCGCAAGGACTGGAAAGCGACAAACCGCGAAGGGGTAATCGTAGGGGAAAGATTCACTCCTTATGATCGCGTGGGCGTTTATGTTCCGGGCGGGAAAGCGCCTCTTGTTTCATCCGCTCTAATGACAGCTGCCTTTGGCCAAGCCGCTGGAGTCCCCCAAATCCTCGCCGCCACACCAGCGGGCGCGGATGGGAAAATCAACCCCGCCTTGCTCTATGCATTGGTGGAGAGTGGTGCCACGGAGATTATCAAAGTGGGCGGAGCGCAAGCGATTGCGGCCATGGCATTGGGAACCAAATCCGTGCTGCCGGTGGAGAAAATTTTTGGCCCGGGGAACAGCTTTGTGGTCGAGGCGAAACGGCAACTGATAGGTGCCGTATCCATTGATCTCCTACCTGGGCCGAGTGAGGTTTTGATCGTTGCAGACAAGACAGCGGACGCGCGCTTCATCGCCGCAGACATGCTAGCGCAGGCCGAGCACGGAGGCGATAGCGTGATAGGCTTCATCACGGATTCCAAGCGGCTGTTAGGTCAGGTGCAAAAGCAGATAGAAGTGCAAGCCGCCACACTCAGCAGAGAGAAATACCTCCGCCAAGTTCTCAAGAAAGGAACCTTCTGCCTGCTCAGCAAAAACATCACTGAGGCGGTGGAGATTTGTAACGCCTTCGCCCCAGAGCACCTCTCACTGGTGGTGCAGGATGAGGACAAGTGGTTAGATGAGATCCGCACTGCAGGTGCTATCTACGTGGGCGCACTCGCTGCCGTTGCGGTGGGTGATTTCCTCGCTGGCCCGAGCCACACACTGCCAACTGGCGGCTCAGGGAAATCATTTTCCGGCTTACGTGCAGATCAATTCCAACGCCGCGCTAGCATCGTACGCATGGATGCAGAGGCAGTTAGAAAATCCCTCCCCGTCACGGAAACTTTCGCTCGCTTAGAAGGCCTAGACGCCCACGGCAGATCGGTTAGTATCCGGACGGAAGGATAGCAGGCACGACTTACAGATCCACCATCTCGCCGGTGCGGAATGATTTATCAGCGGCGGCCACAATTTTCATTGAGTTAATGGCATCATCCATGTGATCGGTTAGATCAACATCGTTTTGGATAGCATCTAGGAAGAATGCTTGCTCACGGTGGCAGAGCTCATCGTGGTCTGGCTCATCGCCAGTTTCTGTCCACTCGTCTTTTTTGACAAACTGATTGTTAGAATCCAGCTCGGAGAAGTGGCGGCGCAGGGTGTTGGTTTTTGTATGGGCATCCACGTCTGCGGAGGCTCCTTCGCCGGCAGCTTCTTTGGCTTCAATAGTGACGCAGCCTTTGGGGCCTACGACGTCCTTCACGAAGAAGGCGGTTTCAGACATCATGGGTCCCCAGCCAGCTTCATACCACCCGACGGAGCCGTCCTCAAAGGTGACCTGAAGGTGACCGTAGTTGATTTTCCCCTCGGGGAGTTCATCAGAAAGCCGAGCACCTAGACCAGCTACGCGGATGGGTTTGCTGCGGGTCATCTGGCACATGACATCTACGTAGTGGACACCGCAATCAACAATCGGGCTGATCGAGGACATGAGGTTTTTGTGCGTTTCCCAGTTATCACCAAACGATTGCTGGTTCAGGTTCATGCGCATGACGAGTGGCTTGCCGAGATCATGTGACATCTCGATAAACTTCTGCCAGCTCGGGTGATGGCGGAGGATGTAGCCGATGACGAGTTTGCGGCCATTTTTCTTAGCGGCATCAACAATGCTTTGCGCTTCCTCGACGGTTTCCGCGAGGGGTTTTTCAATAAACACATCACAGCCAGCTTCGAGAGCGGCGATGGCGTAGGGGGCGTGGGTGTCTGGATAGGTGGAGATGGAAACGGCGTCTGGCTTCGTCTCTTCCAGCGCCTTGTAGTAGTCATCAAAGAGAGCGTATCCGCCGCCGAGCTCCTCGTTGAGTTTCTCACGCGAGCCAGCAGAGCGTGTGCAGATACCGACGATCTCGAACTCGGGGATATTGTGATAAGCGAGGGCGTGTGAGCGCCCCATGTGGCCGGCTCCGGCGCATAGAATACGTGTCATTGTAATTAAGTTATTTAGTGATTAAGTAATTAGGTGAGTATGTAAAAACTGCCTCGGGGTGATCGAGGCAGTTCTTTTTAAGTGGTGATGGGGCTGATGTGAATCCCAAATCAGGACAACTTCCAGTTGCCTCGGATCGGCTGATTGATCAGCTTGTTTGCTTCTGCGTTGCCTTTGAACTGAAGTTTCTTTGAGTCAAAGTGCAGTGGCTTACCAAGGCGGAGGGCGATCTTACCAATGTTGATGATAGTGCTAGAGCGGAATCCATTGCGCTGGTTGAGAGCGAATTGCTTGCGCTCGCGCACGGCTTGGTGGAAGTCAGTGACCATCGGTGGTGGGCCGGGAAGTTCCTTGAGTTTTTTATCGAGGCCATCGACGTCGGATTTGAAGCCGCGGTAGATGTTTCCTTTGGGACCAGAAATGATTGGCTCTTTGGGTTTGTTAGAAGCATCGAGAATGATCTTAGTGCCATCAGCATAGGTAAGCTCGATGCGGCGCCATGGGAGCACGGCATCGTGGTGTTGCTTCTGCGTATCAACCTCTACGTGGATTGGGCTTTCATTGTCCTTGCCGAGGACAAACTGGCAGGGGTCAAGGTAATGCTGCCCCATATCACCAAGGCCGCCGCCATCGTAATCCCAGTAGCCACGGAATGAACCGTGTACGCGGTGCGGGTGATAGTCCTTCATCGGCGCGGGTCCGAGCCAGAAGTTGTAATCAAGGTGCTTGGGGACGTCTTGTTTCTTGAGGTCAGTCCTGCCAGACCACTGCTTGAGCTTCCAGTTACCAACAAACCCGGTGCCTAAATTAAAGGTGTAAGGGCCGTCGCCGAGGAGTTTGTGGTGCACGACTTTCCAAGCCTCAGAGGCTGGGCGGCCCAGTCCGTAGTAGTTTCCACGGAAGCGGAACCAGGTGTTTAGGCGGAAGATGCGTTTGTATTTTTCAACCGCTTTTACCATGGCTATGCCCTCGCCGATGGTGCGGGACATGGGCTTCTCACACCACACGTCTTTGCCTGCTTTGACAGCGGCGATGGCTTGGAAGGCGTGCCAGTGAGGAGGAGTGGCGACGTGTACGATATCGATGTCCTTACGCGCGATGAGCTCGCGGAAATCGCTGTATCCTGTTACGTCTTTCTCACCACGCTTAGCGGCCTGTGCCTTGCGCTGGTTCAACCGTTGGCTATCGACGTCACAGAGGGCAAGAAGTTTCCCAGGCATCCCGAGGTGTGAGCTGGAAATCCCACCACAGCCGATGATCCCCTTGGTCAGCTGATTGCTAGGCGCCTTGGGTCCGGCTAAGGCGATGTGACTAGGCAGAATCTGGACGGTAGCAAGTGCTGCCATGCCCTTGAGAGCATTCCGGCGAGTGTGCAGGGGTTGGCTGTTAGGCGCGTTGTTAGGTGTGGTGTTTTTAGACATGATGTGATGGTTACGTTAAGGAGCTTTGTGATGTTTCAAGTGGCGGATCTATGGGCTCGCTGATTAGTCCTGTGCCTCGCCGCCTTTCTTATCAACTGATTTATCCCAGAACAAAAGTATGAATAGCACCATTACTACTAAGGCAAAGACGGCTGGGGCGTACCAGAATTTGCTGAAATCGATTTTTTCTCCCGTTGTGCACATCGCGGTCCACTGACCAAAGAGCTGAGCACCAACACCTAATCCCAAGCCCTGCGTCAACATCACCACGAGAGATTGGGCCTGACTGCGGATGGCGGCAGGAGCTTTTTTATCCGTGTAAATCATTCCTGTGACAAAGAAGAAATCATAGCAGATGCCGTGCAGAAGAATACCAATGAAGATCGGCAGTGTGAGCAGCGGTCCTTCTTGGCCAAATGCATATCCCCAAAGGCCGTAACGGGCAACCCAGGCACCCATTCCGATGGCAAGCATCCACTTGACACCGAGACGGGCGAAGCAGAACGGCATAATCAACATGAAGATAATCTCAGACATCTGCCCGGTGCTCATCGCACCCGTCTGAGAGCCAAACAGGGTAATCCCCATTTCTCCCACGTAGCCCGCACCCTTGGAGTAGTAGCCTGCGAGTGGAATACAGATTAAGAAACTGGCAACCGCAAAGACAAAGAAGCTTTTTTGTTTCAGTAGTCCCCATGCATCAATTCCCACGATTTCACCAAGTTTGATTTTCTTACCTTTGGAAGGAGGCGCGGTCTTCGGCAAGGAAAGGCAATACACACCA
>JBMYYO010000008.1:16190-45075 GCA_049609505.1 Akkermansiaceae bacterium | reverse complement strand
GAGCATAGCAGGAATCTGATCGGGCGATAAACTCCCAGCATAATCGAGCAAAAGCTTCATCCGCTTCACCGGATCAGTCTCAGCCATGATGCGTTCTAACTCCGCCGATGCAAAACTCGATGAGGTTTTCGCCGATGTCCCACGCTTGTTGTTAGACGACCGACCCCGCCCATCGGATGCCGACGCATTACGCCCATCAACAGCACGAGCACCGCGTTCGTTTTTCACCGATTCTAACTCATCCTCAAGCTGAGCATTCTTCTGAAACTGCAGCGCAATCACAGGAATGGCAACAACAAGTGCCGCAGTGGTAATCAGTTGATACTTATTCATTGCAGCTAGATGTTAGATTCAAAAAACGTGCCCACAAAGACGGCTACTTTATTTCCCCTTTTTGCTCTTCAAGTGCTTGAGGTAAGCCTTGATTTTTGCGTCTGCTTCTTCTTGAGTCATCTTGCCAGCCTTCACCGCCGCCGCGCATTTCTTTTTCAAACCATCAATACCATAGGCTTTGCCCTTGCCTCTCTCCTTTGCGGACTTCTTCAAGTATTCCATGTAGCTCTTGAGTTTCTTATCAGCCTCTTCCTGAGTGATTTCGCCCGACTTCACTGCCGCAGCGAGCTTCTTCTTGATGACGTCGATCGACGGCTTCTTATGAGCGCCCTTTTTACCCACATTTTTTTTGGCTTTACCTTTCTCGGATTTTTTAGCGATCAACTGTCGGATGTATGCGAGTTTTTTGTCCGCCTCTTCCTGCGTCATCGTGCCAGCAGCCACCTCGGCATCGATTTTCTTTTTCGCTCCCTCATACCAAGCCTGAGCTTTGTCCGCGGCCTTTGCCTTTCCCTCCTCGGCATAAGTAGAAGTGATAAATAATGCAGCCATAGCAAAGAAAACGCCTACGCGCAAGATACGGAATGTTTGTTGGATTGAGTTCATTTTGATCAATTGGTTTCCATCACCCTAAAAACAAGAGCCTTTCATCTCAAGTAAAATCCCCCTGCCGTTTGATAGCCGCGCATTGCGCCTACACGAAAGAAAAAACAAGAAGCTAATACCCGCAACACGCTAGCAGGCGGCAGGCTTCTTGAGCTACTTTCCGTAAAGGATTTGGCACGCGTGATCCCCTTGACCACTGACTAAAATTCCTATCACCAAAGGATAAATGTTCTTGTGAACATATTGGGATGGACTATCATCACGGCGATGAGCAATTCCAGCCTCCCCGCCGAAACTTCCTCGTTCTTTCTCTACTCGGGAAAGGAGGGGAGAGTCCCCATTGAGTGCCGGGCTGTGGGTGAAACGATTTGGCTCACGCAGAAACAGCTCTCGGAGCTTTTCGACGTGGGAGTCCCCGCCATCAACAAGCACCTCAAAAACATTTTCGAGACTGGTGAACTCGTGGAAGCGGCAACTGTTTCCAAAATGGAAATAGTTCGCCTTGAAGGCACCCGGGAAGTCAAACGGCAAGTTGTTTACTACAATCTCGATGCCATCATCGCCGCAGAACTCATCTACTCCAATGCGGACGCAGAGAAAATCAACATGGGACTCACCACCTGGAAAAATGCCCCCGCAGGAAAAATTCTTAAATCAGACGTCAAGGTCGCAAAAAACTACCTCTCCCAAGCTCATATCGACGAACTCAACCAAATCGTATCCGCCTATCTTGACCTCGCCGCCAACCGTGCCCAGCGAGGCATTGTTATGACCATGAAAGACTGGGCAGGGTTTCTAAACAACTTCCTCGAACTCTCCAACTATCCTATTCTTGCGGATAAAGGAAAGATTAGCTCCCACAAAGCACAACTCAAAGCCGAGGAAGAATACAAAGTCTTCCGCAAAACCCAAGACCTCGAATACCGTTCTGACTTCGATGAAGAAGTAAAACGCATCGAGGGAAAATCAAAAAATCTATAACATGCAAGACCATCAAAACCAATGCCCCGCTTGGGATCAATTTATCCTCCCCGTTCTAGAACTCGCCTCTTCTCAAGAAATCACCCGCAAGCTCGCTCGTGCAGAAATACCCAAAATTTTATCCCTCAGCGATGAAATTAAAGAGCAGCGTCTCAACTCAGGAGCTCGTAGAGTTGATAACCGCATTGGCTGGGCAATGAGCCATCTCACCAAAGCCGGACTCATTCAGAAAGTCAAACAAGCTACTTACGCCATCACTGAAAAAGGATCCCAGTTCCTAGCCAAGTATCGAAACCAGTCGATCACCTACCATCAGCTTCAAGAGGTAGAGGGCTATCACGAAGCTTGGGCCAAAGCATCGGAACAAAGGCAGGCACGACAAAAGCCACAGGATGAACATCCAAAAGAAATTGATTCCACCACCCCAGACGAACGAATCGAAGCCTCCTACAACGAACTCAACGACTCCTTAGCGGATGAACTACTCGAAGCCATGTATGAAATGAACCCCTATAAATTCGAGCAACTCGTCGTCGATCTCCTCTTCTCGATGGGCTACGGCGGTTCACGCGAGGAAGCGGCTCGCGTTACCCAGAAATCCAACGATGGAGGCATCGATGGCATCATCAACGAAGATCGCCTCGGCCTCGATGTCATTTACGTGCAGGCCAAACGCTATCAGGCCGCATCCACCATTGGCCGCAAGGAGATCCAAAGCTTCGTAGGTGCTCTTGCCGGAAAGCAGGCTAACAAAGGTGTTTTTATTACCACTAGCGACTTCAAAAAAACCGCCACTGAATATGCTGAAACCGTCACGCAAAAAGTCATCCTCATCAACGGTCTGCGCCTAGCTGACCTCATGATTGAGCACAACATTGGCGTATCCACCCAACGCACCCTCTCCCTCAAACGCATGGATACCGATTATTTCGAGGAAGCATGATTGCGGAGATTACTTACCATCCTGATTGGACTGAAAATTCTCTAATGGTGAAGGCATATCATCCACTAGCTGTGCCCACACGCATTGGTGAGGCGAGAGGCGACATTCTCGGAAATGGCACAGGTTTCCTTGGTGACGTGTGCGTCAAAGAAGAGTTCGAAACACGAGGCTGGTTTCTAGGTTTAGGAAAGCGTAAGATTGGAGTTCGTGATAAGGGCGTTGGCTCAAAATTGCTAGAAATCTTCGAGAGCGAGATGCTTAGTCGTGGCGTCACTCAAATAAAGGGCAATCTGACGCCAGAGATACCTGAAAAGTTAGATTGGCTCATTCAGTGGTATCAAAAGCGAGGTTATGATTTCACCCCTGATGAAACGACTGGTGTTTGGGCACCACCTGGAACTTGCGGCGTTGTGAGTAAGTTCATAAGAAAATAGTCGATCAAAGCAATGACGCATCAAGTATGAGAAGAAAGCGCGTTGCGCAACGATCTCAATCAAACAAAAATATCTTACCGAGTTCTTTCGCTCTGGTTTTACCCACGCCAAGAACACGCTTGTCGATATCGGCTATATCTTTGTAGGGATTCTTGCCTTTGTCGTGTCCATTGAGCAATGCCTTGGCTATCTTCTTATTCACACCTGTTCGCTGCATGATCAGAGTTTTATGAAACTCCGTATCTTTGAGTCGATTGATATAGAGTTTGGCGTAGAATTTCTGATACTTCGCACGTTCCTCGGCGAACAGTTTCCAGTCGGTGTGCTTCCATGCTCCGTTTTTCTCGGCGATGGCGAGTATTTCTTGAGCTTTAAGTCTGCCTGAGTAGCCCTGTTCTACCTCATCCACCGAGTGCTTGTGAATTTTGCCATGGATGCGCGCCAGACCGTTCCGCACTAACAATTCGCCTAGGTCTTCACCCTTCGAGGTCGTGACATAGGCGTAGATTCGACCCTTTCGTTGGCCCATGGCATGCTCATGCCAAGTCGTAACCGTGAAGGGTTTCCCGCGCAGTTTGTTTCTAGTGAATGCAGTAGCCTCCGAACCCAATTTTTTAGTCCACTTGAACTTGTCCTTGCCCATGTCTTTTTTGTGAATGCCAAAGTAAAGTCCCTGCACAACCAGGCGATCAATGGAATGCGGCTTAACATCAGATGTTTCCATGCAATCAACTCCATACAAGCGAATCACCATCTTCTTTTTCTCGACTTTGGGGTTTTTCGGGTCCTTCCACTCGACTGAAAAACTATCGCCATCGTTGCCGTTTTCATTAACCCATCTACAGCCCTCATACACTTTCATTTCCGCTTTCCCGGCATTGGCTACTGATGCGGACATAAGAAAAAATACCCAGCCAAGCCAAGCATGACAGATAGCGTTTGTTAGTTTTCCCATACAGCGACTATGCCAGCTCAAACCAAGAGAACAAGAACACACCACCTCCCCCACCAACCCCGCACCCCGAGAAATGTTAGATTGAATATCAATCAAACCCAACCTAACAATATCGCCATGCCGCGCAAAAAGAACGAATTCACTGACGCCCTTGTGGCAGCTCCCTTCTGGATCAGTTTAGTGATAGCCTTGGTGGGATACATTTTCCTGGGCTCCATCCTCCCGCATATCTCATTTGAGAATCCGATAATTAAAGGCATCGCCAACGCAGGTATTCATCTCGCTCCCTTGGTTGCCATATTCTTCGTTTTTATTGCCATCGTTTCTTTTTTCCGTGGACTGAGGGTTAAGAAGCAGTTTGAAAAACAGAAATCCATCGACTCACTGAACCAGCTTAGCTGGAAAGAATTTGAGGATATCACTGCCGAGTATTTCCGCCGACAAGGCTACAAGGTGGAAGAAAACATGCGGGCTGGAGCCGATGGCGGTGTGGATGTCTGGCTGCGTAAAAACGAAGAGTTCACGATCGTGCAATGCAAACAATGGAAAAACAAAAAGGTTCCCCTCAAAGACGTGCGTGAGCTGCTTGGTGCCATTACCGCCGAGTCCGCCAGCTCTGGTATCCTGGTAACCTCATCTACATTCACATCCGATGCCATCAAGTTCGCCCGCGAGCAAAACATCCAACTGATCGACGGTGCCACTTTTACTGCAGGCATTGGTCAAATTCAGAATGGCGGGCAAAAGTTGTATGCCTGTGACTCCGCCCCCACCGAAAGCACTGAGGACTCGGCTCCATTGTGTCCTCGTTGCGGAGCCTTGATGGTGATGCGCACAGCGAAGAAAGGACCCAACGCTGGCAATCAATTTTGGGGTTGCCCGTCCTTCCCTAACTGCCGTAGCACGAGAGAAATCTAACTGTTTTCTAACGTAATCCTTTTTCAATATGTATATCTCGAAAATTCTCGAATGGAATCATGATAAAGGGTTTGGTTTTCTACTACACCAGAGGAGTAAGCTCTTTCTCCATCACCGGGACTTCGCCGAGCACCATAAACGCCCATGCAAGGGCGACAAAATCCGCTACAAGATTGGCTCTGACTCAAAAGGCCGCCGTTGTGCGGTGGAGGCTGTGCATGTGAATGATGGCGGTAGAATAACTTTATTCACCTGGCTCACTCTCATGCTCTTGGTAGCGGCACCTGCTCTGGCGTGGAGCCATTTCATCCTCGTCAAGAAACCGCAATGGACCTTTCTGTTCCCAGTATTCTTTGTCATTAACTTGATTACCTACTTTACCTACAAGAAAGACAAAGCACTCGCTCGCGCAAAAATGTGGCGCACCTCCGAGGCCACGCTTCATTTTCTAGAACTGATCGGAGGGTGGCCAACAGCTCTACTTTCACAACGCCAGTTCAGGCATAAATGCTCCAAAGGAAGTTTTCAAATCACCTATTGGATGATCATCATTCTCCACCAATACCTAGCAGTGGACTATATGTTCGACTGGGTCATCCTCAGTCGAATCATCGAATGGGCATCGTAGCATTGACGGTTTACTTCTAAACGGACGACCACGAATCTTGCTAATTTTACGAATTTGCTTGGGTTGAGGGGATGGAAAGCGGCGATGCTCGCCGCAGTCAAAAGAAAAAAGCCCCCATTGCTACTCAGCAACGGGGGCTTTTGAAAAGTATGGTGATCTTATTCGATCTTGCCTGCGTCTGCGGGCAATCAGGCCGAGTGAGCCAAGGGCTAGGAGTAGTGAAGACGATGGTTCGGGGACAGTCTCGATCTGTACGGCACCGATTCCACTATGATTACCTGCTGGAAGTTTCTCCCACAGGCCATACATACTGGTAGCATTGGCAGTGAAATCAATGGAGCCGTATGTCACTCCTGCTGTCCATGTTCCATCAAAACCACCGGCACCTAGGTCTCCAGGATTCACATCGACGCTATCGAGTAAATTTACGGTTCCCTTGTTAACTCCATTGGCACCTGGATCAGCATCATAGACCGAGTATTGGGTGTTATAGGTATTAGCGCCGCCAAATCCTGTTCCATCTGCTGCTATGAATGAAACTCGATACTGCTGACCATTCGTTAATCCTTCCAGACGCCAGTTTGCACCGTCTCCTCCATTGAGTTCAAACACAGTAGAACTTAGGAGATCATTGTGGCCTGAACGAGAATCGTTAAAACCTGAGCTGTTATAAACAAAAAACTGGATACCGTTCTGCGTGGGAGGCTAGGAACCTGTCGGACTGGAGCTATATAGGAGAACTGCTATGTTTCTCTCTATTACATGAAAATACGGCTGAGCGTTAGCGCGCTAACGGATCGCAAAGGGGACGATTGGCGTGTCGATGAAGCACAAGGCGCAGGTCTAGTGTAAGGCTTACTTCTCTACGTATGAGAATAGTCAGTAGCATTCCCAAATTATAGTGTAGATACACACAACGATCCAATGCAAGTTGCTATTCAACAGTCAATCATCGATGGCGTGTGAACAAAATTCCGCTACATAGACTTGCCTCAACGATATTGATTGAATCGAAGTTGATCTGGATCACACCCACGCCGCACACAACGCTCTTTATGAATTTCCCGCAACAAAAATCGCGCTTCATCAAGCTGTTGTTGATCATTTTGATATGGTCAGCCAGTAGGACAGCTAGTTACTCTCAAGAACCTCCAGCGTTGCAGATAGGAAGCAAGGAGTCCCTTCAAGAAACCCATGCCCAGCGTGACGCCCGCATGAAATGGTGGCGTGAAGCTCGCTTTGGTATGTTTATTCATTGGGGGCTCTACAGCGTTGGGGGAGGAAAATGGAATGGCCAAGATAGTGGATCTATTTGCAGCTGGATGCAGTCGCGTCTCTGCGTATCACCGAATGATTATGCAACACTTCAGTCCGGATTTACCGCCAAAAACTATGACCCTAGGGCTTGGGCTAAACTTGCGAAATCTGCTGGTATGAAATACGCCGTGCTAACCTCTAAGCACCACGAAGGATTTTGCCTCTACGACAGCAAATACACAGACTACGACGTTATGAACACTCCCGCTAAGCGAGACTTGCTCAAGGGATATTTCAAAGCATTTAGAGCTGAAGGACTAAAGACAGGCCTCTACTATTCACTATTCGATTGGCACCATCCTCACTACCCAGTCAAGGGTGATGAATATCATCCCATGCGCGGAAATGATGAATTCTTGAAACAACATAGGAGCACAAAAAAGTACATTGATTACCTCCACGCACAAGCTCGTGAAATTGCTACCAACTACGGCCCCCTCGACATTATGTGGTGGGACTATAGCTATGGTAAAATGGACCACAACGTTTGGCGCGCCAAAAAAATCACTAACATGATGCGCTCCCTCCAGCCTGGTATCGTTATGAATAACCGGCTCCATGTAGGAGTCCTCAATCCCAACGGAGATTTTTCCACCCCTGAACAATATATACCGTCAACAGGCACAGGCTCTGACTGGGAAGCGTGCATGACCATGAATACAACATGGGGGTATAAACCTCACGATCATGATTATAAGAGCAGCAAAAATCTTATTCACCAACTTATAGAAGTTGTTTCCAAAGGCGGCAATTATCTACTTAACGTAGGCCCAAAACCTGACGGGACTATTCCAAAAGAGCAGGTTGAGCGTTTGCAAGATATTGGCAAGTGGATGGCTATTCATAGCGAATCAATCTACGGCACCCAAGCTAGCCCCTTTCCTCGTGTTTTGCCTTGGGGGTATTGCACACGTAAGTCTCTACCAGACGGTAACACTCGCCTATATATTCATGTCCTCAATCGCTTAAAGAAAAATGTTATCACTCTCCCACCAATAAAAAACAAACCTATCTCAGCTCATTACTTATCGGCGACGGGAAGCCCTAAATTAGCACTCAGGGCTCTGGATCAAGGAATTTCGATCACGCTACCCTCCAAGCCAGCAAATCAAAATGCCGAAGTCATTGTCCTCGACATCCAAGGAACGCCAGAAGTATTACAAGATTTGGCTCTTGCCGATGATGCCGGTGTAATAAATCTCAGTGCCAAAGAGGCTGTTCTTCATGGTAAAACCATAAAATATAATTCTACATCAAGAAGTCTCGGAACATGGTTGGACACCAATGATTCGATCAGTTGGGCACTGCGCACGGGGAGCAAAGCAAGGAAGTATAAGATCTCTGTCAATTACGGTCTCCCTCATGGGCACGGTGGGTCAGTGCAAATTACCTGTGGCGATCACACCGTTTCTTTCAAATCGACCCCAACAGGTGGCTGGTTTAAATATAAACCGATGCTAGTGGGCGAGATCGATTTGAAAGCGAACACCCAGTACAAACTTGTAGTAAAAACGATCGATAAAAAAGGGGCCGCAGCTCTCGATCTCAGGTCGATCAAACTCATCCCTATCAACAAATAGCCCCCAACATTTACACTCATGAAAATAACTCATCTATCACTGACCAAAGCTCTGATGCTGATTTCTGTTTTGTCCTTCGCTGTTTCTGAAAAAGTTTCAGCCGATCCAGAGGCCATGAAAAATGCTAGCAAGCGAAAAGTCGGAGAAGCTGTAGCTGAAAAAGATACGCGTATGAAGTGGTTCCGAGATTCCCGTTTCGGTATGTTTATCCATTTTGGATTATACTCAGAAGCCGCTGGTCTTTGGGATGGGAAAGAGGTTGGCTTTGGTCCCTATTTTGGCTTCCGTAATCCTCTGGAATGGGCACCGCTACAAAAAAAGTTTAACCCCAAACATTTCGACGCAAACAAGATCGTTCTCGCGGCAAAAAATGCGGGGATGAAGTACTTGATCGTTACCAGCAAACACCACGACGGCTTTTGTCTGTTTGATTCAAAATACACTGACTTTGATGTGATGTCGTCACCGCTCGGCAGGGACATCATCGGCGAGCTATCCAAGGCATGCGATCGGCACGGCTTGCGTTTTGGACTCTACTACTCGATTATCGACCTGAACCATAAAGATTACCTGCCTCGACCTGATTATGACCCTCGCCCAGTCAAGGGCAGAGACTTCGAACGCTATGTCAAATTCATGAAAAACCAGATCCGCGAATTACTGACGAATTACGGCGAGATCGATGTGCTCTGGTTCGACGGAGAATGGGAAAGCACCTGGACTCACGAACGCGGCCAAGATATGTGGGATTTTGTTAGGAAATTACAGCCGAATATTTTAATCAACAATCGTATTGATAAAGGGAGGGCAGGAATGCAAGGCATGAATAAAGCAGACCATTTTCTGGGCGATTTCGGAACTCCAGAGCAGGAGCTATTGAAGAAAAACCCAAATGTTGATTGGGAAACCTGTCAAACAATGAATCACAAAGGAAACTGGGGCTGGCGAAGTAATGAAGGAAATTACTACAGCTCCGCTGAGTTAATGCAACAGGTGATCCGCTGTGCCAGTATGGGGGGAAACATGCTTCTCAATATCGGACCCAAGGGGGACGGTTCGATAGCCCAAGCGCAGCAAAATCGACTCTCTGCCATTGGAAAATGGATGACAGTTTACGGTGATACAATCTACCGATCAAAAGCCTCCCCATACTCACGAGCACCTTCATGGGGATGCTGCACACTTAAAGATAAAACACTTTTCTGCCACGTCTTTGAACTACCGAAAGATGGCAAACTAATTTTGCCCACCATTGAGGGTCAGGTAGTGAAGGCTTATGCCTATGCTGATAAAGCTCAACGAGCTCTGCCTGTGCAACGTCGAGCCGATGGCAAAGTAGAAATTGATGTGTCTTCCGTTGACTCCGATCCGTTAGCTTCGGTCATTGCTATTCGCTTCAAAACGCACCCAAAGGCTCCGCCATTCGCTGTCGAGCCTGATGGAAATGGCGTGCTGAACTTAAAAGCACTAGACGCCTTAATCCACGGTTCGGCAGTATATGCACAAGAACAAAATAGTATCGGCGAGTGGACCGATGCAAAGACGAGCGTGACTTGGCCTATCATGTTTAAAGAGCCTGGAAAATACAAAGTCGAACTTACTTACGGCTGTGCGCCTGGAAACAGCGGCACCTATGCTGTAGAGGTAGCTGGCTCACGTATCACAGCCAAGAGCAAGGACACAACCGGTTGGTTTGATAGACGTAGTGACATCATTGGCGAAGTTACAATTTCAAAAACCGGCGTTCATGACTTGCGTATTAGTATTGTCAAAAAGCCAGGTCTAGCCGTTTTTGATCTGCAAGGTCTTGCCTTGCACCCGAGTCGGTAAAGATACATAGCCTTGCCCCATAATAAGGGCAGCATCTAGCTGCGTGCGTTAACCATTTTTTACCTACCTCTAATTGATGTCCGTAATCGATTGGGGCAACTTGGCAGGAGAAATTAACCACAAGAATATAGCTGATTTGTAACAATTCCCAATAGTTCATGTGGGTTTCCCAAAACAAGCTATAGATTAGGAGGTAGTAAAATGTGAGCCTAGTCGCGCAGAAAAAACGCTAGAGACAACACTCCCGTGGGGGCGATTTTTCGATGACTATTAATCATGAAAGATGTTATTCTTATAGGAGGAGGGATCATGTCCGCCAATCTGGGAGCTATGCTCAAGCGGCTCGCCCCCGCGCTAACAATTTCTCTTTATGAAGTAGCTGATAAATTTGCCCAAGAGGCAACGAAGGGGTGGAATAATGCGGGGACGGGCCACGCAGGAATCTGTGAGCTGTATTTTACGCCTGATGTTTCCGACAATGGCGAAGTTGACGTGAGTAAAGCCATCTCTGTATTTACGCAGTTTGAGCAGACCTTGCAATTCTGGAGTTATGCCGTTCGTGAAGGCATGATTGATGAACCTGAGGACTTCATCAAGGCCATTCCGCATATGAGTTTTGTGCAGACTCAGGAGCAGGCAGATTACCTGAAAATGCGCTTTCAAAGGATGTCGCAACATCATTTTTTCGATGGGATGGAGTATACCTCTGATCCGGAAATGATCAAATCGTGGGCTCCGCTGTTGCTCGAAGGCCGACAGGATGGTGTACCGATAGCGGCTACTAGAATGGATGCTGGAACGGAAATCGATTTCGGCTGTGTATCCATCAAGTTGATCGAGTGGTTATCCAACCAAACTGGCTGTTCAGCGCACACAAACCATCGTGTTCTCGATCTCAACGAAATTCAGGATGGCTGGTCGGTTAAGATTGAAAATCAGAAAACTGGGGAGGTGTTCGATGAGCAAGCACGTTTTGTCTTTGTTGGCGCAGGAGGAGGCAGTCTGCCTTTATTGCAAAAATCAGGCATCAAAGAATGCAAAACGTATGGTGGTTTTCCAATTGGTGGGCAGTGGTTGGTTTGCAAGAATCCAGAAATAGTGAATAAGCATCACGCCAAAGTTTACGGTCAGCAAAATGTGGGAAACACACCCGCTACAGCGTTACCTCATCTTGACACAAGAGTCATCAATGGTGAGCGCTCGATTTTATTTGGCCCTTTCGCGGCGGCCACCAGCCAGTTTACCAAGCACAGTGGCAGCTGCCTCGATTTGCCAATGTCGTTGAGAGGGCATAACATTGCGACCCTAATAAAGGCCGGACTGAGGAATATCCCAGTCATTAAATACCTACTTCAACAGAGCACGCAGGGGATGGAATCTGGGAACTGGTGGATGCAGGAATCCGGGTGCAGGTGATTAAGAAAATGAATGGAAAATCAGTCGTGCACTATGATACAGAGTTGATTTCAAATAGTAGTGGCACGATTGCAGCGCTTCTCGGAGCATCGCCGGGGGCGTCTATCTCTGTAAGTATCATGTTGGAGGTGATCCAGAAATGCCAACCTCAACTGCTGGAATCCCGTGAGGCGAAAGAGCGCCTCGAAGCCATGTTGCCGTGCCACAATACGGATATCAGTGCGCCTGATAATGCTGATTATTTCCGCAAAATTTCTAGGAAAGCCGCCCGTTACCTTCAATTAGCCTGGTGCCAGCGATCATCTTGAAAAATGTCACTGCACTCGAATTTAAAGTAAGTATCATCCCACGTAATTATCTAAATAACAATTCATGAACAACAACAATCAGATGAAGCTAGATGGCAAAGTAGCAATAATCACAGGAGGATCGAAGGGAATTGGTCTCGGCTGTGCCAAGGTGTTTGCTGCTCACGGGTGTGCCGTTGTCATATCTTCCAGAGGAGAAAGCGAGGGAAAAGAAGCAGAAAAAACACTTCAAGATATGGGATGCAAGGCCGCATTTATCTCTTGCGATGTAAAATCAGAATCCCAGATTAAAGGACTGATAGACCAGACAATAGAGCGCTTTGGAAAATTGGACTGCATCGTCAACAATGCGGGCTGGCACCCGCCAGCAATGACCATCGAGGAGACGAGTGTTGAAGACTATGAAGATCTGCTGCGGATGAATCTAACGAGTTCTTATATGGGTTGTAAATTCGCTGTACCAGAGCTGGTTAAAACCAAAGGCTCGATCATCAATATGTCAAGTAAGGTAGGTGAAATAGGGCAAGGCGCCGCACCTGCATATGTTTCTACAAAAGCAGCTCAAATTGGTCTCACAAAAGCCCTGGCCATTGATTTGGCTCCACGCGGTGTGCGCGTGAATGCTGTTGCTCCTGCCGGGGTTCTCACCCCATTGATGGAAGAGTGGGCTGACAGTCAGTATGATCCAGACGCTGCGATGGAGATGGTGGATAAGTGGCATCAGCTGGGTCGAATGGCTACGATCGAAGAAATCGGTGAAGTATGTGCTTTCCTAGCATCACCAGAAGCGTCCTTCATCACAGGACAAGTCATTTGCCCCGATGGAGGTGCGGCACTTGGATATAAATAAAACATACAATCGATGAAATTTGGAATAGAAATAGCTCCATTCGGAAATCTGGCTTCTATACCGGGAGGTGCAGAATCCACAGGGGAACTCGGTGGTATAGAGGCACTCGATATTGCCATCATCATTGCCTACTTGTTGGCAGTGGTCGGAATAGGCCTTTACGCAGGCAAGCTAATGAAGAAGAAAAGCTCGGCCGGCGAAAGCCGCGATTATTTTTTGGCGGGTGGCACGCTCAAGTGGCCTATGATTGGCTTAGCTCTGTTTGCGACGAATATTTCTTGTGTCCACTTGGTATCGCTCGCTCAGGCAGGGTTCGACAACGGTCTGCTCAAGGGAAATTTCGAGTGGATGGCAGCATTCACGCTAGTTTTATTGTCACTGTTTTTCGCCCCATTCTACATTAAATCAAAAGTCGCTACACTCCCTGACTTTCTTGAACAACGCTACAACAGGCCATGCCGCGATATGCTCGCCGTGTTTTCATTAGTGTCCGCCGTCGTCATTCATATCGGGTTTTCATTTCTCACAGGCGGTATTGTTCTTCGTGATTTATTTGGTGTTGATATCTACGTGGCTATTGTGGCTATTGCCGCCTTGACGGCACTTTACACGATTGTAGGTGGGTTGTTAGCTGTTGTTTTAACCGAAGCGATACAGACCATAGTCCTTGTGATCGGTGCCAGTGTGATTACTTGGATAGCCTATGACAAAATGGGCGGATGGGATGCGATGGTCGCGAGCCTGGAGGCGACTGGCGACACCGAAAAGCTCTCAATGCTCAGGCCGCATGGCGACCCTAGCGGAATGCCTTGGTATGCCATTTTGCTCGGCTACCCAGTACTCGGCATATGGTATTGGTGTGCTGACCAGACAATTGTTCAGCGAGTGTTAGGAGCTAAGGATGAGAATCACGCTAGGGTGGGTCCCTTGTTTGCTGGATTGATCAAAATCATCCCCGTATTTATTTTTGTGCTTCCTGGACTACTGGCCTACACTCTGGCATCGACTGGAAAGTTGGATGTTTCGACCATCACCAATGCGGAAGGAGTAGTCGAATCGAAAAACATCTACACCGTGATGATCACCCAGCTACTACCAGTTGGGTTGAAGGGATTAATCATCGCTGCATTGTTGGCGGCCCTGATGTCCACGGTATCGGGTGCGCTGAACTCGATTTCGACACTTTCTGCATTTGATCTGTATAAACGACTCAAACCTGACACCTCTGATCATAAACTAGTCATTGTCGGTCGTCTTGCGGCTGGAATCGCAGTGATTTTATCCATTGCGCTAGTTCCGTTGCTGATGAAAGAACGCAGTATCTTTGATGCGCTAAACGAGATTATCTCACATCTTGCACCACCAGTTACGTGTGTTTTCCTGTTAGGTGTTTTTTGGAAAAAAGCCAACAGTGTATCCGCGCAGTGGACATTGGTTATTGGAGCATTAGCAGGGATTGCAGTGTATGCCTTGAATAAGTTCGGGGTGGAAACACCTCTCAAAAATATTCCATTTATGATGATGGCATTCTACTTGTTTGTATTCTGCTGTTTCGTGCAAATCACGATTGCACTCGTCTCGAAACAACCCGTTCCGAACTCGAGTGCCCAATTATGTTGGGAGTCCCCGCTTGCGCCGTTACGAGCAAAAGGTTGGCCAGGAGTTCTCAATTACAAATTTTTAGCCGCCGCCTTATTGGCTGTCATGGTTGTTCTCTATGGCATTTTCCGTTAACAAAAAAATGAAAACTGATATGATCAAAAAAACACTCTATTCAACATTATTGTCATTTCTACTGATAAATGCCGCCACGGCTTTCTCCCCGGCAAGTAACAATCACGATAACCCCGATGAGCCAGTAGCCTACGTTGCTATGATTAAGCCAAAGCAGGAAAAAAAACTCGCCGCTGTCATTATTCAATACAACAAAGGCATGGCCGCGGCTTTTGAGAAACACAACATCAAAAATCTTCAGATGTTCACTGAGTCGGTCGGAGGTAAATTTGTTCTTCTCGCCACGTATGACGCTCCTAGAGGCTCAGACTACGCTCAATCTTGGGCAGAGGCAGCAAAGGACGCCGTGGCCGGCCCGTGGCTTGAAAAAGTCAATCATCACGTATCACCGCACCCGCGCGTGGCAGGAACCGAGCACAAGTGGGTGCGTTGTGAGACGATTTGCAAAATCCGCCCGGACAGAATCAAAGCGTCTAAAGATGCGAAAAAAAATCCCCCGACCTGGCATGCCGCTATCACAGGGCTAAGGAAGAAAAAAGAGGCCGAATACCGCACGCTCCACCAGACTGTCTGGCCAGGAGTGATTGATGCTATCGGGAATGCTGGCATCACGAGGTTTGATATCTTTCTCACAGAGTTAGGTGATGAGGTGTTTATTTTCTATCTCTTCGAGCACACTGGGTCGGACTTTGATGCGGAGATGAAAAGCATTGCCAATGATCCATCAACCCAGAGGTGGTGGTCATTTACTGATGCGTGCCAGAAACCGCTTCCTGCAGCTGCTGCACGGAAAGAAATATGGGAACCCATGGAACCGCTGAAGCACCTCAACAACTAACCGTTTGCGCATTGAATATGAACCAATCCGTCATAACGGGAGGAGGATCAGGCATTGGCAGAGCCATCGCGCTCAACCTCGCGGGCAGAGGCGATCATACGATTATTCTGGACTATGCTCTCGGAGCAGGGAGTCGTGTAGTTGAGGAAATTTTAGCAGCAGGAGGATCAGCAACTGCCATTGAATGTGATGTATCCAGTGAAGAGTCTATTGAGTCTGCTTTTGCTCAGATTGATCGAATCGATACGATGGTAAACAATGCGGGGATTGCTCATATCGGGAATGTTGAAAAAACCTCTTCCGAGGATTTTGATAGGGTCTATCAGGTCAACGTTAAAGGTGTATTCTTGTGCCTCAAACAAGCGGTCCAGAAGATGCGAGCCAATGGTGGCTCTATCGTCAACATGGCCTCGATTGCGTCGAAAGTCGGTATTCAGGATCGCTTTGCTTATTCCATGAGTAAAGGCGCAGTGCTGACGATGACCCTATCTATTGCTCGAGATTATGTAGAGCATGGGATCCGGTGCAACTGCATCTGCCCCGCGCGAGTTCACACTCCCTTTGTGGATGGGTATTTGGAGAAAAGTTATCCAGCCGAAGAGCGACCCACCATGTTTGAAAAATTAAGCTCATATCAGCCGATAGGTCGTATGGGCCAGCCTGAAGAAATAGCCAACCTCGTTAGATTTCTCAGTTCGTCAGAAGCTACATTTATCACTGGCTCAGCCTATGACATTGACGGTGGGGTGACTCTTCTTAGATAAACAAATTATGAAACTTACACGCTACTACAGTGACGATCGGATTATACCCGGAATATTCCTGGATGATCAAAATCTACTCAATGTCTCAGCATTTGGCGAAGATTGGAATGAAACTTTCTTCGAAACAAGTGGCCTCAGTAGGCTGTCCGCTTGGCTGGAGAAAAATGGAAAGGATCTTCCTGTGGAGGACGCTGCCAACCTCCGTCTGGCTCCTGCCATAGCCAGGCCGTCTAAGATTGTTTGCATTGGACTGAACTATATTGACCACGCCGAGGAGTCGGGAATGGAGCCCCCTGAGGAGCCTGTGGTTTTTTTCAAGTCAACGAGTGCTTGGTGTGGGCCGAATGATAATTTGGTGATACCTAAAAGATCCCAAAAAACAGATTGGGAAGTAGAACTGGCGGTGGTGATAGGAAAGAAAGCCAAATATGTGAGTCAAGACGAAGCATTGGATTATGTTGCGGGTTACGCCTTGCACAATGATTACTCGGAACGCGCATGGCAGCTTGAAGGCACAGGGCAATGGGTGAAGGGGAAATCGGCGGACACATACGCCCCATTTGGCCCATACATGACCACCTGTGATGAAATACCAGACCCTGGAGCATTGAAATTGTGGTTAAGTGTGAACGGAAAAGAGATGCAAAATGGTCATACTTCCAATCTCATATTTAATGTCCCACACATTGTATCTTATCTTAGTCAATACATGACGTTACTCCCCGGAGATGTGATTTCCACTGGGACACCAGCGGGAGTGGGGCTGGGTTTCGATCCACCCATTTATCTTAAATCTGGGGATGTCGTGAGATTGGGAATCGATGGTCTAGGTGAACAGCAACAAAACGTGGTGGCAGACAATTAGAAAATTATATTTATGATCCCGATTCTCGACACCCACGCCCACATGCTCTACCTGGATAAGTTCTCTTATCCGTGGTGTGAGCAGGTGTCGGAACTGAATAAAGAATTTGTTCTGGATGACTACATGAAGCTTACCGATAGCAAGGGCGTGGGCGGCAGCATCTTCATGGAAGCAGATGTGGCGGAGGCTGACATGACTGGCGAGGCTAAATTTTTCTCTCAGTTAGTGAAAGAGAAAAACAACCCATTATTAGGTGTGGTTGCAGCGTGCCGACCTGAACAGGACAACTTTCACCAACAGTTAGAATCATCTCTAACAGACAGCGTTTGTGGGGTGCGAAGAATCTTACACAACCAGCCTGATGAGTTATCAAAATCGTCATTGTTTAGAAGGCATATCCGAGCGTTAGCGGATCATCACTTGCCTTTTGATATATGCGTTCTAGGAAGCCAGCTTTCCGTTGCCTATGAATTGGCTTATGCCTGCCCTAGTAACAAGTTCGTGCTCGATCACTGCGGTAATCCTAGCATGAATTCAGATGATTTTGATAGCTGGAAGGCAGACATGGATCGTCTAGCGACGTTACCTCATGTAAGCTGTAAACTGTCAGGTATTCTTGCTAATTGCCAGCCTCCTGATGATGCTGATTTTGATGCACTCCGCCCGTGGCTGGAGGCGACGGTTGAAGCATTTGGCTGTGACCGAATTATTTGGGGCTCTGACTGGCCAGTTTGTAATTTAACAAGCACTTTAAGTGAGTGGTTGACAATGACACGTCAGTTCGTTTCAGTCTATTCTGAGTATGAACAGAAGTCCATGCTGTATGAAAATGCCGAAGTAATCTATCAAGTACAACTTCCAGAAGGATCTGCTGAGTGATCCATTGTAAACACCAAGCACAAGATAAAGATGAGCACAAAAATTTACAAAATAGGAGTATTGGTCGAAAGCTCTCGTGCCTACGGGAGAAGTCTCATTCGGGGGATCAGTGAGTATGCCTCCACGAGGGAGGACTGGCAGCTGTACTACCATGAGGGAACACTCGATACCCGACTGTCTGACCTGTTGGACTATTGGCAGGCAGATGGAATACTTACCCGAATTATTAACGATGAAGATTCAGAGGCGATTTGCGCGAGCCAAATCCCAGCTGTCAATTTGTTCAGCACACCGCCACAGCATCCGATTTCGTCAGTGACGGTTGACAATGCCACCATCGGAAAAGCTGCTGCAGAATTTTTTCTTCGTGCAGGGTTCTCGCAACTCGCTTTCTGTGGCTACCCAGGCATTCACTTTTCAGATTTACGCCAAGCCGCTTTCGAAGAAGCCGCAGTTGCTGGAGGAGCCACGTGCACATCGTATGTCCCACTTAGAGAGCCAACATCGACGTCTATTTCAGGTCGAGAATCTTGGCATCCTGACCGTGAATCTGATCTGGCAAAATGGTTATCGGATCTTCCAAAACCTACTGCGATTTTTGCCTGTAACGATGTCAGGTCACTTGATGTATCTGCGGCCTGTCGGCTCAACAACATTGAAGTTCCAAGCGACATTGCCATTTTGGGATCCGACAACGATGAGTTGATTTGTAACATGTCCCATCCACCACTTTCGTCGATTGAAGCCGACATCACCAGCCAAGGATACCGTGGAGCTGAGCTTCTCAATCAATTGATTCAAGGGTCGGCTACGGCTCCCGTTTTTCAAACGATCCCACTAAAAACCATTGTTGAGAGGCCATCGACGGATGCCATCATATTCAAGAAGCCGCATGTTGCAGCGGCTGTTCGCTATATGCGAAAAAATTATCACTTACATATCTGTCCAGAAATTATCGCGCAGCACGTAGGAATATCTCGATCATTGTTAGATAGAGATTTTAAAGCCGAGCTTGGTTTGACCGTAAGCATCGAATTACGAGAAATACGATTTGCTCGAATCCGTCATCTCCTTTTGCATACCGACCTAACGATCAAGAAAATTGCTAGTCAGACTGGTTTTTCAAACGATGTGAGCCTCTCTCACTTTTTCAAAGCATCAACTGGAGTCACCCCAGGGGCATTCCGCCGTAATAACAATCCCAAACTGGCTGAAATTGATTCAGATTAAGTGAGCCCAGCGGCTTATTGCGCAAATAGCGGACGCATTTAACGGCTGCTTTTTTTCCCATAAATCCGCACTTGGCCTAGCCCAGCATAGGTAGCTGCATGGTGCTCTGGTGAGGCCCAGTTCCCTATGCCGACTCCGCCAACGGCAGTGATTCTCACATACCGAGCTTTTTGGGATTTCGCTGGGATGACGGCGCTAGCGGGGAATGATTCACGGTCATTGGCAATCGGAATGGTAGCCTTAGTGAGTGTTTTCCACGATGATAACTCGTCGGTTTCATGGGAGAGTTCGATTTTAACATTTTTCATACCTTTGACATGAAGCCCCCAGCCACGGTTCTGTTGAAAATTCCAAATCCTAATTTCGTCTAATTCGTAAACATCTCCTAGGTCAAAAGTGACACTGATTCCATTTGGACCACCGTGCTCCTCCCAGCCCCGGTCGGCATCAGTGGAGACGTCGAGTTTCGCGTTTTTACTCCCAAATACTCCTTGGGGTGATTCTTCCATCTGCCAGCCCGTGACTAATCGGAAGTGACGCGTTTCGTTCCCCGAATAGATGGACTTCGGTTGGATGTAACCGGGGGCAATGGAAGTGTGCGGTGGGAGCGCAAA
Source organism: Akkermansiaceae bacterium (assembly GCA_049609505.1). Classification (GTDB taxonomy): domain Bacteria; phylum Verrucomicrobiota; class Verrucomicrobiia; order Verrucomicrobiales; family Akkermansiaceae; genus Oceaniferula. The sequence continues at coordinate 25,052 of JBMYYO010000008.1, read as the reverse complement.
GAGCTTCTCTTTTTTTGCTGCCCACTCAGCATGACCTTGGCGCATGTAAACCATCAGACGTTTCCAGGGACGGAATCGTTTTCTTGCCAACTCGCTGGGAAGATGTTTTTCAGCCGCAATCAGCATAGCATCGAGTTGGTCTAAGTTTTTCTGATTCCCCTGATATTCCCAAAATACCTGCTCATTGATGTAGCCTTTGTAGTTTTTGGAATCATTGGATATGTCTTCGATGGTTTTGTAAAATCGACGCATATATGCTCCAGCTTTGTTTCCAAATGACAGGATGAAATATTCATCGAGCAGATCTGAAATATCCAGATCAGGATCATCGAAACCTTTCATCATTGCGTAGAAATCAAGACCCTCACCCCAGCCGCAAAGGAAGACACCTTCCACATTGGCTTTTTTGTATTGCCTTGCCAACTGATGAGTGCGGTTAGGACTGAAGTGAGGGAAAACTTTATGCCCCCGCAGCGCACCGATTTCCTCTGGCTGATGGTAGTAGTTCCAAAGATACAGTGGCGGCTTTCCCTGCTCGATCGCATTTTGTTTCCAATAGTTAAAAGCTGCCCAATCTCGTGTTAATTGCCTTTTATTCCAGTAAGAGCAAGTGACGAGACAGGGGACAGCCAAGACATTGCTTTCCAGTTGAATTCGAACTGGTTTCCAAAGGTATCCTTCATAGGCTAGAACAGAAATATACTTGTCAGGGTGCGTTTTCTTCAGGTGCCTCGCGACCATGTTGGCAAAATTAAATACGTAGTCGGTAGCCGTTCCATCACCAAAAACTCCGAACTCTTTTCTGCCTCTGTGCTGAAAAAGCAATTTTTCACAACGAGCACAGGTGCAGTAATTGCCAGCATCGTAAGGAACGACAGGAAAAATATCGAGTCCCGGAGCTACGCCGTAAGGTTCTTTCTCAAGTTTACCATCAAAGTAATCGGCAGCATCTTGTGCGACCTGCTTTGCAAGCGTCTCAGAGGAGTAACACAACTGATGGGAAGGCGATCCCTCGGGTGGCCAAAATTCTTTGCGATATCCTTGGTAAATATTGGGGTGTTGGGGATCCGGTGTTTTGCCAAATCGTTGCCGATACATGAGGCTTTCATAGCTATGATTGACGTGCCATTTCTTGCCTCCCGTCCTCATCCGTCGGGCAAACAGCAGAACTTCATCGCTGCTAGGGGAGTCGTAAAGGATTTTTTGGATCGGCCAGTGAATGTGACCATTGTGATCGCTGCATAGACCGTTGGTGTATTTAAGAAACGGCTCGCGCCGAATATTGAGTGGCCCGACTGACAAGGAAGTTTGAACAGGGAAATAGCATAAGTGGGGCCGGGGTCCATAATAGCGGATGCCACACGATTGTTCGAGAAAATGATAGGCTGCTCGCAGGCTTCCCTGGGCACTATACATGCCTGGGAGCTTCAGTTTGAGGCTGTTTTCCGTTCCCACAGCTCGACCATAATCGATTTCTTTGCCGGATGTGGTCGGGCTGTCTTTACCGATCAGAATGATTTTTTCAACATCGATAGCTACCATGTATTCAACATGGGAAAATGTGCTAGTATCTATATTAAACTGCTTGGTAAACTTGCTCTCACCGATTAATATCATTGGTTGAGTTTCTATCACATCTTTGGCGGAGAGGATGGGTAGTGAGCATCCTGTGATCGTTTTAATGCCATGCTGGATCTCAACAGCGGCGAGATAAGCAGCAGGGGTAGGTTTCTCAGCTAAAACGATAGAAGCAAGGCCTTTTCCGTCGGCGACGAGCTGAAAATTTTCCGCCGCATCACAACTAGCCATCGTGACGATCCACGTGATTAGATGAACTAGCGAAAGTATTTTTATAGGGAAAATATTCTGAATCATGGGTGAATTTATTCGGCTAAACCTTGCATTTCGGCTGAGCTGCTATTTTGGAAACTAATTTCGTTTACCGAGCGCGGCTGAATCTAATCGTGAGCTAAGCGCTGGTCAATTCACTGTCTTGGGAAGACGGCTGATTGTTCTAGCTTAGGCCGTAAAGGGCTCATCGATTCGCCGCTTTACAGACAGTCACCATTGATCGTATGAGAAATTTATCTACTGGATTCCCAATACTTCAAATTGCGAACATCGCGATATTCATATAATCTAGGAAATGCGCACACCTTCACCTCGCGCACACCATATGAATAAAAGCCATCTATTCTGCTACGTAGCCTTACTTAAATTTTTTGTAAGTTTGGCCTTTTCTTCCCAAGTTCGTGCACAGGACACGGAAACTTGGAATGATCTACGTGTGGGGCTTTTTGTACACTGGGGGCTCTACAGTTGCACTGAAGGAGCATGGAATGGCAGCAGTACTGGTAGCTCCGTCGAGTGGATCCAACATGGGGCCAACATTCATAGCAGCGCCTACTCGACCACCCTTCGCCCTCTTTTCACCCCGAGTCCGACATGGGCAACGGATTTGGCCGCCTTCGCGAAGGCCTCAGGCATGGAGTATGTCATGGTCACAGCCAAGCACCACGATGGCTTCACGCTATTTAACAGCCCCGAGTATTGGTCGACAGGTGCCAGTAACGATCCTTCTAAAACGACTAATCCATACGGGGGGTCTAACATTTCACCCAGTGGACGCGATTTAATGTTAGAAATTGCCACAGCCGTTCGGGCTCAAGGTCTCAAGTTTGGTTTCTACTATTCCGTGATCGATTGGCAGCACCCAAACGCTTATCGTGGTAACAATGGACTTCCTAGGCCAACATCAATGAGCAATAGCAAGTATGATGAAAATTCGGCAGATCCAGACCCTGCGGCGGGTTCCTACAAAAGCTACATCTACAATCACATTGAACAACTTCTTACCAACTATGGAGTCATTGACGAGTTATGGTTCGACTACAGCTCTAGTGTTGTTCAGGGATCAGATTGGGATGCCGATGCGTTAATGACGATGATTCGCACGAAACAACCAAACATCATGGTGAATAATCGCCTCTACGCAGGTTTGGAAAACCCTAATGGCGACTTTGGAACACCCGAGCGCACGATCCCAGCGGAAGGCCTTCCATTCGACTGGGAAACAGCCCAATCATGGGACAACGGGTCGTGGGGATATAGAACTGTTGCCAACGGAGCTAACTACAAAACAGCTCGTGAGGCTGTGCAAATTTATGCCGAAGCATCCAGTAAAGGCGGAAATACGCTGCTGAATGTCGGACCTAACCGTTTCGGAAACATCCCTCCTGAGCAAGTCTCGTTGATGAACGAACTAGGAACTTGGATGGCTACAAATGGTGAAGCGGTTAAAGAAACACGCGCCAGCGGTATTGATGCCAGTAATCTTTGGGGACGCATGACCAAACACAAATCAGGCAATAGATACTATGCCATCGTCTTTGATCGACCCAGTAATGGAGTCATTGACATCACCTCCGTTACCCATGGTAAAGTTGTTACATCGATTGCGGCAACTCGTCTGACCCCTTCAGGTCCTGTATCCGTCCCTATCACTTTCGACAATGGTTCCTACACCGTCAGCCTAGATGCTTCAGACCTTGATTCCCTCCAGTCGGCCACCTTCTGTATCGATCTGGTTGCAACGGATCTTGTTGATCTCCCTAATTTGGCAGCAGGAAAAACTACGAGTAGCAGCTCAGTCTATCAATCATTCGGGCTGGATCTACACGGGGGACTAGCCGTTGATGGTGACTATTCTGCACACACAGACACCAATAATTACAATATGTTTCACTCCGCAACCACGGAGATAAACCCGTGGTTTATTGTTGATCTCGGTAATTCTTACCGTATTCGAGAAGTCGTAATCTACAATCGTAGCGGGTTTGAATCGGTGCTGCGTGACATCACTATCGAAATCCTTGATGCCTCAGACAACGTTGTCGCCACATATGCTGATCTCAACGATGGCAATATCCTTAACGGGCCTAGTACGCTGAGAGTGTTTTTGCAAAGTTCGGATTTGGTTTCAGGGAATAAAATTCGTGTATCACGCGAGTCAGATCCCGGCGGTGGAGACAGTAATAACGTCCTAACAATAACTGAGATCGAGGTGTTTGGTTTTCAGCTCGCTGATACCTCGCTCAACGGCAGCGTCGATCAAGCAGACATTGACCTGCTCGCAACCCATTGGGGAGCCGGCACCAGCTACCTCACTGGAGATGTGAACGGCGATGGGCAAGTAAACCAGATGGATCTGACGCTTACGCTTACTCAGTGGAATGATACTAGCAAAGCCAACTTGGCATTTGTTCCAGCAGCCTTTCTGGATACCGATGCCGATCGGCTGGACGACAACTGGGAGCTTATCCACTTCGGCAACACCACGACCGAATCTGCCAATGACAACAACGATGGAGATGAATACAATAACCTACAAGAACTGGCATTTGGAGGAGATCCCACTACGCAGGAACAGCTCATCGATAGAGTCACACTGGGTCACTCAAGTGGAGGCTTCATCGAGTTTATTTATCAACGACCAAAAAATTTTGCTAGTCTGGGTATTGACTATCAAATAGAAACATCACCAACAATGAGCGCGGCATCCTGGACACCAGTTGCTTCGCCAAGTGCAAAACCTCCTGTTGATATCGACGGTAGAAACGAACGAACAGCTTTCGATGTACCAATATCAGGGCTCAAACAATTTTACCGGCTACGTGTGTCTTCCCAGGACCCTTAATAGCCCATGCGGACTGCGGCTTTTTCTAACAATGGCATGGCTGGCTCCAAAAGGTTTTCATAGTGTCGCCATTTTTCTACAGAACTTCCATAGATCGGCCGGGTCACTTGCTCATAAGTGGGTGATGTAGCAGCTTGGGATTTTGCCTTGTTTGTATAATTGAGAAGGTCGTCGCTCCAGCCGAGATCTATCTGAGCAGCCAGTTTTTTGGTGACCTCCTCTTGATTTTTCACCAGAGCTTCATAGCGCAGGGTGTGTATCTGAGGTAGATTCCAGTATTCGATAATCCTCCAAGCACCCATGATCTCGTCATAAGCCTGAGCCGTGGCTAATGGGTCAATCCAGTTGACTGAGTAAGTGGTGAGGGTCGTAGTCGTAAGGAGACAGCTCAGGGCAACCGCTCGAGGGTCACGCAAGGTGACTACGTGTTGTGCTTGAGGAAATAGTCGCATAGCTCCGGGTACACTAAAAATATGCAGCGGATGTTTATCAATAATGGTTTTTTGCTGAATCGGTTCTCCTACACAATTTTCGGCCAATTGGAGGTAGCTCTTGGTATGGCGGGATAAAAGTTTCTCCGTGGCTAATTGTAGGCGTTCTACATCGGGAGTTCCTGGTGGAAACTCCTTCAACAAACTAACAAAAGCGCTTTTGTAAAATATATCTTTTTCATCGATGAGCACCGTATCTCGATGGCTCGATAGAATCGTGCCAGCGAGAGTAGTTCCACTGCGAGGGTGACCGGAAAGGAAACACAATGATTGGTCTGATACGGGAGGGACACCTTGCCACACCTTGAGTTGCTCAGATGAAAGACCTTCGTTGAGGCAATGCATGGCCCTTTTTTGGCGCTGCCATGCTCGATTGCATAAACTAATGTCGTCGGAGTAAAATTGACGAGTGAATGCTGCAGTTGTCCGGAAGGCCAGGGTCGCTTCATCATAGCGTTTCAGAGAATCAAGGCACTGGATACGCAAGCTGTGCACACGCCACAGAACATCTCTTGTCTGACTGCTCTCATCCGTGTTTGCTAAAAGTTGTTCTAGGATGCCGAGCGCTTTTTCTGGCTGGTCCTGACGTTTCCACAACACGGCGCGTAACAGTAGCGCTTTGGAGTAGTGGGGGTTGTCCTGCAGCACTTCCTCAACGAGCTGCTCCGCATCTTCAACTTGATGGTGAAGCTCCAGAGCAAACGCAAGTATGGTTCTAAGTTGAGCATCTTTGGGGTGAAGGACGATAGCTTTCCTCAGAATGCGGATGGCTTCCGTTGGGTAGCCAGATGTGGTCATGGAATTGGCAGCGGTCAAATACACGCCAGGCACTCCTTTGCTGAATTTGAGTGCTTTTTCGATAGCCTGCGATGCTCTTTGGAAATCGTATTTCAACGCGCGGCAACTCGCTAGTTCGATCCATCCAAGCGATTGAGCTGGGTGCTTTTTGACTATTTTCATCGCCAATCGTAGAGCCTCATCTACCTGCCCAGAGGTTCTGAGCATGGTTGTCTGCTGATGGATGTTTTGAGGCATTGTTAGAAAAGATCTAAGAAATAAGGTGATGGAGTGATGCTAGGAATCAAAACCCCCCCGACCTCAAAGATGAGGGCGGGGGATAAATATGCAAGCACACATAGAATGCACACTTGCAACGGGGGTAAGGATTTGTCCGTGCCCTATTATTTTCTGCGACGGAAAATGAAAGCAAGACCACCAAGCCCGATCAGGGCGCTGGAGGATGGCTCAGGAACAGGTTGAACTTCGATGGTGTAGTTCCCAACGTTCTGAACGACCCCGCCACCAGCGAGATACTGGGTGGAGAAAACCACAGTTTCGCCTGTGGCCGCACCGGCAAGGCTGAAACCACCGAGAGAGATGGATTGCGCTGCTGATATATCAGAGATGCCGGTGCTCAGATAAGTTACTGCGCCTTGTGCTGTCTCCCAGTTTGCCTTGCCAAGAGTACCATTATTTCCAGTGTCTGGGAAAAGCGTCGCTCCTGCGAAGCTCCCTCCATAACCAATCGTATAATCACCAGCATTCAATGTGGTTCCGGCAACACTGTCGAAGCCAATGGTGAATGTTCTGCTGGCTAAGTCACCAATGACCAAACCTTGCTCAGCGAGTATGGTATCAACATCAAATGCGAACATGGCTGTGTAATCGCTATACACGATGCCAGCGAGATCACCACTACCAGCACCTATAGCGGATCCTGGGTTGGTGTAGGTTATGCTGGGAATGGTTGTCGCATCCGCAAAGGATGCGGTGGTCGCCGCTTGTGATGCAGCGATGGAAATTAGGCCAAAGGCCGATAGCAGTATTGTTTTTTTCATTATTTTTGGTTCTTTTTTGTTGTTGCTGATGATCTGTAAATTTACAGAGACATGGGGAACATAGATTAGGATTTTCACCTAAATCATGAGGATTGGATCAGTTGTAGAATGTGTTAATTGGTGATTTTTCGCTCGAAAGGTATGAAAAAACCGCATTGACCACAATACACAGTCTCGGGAATACAACTGATCATTTTAACATCGAAGTTTTCGGCTAACTTGCTCTAGACTCAAGACTAGAGGCCATTTCGCAAAAAAGACGAGGTAATCCATTATAGTCGAAGCAGGAAAAATTTCCGCCGATTTTTCTAAATGGGCTTCTATTCTTGCTTCAATTATTGCTAAGTTAATAACGATAGTGCTCTGGCTTGTAGGGGCCATCGACTGGTACGCTGATGTAGTCGGCTTGCTCTTTTGTTAGAGTGGTGAGCTTGCAGCCGATTTTTTCGAGGTGGAGTCGGGCGACTTCTTCATCGAGGTGTTTTGGTAACACGAGGACTTCGCCGGGCTTGTAGTTGTCCTTGTTTTTCCAGAGATCGATCTGAGCGAGGGTCTGGTTCGCGAAACTGTTAGACATCACAAAACTTGGGTGACCTGTGGCGCAGCCGAGGTTGACGAGTCGGCCTTCGGCGAGCATGTAGATGCTGTTGCCTGTGGGGAAGGTGAACTTATCGACCTGTGGCTTGATGTTGAGTTTGGTGACTCCTTCGGCTTTTTCTAACTGAGCCATTTGAATCTCGTTATCGAAGTGACCGATGTTGCAGACGATGGCTTGGTCCTTCATTTTCTCCATGTGCTCGAGGCGGATGATGTCGAAGTTTCCTGTGGTGGTGACGTAGATGTCTCCCCAGCCGAGGGTGTCTTCGACGGTGAGGACGCGGTAGCCTTCCATGGCGGCTTGCAGCGCGCAGATAGGATCGACTTCGGTAACAACAACCTGCGCACCTTGGCCACGGAGGGCTTGGGCGCAGCCTTTACCGACATCACCGTATCCGCAGACGACGGCGACTTTTCCTGAGATCATCACGTCCGTGGCGCGTTTGATACCATCGACGAGTGACTCGCGGCAGCCGTAGAGGTTATCGAATTTTGACTTGGTCACGGAATCGTTGACGTTGATCGCTGGGACTAACAGAGAGCCTTCTTTGGCCATCTGATAGAGGCGGTGCACACCGGTGGTGGTTTCCTCGGAAACGCCCTTCCAGTCTTTGACGATAGTGGCGAAAACGCCAGGCTGCTCGGCACCGATTTTCTTGAGAAGGTTTTTAATCACCTGCTCTTCCTCGGAACCAGCGGGTTGGTTGACCCAGTCGGAGCCGTTTTCCATTTCGTATCCTTTGTGGATGAGGAGTGTTGCGTCTCCGCCGTCATCGACGATGAGTTCTGGCCCAAGTCCATCAGGGAACTGGATCGCCTGCCATGTGCACCACCAGTATTCTTCGAGGGTTTCACCTTTCCAGGCAAAGACGGGAGTGCCGGACTTGGCGATGGCGGCGGCGGCGTGGTCCTGAGTTGAGAAGATGTTGCAGGAAACCCAGCGGACATCGGCGCCGAGTTCAACGAGAGTTTCGATGAGAACGGCGGTCTGGATGGTCATGTGCAGAGAGCCCATGATACGCACGCCTTGCAGGGGTTTTTCAGGGCCGTATTTGGCACGGGTTTGCATCAGGCCAGGCATCTCGTGCTCGGCGATGTCGATTTCTTTACGACCGAAGTCGGCAAGATTTATGTCTGCGACTTTGTAGTCTTTGGTAGTATTTGTTGGTTGTGTAGCTATACCAATAGAGCTAGCTTTGGGAAGATTTATTCATAAAAGTTTAGTTTGTCAAAATAAAAA
>JBMYYO010000008.1:0-16180 GCA_049609505.1 Akkermansiaceae bacterium | reverse complement strand
GAAGCTTTATGTTGTTAGGTTTTATGTTTTAGGAATTTGAGTTTCGGCGATTTAAGGCAGTGATAAGGTTTTGTAGTTGGCCAGATATTTTTCGGGTTTGGTTGAGTAGCGGATTAGTTTGATCGGTTGGTATGATGTTCATTTTACTTGAAAGGTAGAGCTGTGTTCTAACTTCAGCGCATGAACCTTTGGCTATGTGAAGAAAACGGATGGTATCTTTAGTGCTGCCGCGCTCCATTCCTTCGGCTATGTTCGATGGGACGGAAACGGAAGATCTGATGATTTGATCACGCATGGCAAAGTCCTTTGAAGACTGGAATAACTCATGGATCGAAACCGCCAACCGGCAAGCATCTTTCCAAACGTCCAATTCCTCAAAACTCTGATAGGCCATTGTGATTGATCGATTTTAAGTGTTATTTAGTAAGCTTTAGGGGCTTGGGTTAATATCTCAGGCCATACAATTTTTCACAATCTGACGTGTCAACGAAGCCACCTAAAACATAAAACCTAATCACCTAAAACTTGTTAAAGCGCGGCTTTAAGCTCTTCTACTCTATTAGTCTCTTCCCAAGGAAGCCCCGCATCTTCTCTACCAAAATGTCCGTAGTTGGTGGATTTTCCGTAGATGGGGCGCAGGAGGTTGAGTTGTTCGACGATATCGGCGGGTTTGAAGGAGAAGACGGCGTTGACGGCGGCTTCGATTTTGGCTTCATCGACTTCGGCGGAGCCATGGGTGTTGACGTTGAGGCTGACGGGGTGTGGGTGACCGATGGCGTAGGCGAGCTGGAGTTCGCATTCGCGGGCGAGGCCTGCTGCAACGACGTTTTTGGCAACCCAACGGCACATGTAAGCAGCTGATCGATCCACTTTGGACGGATCTTTTCCGGAGAATGCGCCGCCGCCGTGGCGACCCATTCCGCCGTAGGTATCGACGATGATTTTGCGACCTGTTAGACCAGCATCACCTTCGGGGCCACCGACCACAAACAGTCCGGTGGGGTTGATGAGGATTTCAGTTTCTGGGGTGAGAAGGTTTCCGGGTAGGTGTTTCTCGATGAGGTCGCGCTTGAGTAGCTCACGGATTTCTGAAGTGGCGATTTCCTTGGCGTGCATGGTGGAAATCACAACGGAGGTGAAACGGCTTGGTTTGTTATCGACGTATTCGATACTGACTTGGGTTTTGGAATCGGGTCGCAGCCAGGTGTGGACGCGGTCCTTGCGCAGTTTGGTCATTTCCTGCCCTAACAAGTGGGCGTAGTGGATGGGTGCTGGCATCAACGCCTCAGTGTCGTTGGTTGCGTAACCAAACATAATACCCTGATCCCCTGCCCCTTGCTCGTCGGTATCTTTATCGGCAGCGGCAGCGGCATCAACGCCTTGGGCGATGTCGGGTGATTGCTGGCCGAGCATGTTCATCAGGAACGCACCTTTTTCAAATTTGCAGGTGTAGGAGTAGTCGGTGTCCTTAGCATAGTCGGCATCATAGCCGATTTCCTTGAGGGTGTTTTTAACGACTGTGCCATAATCGAACTGCGCGTTGGTAGTGATCTCACCGGCGAGGCCGACGACGTTGTCTTTGACGAAAGTTTCGCAGGCAACGCGGCTTGATGTGTCCTGCTCAAGACAGGCATCGAGGACGGCATCGGAGATGGTGTCGCACACTTTATCGGGGTGACCTTCGGTGACGGACTCGGATGAAAAAATAAATGGTTTGCTCATGGGTGGAATTTGTTATATCAATAAATCTCGATACGTTGATGCGTTTATTTATCCCATATTCCTATGTCGTCAATTCTTAAATCCTTAAAACTCCTCTCAGATCCTACCCGGATTCGTATTTTATTACTGTTAGAAGCGGAATCTCTAAACGTGGCGGAACTGCAAGAAATTCTAGGCATGGGGCAGAGCCGGATCTCCACTCAGCTCTCCCAGCTTAGGCAGGAACACCTTGTGACCAGTGCGCGATCTGGCAAAAACAACGTATATACCCTTGGGGCATCAGATGCCTTGATGGAAGTAGCGCGGCAGGCGGCGGCTGAGATCCCTGAGGTTTCCGCTGACCACAGCACGCTGGAGCATATTCTCAGGAAGAGGCGCGATAAAACCCGAGCGTATTTTGATGAACTTGCTGGAAGGTTTGGAAAGAGCTATGTGCCCGGCAGGTCATGGAAGTCTCTTGCGGAGGCGATGCTGAAAGTTCTCAACTACGAAGTGGTGGCTGATCTTGGTGCAGGGGAAGGTACGCTGGCTCAGCTGTTAGCACCGCGGGCGAAGCACGTCATCGCCATCGATAACTCACCGAAGATGGTCGAGTTTGGCAAGCAACTGGCGGCAGACCATGAATTGCCCAACTTGGAGTATCGCTTAGGTGATATTGAAGCACCGCCGATTGATGATGGATCGGTGGATCTAGTGATATTCTCCCAAGCACTACATCATGCGGAGCATCCTCAGAAAGCGATCACTGAGGCGCATCGCATTCTCAAGAAAAAGGGCAAGGTGATCATCTTGGACTTGCTGCAGCATAGCTATGAACAAGCACGAGATCTGTATGCAGACACTTGGTTGGGCTTCTCTGAGGTGGAACTCTACGGCATGATGAAAAAGGCTGGGTTTAAAGCAATAGAAACCACCATCGTTGACAAAGAGGCCGAGGCTCCTCACTTCCAAACACTGCTTGCTACTGCTCAAAAATAACACAGCTCAGAAATAACACGGTCCAAAAACAATCTACCTAACATCCATGATCCGCCTTTTTTTATTTCTCTCGCTTCTGATTTCTGCCTGCTCGGTAAAGCCAGCATCCGTGCCTCCCGTTGGATCTAACTATGATTCCATTACTCCCGCAATCATTCCCCCCAAGCCCATTCATCCCACACCATCGGTAGTGACTCAGGTGAAGCCCACAGTGCCACAGGTGCCTCAGTCTCGATTGCCCCTCGCCTACTATCAGAGCACATCTAACGGCATCACTCTATCGATGGTTTCCTATGATGACCGCAGCCATCAGCTCCGTGTTGCCGATCAACCTAACGGGCTTGGTAGCCGATGGATGACGGCGAAGGATGCGGCAGCGACCTACGGCGGGCTGGCGGCAATTAATGGTGGTTTTTTTACACCCGAAGGAAAACCGCTGGGACTCCTGATCGAAACGGGGACACGCCGCGGTCATCTGAACCGCTCCTCTCTGGGCGCGGGTGTTTTCCTAATGAACAAAAACCGCGCCACTATTATCCGGCGCGAAGCTTACCAGAAATCTCCCAATACTTGGAACGCCTACAACCTCCTCCAGACTGGCCCCATGCTCGTTGAGGGGGGGAGCACTGTCTCTGGGCTCTCGAAAAACAATCATCGCCCACGCAGCTTTATCGCATGGGATGGAAAGAACCATTGGGCGATTGGCTACTCCAGCTCCTGCACACTTGATGGGCTTGCTAGGGCAATTGCTAATGAATCCCCCGCCGGCTTCAAAATCCGCACAGCGGTAAATCTCGACGGTGGGAGATCGTCTGATTTGTGGGTTGGCACGCAGGTTCGTGGAGGCGGGAAAAACCATCGTGGCTTCTTAAATAAGCCGGTGCGAAACTACTTAGTGCTGACTAAACGGAAAAGGTAACCGCTGCTAGAGAATCATCTAGCAACATAGAGATGCAGGCCTCCCTGAGCCGACAAAACCTAACAAATACCAGGAGGCAGCATCATTTCCAAATAGCCGCCTTGCACTGGCGGGCGGACGTTTGAAAAGTGGATGATACTTGCTTTCCGGACGTGAACCCCACCAGCTTGACTCCCTAACAACCACTCTGCGAGCATTGCAAAATCTGGGTTGTGTCCGCAGATAGCGATGCTCTTGAACTCCGCGTATGATGCAAGCTCTGCGAGGGCATCTCCCGGGCGCATCCCACAAGCAAGCCAAGGCTCGATCACAGGAGCTTCTGCATCCGCCGACTCACAGAAAATTTCTGCCGTTTGCCGCGCACGCGTGTAGGGGCTGGAGAGTGTGATCTCTGGTGTCAGACCTTGCGCAGCGAGAAACTCCCCTACCCTGCGTGCTTGATCGCGCCCTTTTTCAGTGAGAGCACGATCCGCATCCGACATCGCAAAGTTTTCAGCTTGAGCATGGCGAATGAGCAGTAAGTTCATGGGGAGGGAAGCTTTAGGTTGTTAGGTTTTATGTTTTAGGTGCTCGGCGGGATGAGCCCGAAGCACTCGCCTTAAAACCTAACACCTAACACATAAAAATCTACATCGTCATGCCGCCATCAGAGGCGATTACTTGCCCAGTGATGTAGCGAGCTTCCGTGCTGGCGAGGAATAATGTTAAAGAGGCGATGTCTGAAACGTCTCCCATTTCTTTGAGCGGGATGTTTCCGACGATTGCTTCTTTTTGCGCATCGTTCAGCTCATCAGTCATATCTGTGGCAATGAAGCCAGGCGCGATGGCATTGCAGGTGACCTTACGTCCAGCAAGCTCACGGGCTACGGATTTGGTGAAACCGATTAGCCCTGCCTTACTTGCTGCGTAGTTGACTTGACCAGCATTGCCGATCAGGCCGATCACGGAGGAAATGTTGATGATGCGGGGATCGGCAGCCTTCATCATGGTGCGTTGGAATGCCTTTACGGTGTTGAAAGCACCTTTGAGGTTGGTATCGAGCACGGTGTCCCAGTCCTCGTCCTTCATGCGCATCATCAATCCATCACGGGTTACACCAGCATTGTTGACGAGGATGTTGACGGTTCCGAAGTCGGCAACAATTTGTTTACCCAGCTCCTGCACCGCAGCGTGGTCTGCTACGTCAACGGCATAAGCCTTTGCCGCGTCTGGAAACTCAGCATTGATGGTATCAGCCGCGCCACCGCAGCTTGATTCACTGCGGCTCACCACGGCGACCTTACCGCCCTCGGCGGCAAATGCCTTGGCGATTTCGAGACCAATTCCCCGGCCTGCACCGGTAACGACTGCAACTTTATCTGTAAAACGTGCCATGCACGATTCGTCCCATGGTTTGGGAGTTTTGCCAATCCTAAAACGTCAATCTAGCGCCAAAGGTATGATCGTTTTTCTGAGAGCACCTTCTTGCCCTGCATCAAACGCACGCGCCATGAGAGCACGCGACCTTGGGTGCGGTAGTTTTCTCCTGTCACATGGAACTCAACCTTGCCGCTCGGGGTGGCTGCGGGGAGGTTGTGAGTTTTACGAAGTACCTTAGAGCCGGTGGCGGCCTGTTGGTAATCCATCACCACATGGGTCGGCTGACCTGCTGTATTTTTCCATGCAATCGTGTAGTATTGCCCTTTGCGGTTTTCCCTTTCTGCTAGAGTCACCGCCCCTCGCAGGTGATACTGCTGCTCGCCCCGCACCATCATCGCATCATGGTGAGTTGGCTTAGTGTCTTTCAGATGAAACTGACGAACAACGAGAGGCTGATCATTGCCTGATGAACATGAGACAATGGTTATGACGAGTAGAAAAAGAAATGCGCGCACGTCCCCATACAAGCGTGATAGAAAAAAATTGCCAATGATGAAATTTGATCTTTGTGCAATTTGCTGCTCAGGCTAGCCTTCAGCCCATGGATACAGCCATCGAAGAACGCTTTCAGAAATTTGTGCAGACCAAAGGGCTTCGCAACACACCGCAGCGTAACTCGATTGTGGAAGCGATCTTTTCAAAAGACGAGCACTTCACCGCTGATGAGCTCTGGGAGCGGGTGCGGCACACGCAGTCACGCTCATCACGAGCCACCGTCTATCGTACTATCACGCTGTTAGTGGAGGCTGGCCTGCTACATGAAATTGATCTTGGTGATGATCAGAAAACCTATGATCCCAACTTCGTTGACAGCCCGGCGCACAATCACCTGATCTGCATTGATTGTGGGAAGATTGTGGAGTTTGAGGATGCCAATATTCAGCTGATGAATGACTGCGCTGCGCGGAGGTTAGGCTTCCGCCCGTCCAAGCAAACACTGAAAATAGAAGCCTGCTGCGAGCAGCTCCGGCTACGTGGTCAGTGCCAGAATTTGATCGAAGCACGGCTACAGGGTAAGCGCCTGCCCAACCAGAAATAAGATCGCTAGAAATAGCGGGCGCGTCAGTTCACCCGCGGACCTCGCCATCGACGAGGGTTTTCCAGACGTTAAATTCTTTATCAAGGATTGCGATGTCAGCGCAGAATCCGGCTTCAAGTTTTCCAATCCCATTCAGGCCTAACGACTGCGCTTGGTTCCATGAAGTCGCTTTGATAATCTGGTGCAGGGGCAGCTCAGTGAGGCGGGAGACATTAGCGATGCCTTCATTGTATCGCAGGGTACTTCCAGCGAGTGCTCCACCTTCTTTAAGCCGGGCAACGTTATCCTTCACTACCACATCGAGCCCGCCAAGCTGGCATTCGCCTTCGCCGATCCATGAGGCACATACAGAGTCCGTGATCATTAGAAGCTGATCAATAGGCTTGAGCTTGAAGATCAACTTCAACATGTCCTCACTCAGGTGGATGGTATCACAAATGAGTTCGATTTTAAGATCATCATCAATCAAGCCTGCGCCCACCACACCGATCTCTCGGTGGTGTAGCCCAGTCATGGCATTCCCGTAGTGAGTGAGGTGTGTGAGCCCTGCTTCTTTGGCTTCAAGGATTTGTGCATAAGTGGAGGCGGTGTGCGCAGCTGAGCTGGTGATCCCTGCGGACTTTGCTTCGCGGATGCAGTCTGTAGCTCCATTCACATCTGGTGCGATGGAGACAATCAGCGCCGGGGCGATGTCGTGGAGTCTTTTAAGCTCAGGGAAATTCGGCTCGCGCACGTGCTGTGGGTTTTGTGCCCCTGCTTTATCGCGATTAATAAATGGTCCCTCAACGTGCAGGCCGGGGGTTTTGGCAAACTCTTGGTTGGCCATGTATTCCGCGCACTTGCCACAGATATCTTCTAACAAACCCTGTGGTTGTGTCAGCGTGGTTGGCAACCAAGTGGTAACGCCCTCTTGGAGCTTTTTCTGAGCAATATGGCGGATGCTATTGACGTCGTTATCACAAACATCTTTTCCATCGGCACCGTGAGAATGAATATCCACGAAGCCCGGCATCACGTAGCGGCCACCGGCATCGATGGTTTCATCCACATCTGCCACGGGCTGATCTGAATTGTGGACGGCTGTTATTTTTCCGTTTTCGATTTCGATGGAGCCACCTTCGATCTCAACGTCAGGGGAAACGATGTGCGCGTTCGTAATCAGTAATTTCATGCTGGGAGTGTCACGTCTATCTCAATCCCGATCAAGAATCATTTCACGTGCATTCCAAAAATATGATAACCCTGAAATCACCGTGAGAGCCACCGCTGGCCAGAGTGACAGCGGGAACAGCCAGTGATCTTTGTCCGATAAATACTGGAAAAACTTCACCACGCTGTGGTCTAACACTACCTCATGGAATGTCAGATAGACCAGTGCCGTAATAATGAAAACCAGCTGAAAGGTCGTCTTCCATTTCCCCAAGCTATCAGCGGCGATGACGGTTCCTTTTTCTACGGCAATCTGGCGAATCCCAGTAACGAGAAACTCTCGGCAAATGATCAGAGCTGTCACCCAGACTGGACACAGGCCTTTCGCTGAGAGATAGACAAAGCCAGAACAGACTAAAATTTTATCAGCCAACGGATCTAACAACTTACCTAGCGATGTCACCAAATTCATCTTACGCGCCAAGTAACCATCCAACCAATCTGATATCGCCCCCAGGACAAATGCCGTGAGCGCGATGGCATATCCCGTGGTGCCCTCAGCAGAAGCTGCGGCGCAAAAAACCGCCGTAAGCACGAGGCGGAAGAGGGTGATCGTATTGGGCAGGTTCATGGGACGCGCCCACTCTCCAATGTTCTGCCTCATCCCGCAAGCCTAGATAAACAACAATCGCCTCTTCCCCATGAACAAACAAGTTCTAGCTAGCCCTTGCCCGATGATGCCGAAGAAAATCTTTGACGCGCAACTCTATGTCCTGATATCGTTTGGCCGTTATGAGGAAATTACTAACAGCAACAGTCGCCCTCGCTGCTCTTTTGATGACAGCCCCCGCCGAAGCCACTACTTCACAAGCCAAAGCCCGCGCCTACCGTATCGCTAGTGCCCTGAAAAAACAAGGCATCAACTTCCGGAACGATTACTGGCATGGCCTGCTCAAATACAAGGGCAGCACCACGATCAAGACCACTCTCAAGGCAAACACCAACTACGTTCTCGTCGGAGGAGGTTGCGCAGATGCCTACGATGTTGACATTATCGTTTACGACCAGAACTGGAACGAAGTAGGCCGTGATACCAAAGTGGATGCTACACCCGTTGTGCGCGTTCGCCCCAAGTGGTCTGGCACATTTTACATCAAGGTGAAGCTCGCTAAGAGCACCCGGAACGGCGCCCACTACGCATTGATCGTTGGTTACAAATAAAGATAACTTCCGCTCTTTTTTTCTTATCCCACACGTTGATCTCAGCGTGTGGGATTTTTGTTGTTTGCACAACTACCCTCGCCCCATGCCGATCACCATGCCAGCATAGCCGATAGCTACCACTAACAAGATAGCCCCCTCTAGCTTACTGAGCCGCATCTTGCTCCACATAAATGGCATGATCAAAGCGGCTAGGGCAAACATCACACCGAGATCTAGCCAAGAGACTTGCTCTGCGGCAAGGGGCCTCACCCCCGCAGTAACCCCCATCACAGCCAGCAGGTTAAAAATGCATGAGCCCACTGCGTTTCCCGTGATGATATCGCCCTGCTTCTTGAGAGACGCTACGATAGAGGTAGCCAGCTCAGGCAACGAAGTCCCCAGAGCAAATAAGGTCAGCGAGATAATCACCTCTGGCACACCAAACGCAACAGCTATCGCCTCACCATGATTCACTAACCACTCTGCACCAAGCACCAAGGCTACGATACCAATTGTGATTAAGAAAAAATCTAACACAACGCGCATTCCACCTTTTTTAGCCTGCGCGATTTCCTCCTCGGAAAACTCCTCGAACTCCTGCGTGAAATTCGCTTTCTTTGATTGAATCAAGCTGCTCGCTACATAAATAATAACACCCGCCGTTAGAATCCCCCCTTCCATTCTAGAGAGAGTCATATCTCTCATCATCCAGAGAAACACACCCGAGCTTACAATCAAGATCGGCAGCTCTCGCTTTACCAACTGCGAATGGATCACGATCGGCCGGATCAACGCCGCCACACCTAATATAAGAGCGATGTTAAAAATGTTAGACCCCACAATGTTTCCCACCGCAATGTCTGGGCTAGCTTCTCCCACATCAATGTGAAACCCCACCCAGCTTGCAGGAGTAGCGATCACTTCTGGGGAGTTCGCCTTCAGGCAGACTAACAACTCCGGCATACTCGTGCCAAATGCCACCACGGTCAGCCCCACCACCAAGGGTGAAATGCCCAAGCGCAGCGCAAGTTCCGCAGCTCCCTTCACCAGCCACTCCGCACCATAGTAGAGAAGAGCCAAGCCGCCGATCAGCCAGAGAAAATGAATCAGTAGTTCCACGCGCCAGAGCATGTACACGCTTCCTTGCTAAATAAACTTCAAACTTCTGGCAAATGGCATTACAGCACTCCCATGTCCCACAAGATTACTGTTCTCGCCGGAGACGGCATTGGCCCTGAAGTGATGAATGCCTCACTCAAGGTGCTGGATGCTGCCGTAGAAAAACTCAACCTCACCATCGAGCTAGACCACCAGCTTGTGGGCGGTGCTGCCATTGATGCCAAAGGCTGCCCGTTGCCTGAAGAAACCGTCCAGTCCTGCCAGGGTGCCGATGCCATTCTCTTTGGCTCCGTAGGTGGACCAAAGTGGGTAAACCTCCCGCCTGACGAGCAGCCAGAGCGTGGTGCCCTGCTACCACTTCGCAAGCAATTTGGCCTCTTTGCCAACCTCCGTCCAGGCGTCTGCCTACCAGCACTCACCCATGCCTCGCCGGTGAAAAATGAACTGATCCCGGATGGGTTTGATGTGCTCTGTGTCCGTGAACTCACGGGGGGAATTTACTTTGGCGAACCCAAAGGCCGCCATGAGGAAAACGGTGACATCGTAGCTATCGATACCATGGTTTACCGCAAGAGCGAGATTGCGCGCATCGTCCGCATCGCATTCACAGCCGCCATGGCTCGTGATAAACGCCTCTGCTCGGTCGATAAGGCAAATGTCCTGCAGAACTCCATCCTGTGGCGCGAAACCGTGGAGGAAATTGCCCCCGAGTTCCCAGAGGTAGAAGTTTCCCACCTCTACGTGGACAATGCCGCAATGCAGCTCGTCAAGCAGCCCGCATCCTTCGATGTACTTGTCACAGGGAACCTCTTCGGTGACATCCTCTCTGATGAGATGGCAATGATCGCAGGCTCCCTAGGGATGCTTCCCAGTGCCTCGCTCGGCGAGCAAAACGAGAACGGTCTCTACTTCGGCATGTATGAACCCTCTGGCGGCTCAGCCCCAGACATCGCTGGGCAAGGCATTGCCAATCCCATCGCTCAGATTCTATCCATAGCAATGATGCTACGCTATTCTCTCGGCGAAAACGAAGCGGCACAATCCATAGAAGATGCCGTTAATGCAGCCATCGATTCCGGCCTACGCACAGCTGATCTCTTCACAGGAGCCGATGGGGAAACCAAAGTAAGCACCGAGGAAATGGCCCAAACCATCGCCGCACGTTTGACGGGGCAGAATTAATATCGGCTAGAGAAAACCTCTCCAACCGGAAACCCTCGAACCTTTCCTCCCTCTCCCGCATTTTGCTGGAGGGGGATTTTTTTATTCCTCGCTCTCGTCCTCCTCGTCCTCTTCATCTTCCTCGACGTATTCGATCACCTCACCCTTAAAGTTCTCCATCACGCGGGCAAAAAGTTTCTCAGCAGGAGCTCCATCTTCTTCCTTGAACTGACCGTAAACCATACCGTCAATCTTGGCTGTTTTTTCCTCTTCACCATCTTTGTAATGCACAATAGCCAGCCCTTTGGTGTCCCACTTACGTTTATCAATTTTCACCATGTCAGTGTAAGCGATCGTGCGGCCATCCTGAGTGTGTAGCGCCTGATCATCCGCTGTGATGTTGCGCCGTAGCGTGCGGATCAGAAAGAAAAGAGTAATCGCAATCAAGGCGCCCGCCACTGAGGCAGCTACGAATTGCTCTTTGATCTTCCATGGTGTGTGTGCCTTCTCCGCCACCTCTGCGTCCCATGATTTTGCCTTGGTGTAATCTTCCCAAATCTTTTGCGCGCCATTTTGTCCGCCCTTCTCATCCATCAAAGCAAAGCCATCTATCAGCTCTTGCGGCCATGACTGCACAACCTCCGTTCCCTCAGGCAATACCTGCTCAGCTTCATCAGAAAATTTTACTTTTTGCTCCTTGGCAAAGTCAGCCCACACTGCCTCCGAGAATGCATCACCTTTTTCCTCCTGAAGCCTCTGGAATTCCGCACCAGCCTGATCAAAAGATTTCTTCAAATACCAATGCAGATTCTCTTCCTTATACCCCCAAATGCCATCTTTCACAAACAGCCCTGCAAAGACGCTAAACATAACCAGCATCGCTACGGCACGCCAAATAAACCACTTGGTCGGTTTACAAATAATAGGTGAAGAATCGCTCATAATTTTGATGTCCACGGAGCTTGCATAGAAACCCTCACCACTAGAAGAAAAAAAACCCTGCAATATACTCTGGCAATCCACACCCACACAGGCAAAACTTCCCCCCGACCTAACCATAGCGACACAGCTTGGAGGTTTTCAGACAGGATGAACACGATTGACAGGATTTTTCTTGGGTAGCGAAACCACCAGAAGAGCACCCCAGCCTCTTCAATCATGTAAATCGTGTTCATCCTGTCAAAAAACAACCACTCAACTCACCAACCACCTTCTTATGTCAAAAGCCGATACCACTCGCCTCACCACCCTCGCATCCTGCGCTGGATGAGCCTCTAAGCTTGATCCCACGTCTCTCTCGCAGGTTCTGCAAGGGTTGCCGCAACACCACGATGATAACTTACTCGTCGGCTCCGCCACTGCCGATGACGCAGGGGTTTACCGCCTAGATGACACTCGTGCGCTGGTACAAACCACGGACTTCTTCACCCCCATCGTCGATGACCCCGTGCTCTATGGGAAAATTGCCGCCGCGAACTCGCTCTCCGATGTTTACGCCATGGGAGGCCGTCCCCTCACCGCCCTCGCCATCGCAGGCATGCCTACCGAGCATGTGGATAACGATACCATCCGTGGCATTTTCCGTGGCGGCGCGGAGATGTGTGTCGATGCCGAATGCTGTCTGTTAGGCGGGCACACCATTAAAAACCCAGAGCCCATTTACGGGCTCGCCGTCACTGGTCTCGTCCACCCAGAGCGCTACCTCGCAAACGCCCACGCCCGCCCAGGAGAAATCCTCATCCTCACCAAGCCACTCGGCACAGGAATCATCTCCACCGGCATCAAACGCGGAATCTGCAGTGATTCCCTGGCACAGACCGCCAGTGAGCTTATGGCCACCCTCAACAAACCAGGAGCCACCCTCGCCGAGCGCGCCCTCATTCGCTGCTGCACAGATGTCACAGGCTTCGGCCTCTCCGGCCACCTGATCGAGCTCTGCGATGGCAGCAACGTCTCCGCTGAGATCCATGCCGCTGCCCTGCCCGCCATCTCTGCTGAGGTTTTTGATCTTATCGACTCTGGCTGCGTGCCCGGCGGCACTCACAAGAACCTCTCCCACGTCGCCGATGACATTCAGTTTTCAGACACCACCACCGAGGCACAAAAGCTTCTCTTTGCAGATGCCCAAACCTCTGGCGGACTCCTCCTCAGCGTGCCTGAAGAACATCTCAATGCCGTGTTAGAGACCCTTGAGGAAACTTCCGCCCCCTGCGCCACCATCATCGGCAAAACTACCACCCGCCGTGACTCCGCCGTTTACTGCTAACGCACTCAGCTAGACCACCATGAAAAAACACCTCACCATCGATGCCAGCGCCCTGCCAGAAGAGGGAAAATCCTACTCCGGTGAGCTTGACCCATCTGTTTTTGACATCCCTGGCGATGAAACCCGCGCCTCAGGGCCACTTTTCTATGATCTCTATCTGCAGAGGTTTGATAACGAACTCCTCGTCCGTGGTGCACTCTCCGTGCCAATGGAGTTCACCTGCGTGCGCACCCTCCAGAAGTTCGTCCAGACCATTGAAACGCCTGACTGGAGCACCTGCATCCAGCTCACTGGATCAGAAATAGACCTCACACCACAGCTCCGCGAAGAGCTCGCTATCCTTTTCCCAGACTACCCTCGCTGCGATCAAGCGGACGATCCCATGGACTGCGAAGTAGATTCTCGCTATTTAGCAGTGGACAAACCCCCAGAAGATGATGTAAAGACCCCTCCCCGTGACGGGAAACCCGATCCTTGGGCAGCACTCGATGCCCTAGATGACGATTCCCCCGCAGAAAGTTAGCAGTCCCACCAAATGCTAACAACCACTCTCAACCTGAACTTAATCAACTACTTAACCAACTAAAACCATGGCCGTTCCAAAACGTAGAACATCCAAGATGAAGCAAAAAATGCGCCGCGGAGCAAACCGCTGGAGCACTCCTAAGCTCAAGACCTGCCCTGAGTGCGAGAGCCGCGTGCCCTCACACATCGCCTGCCCACACTGCGGAACATACCGCGAGCGCCAGGTGCTTGAAGTAGATGCCCTCTAGGCACCCGCTTTCTCTTAATCGCTTTTTAATGAAGCGGAATGCTCCGGCATTCCGCTTGTTTCATATCCCCCCTTCTCAAAAATCACACATCTATGAAGATTGCACTCGATGCCATGGGCGGCGACAACGCCCCAGAGGTCACCATTGAAGGAGCCAAAAATGCGCTCAAGCTCTACCCCGCCATCGAAAAGCTCTTCCTCGTCGGTGATGCCGCCGTACTCGATAAACAGATCGAGAAATACAAACTCACTGACAAACGGGCAGCCGTCGTGCACGCACCAGACGTCGTGGGCATGGATGAGTCCGGCGCCAAAGCACTACGCCGGAAAAAGAAATCATCCATCGCCGTCGCCACAGACCTCGTGAAGAGCGGTGATGCAGATGCCGTGGTCAGCGCAGGCAACACCGGAGCCGCCGTCGCCGCCGCCACCGTCAAGCTCCGCACCCTACAAGGCGTGGACCGCGCAGGCATCGCATCAGCACTCCCCAATGAACACGGTATCTGCAACATGCTCGATGCCGGAGCCAACCCAGAGGCGAAGCCACAACACCTTGTCACCTACGCCATCATGGGCGCCGTTTACGCCAAGCAAGTCCTCGGTGTTAAAAAACCAAAAATCGGCCTCATGTCCAATGGTGAGGAAGACGAAAAAGGCACCACCTTCACCAAGGAAACCTTTGCCCTACTCAAACACCTAGAGAGCACTG
Organism: Akkermansiaceae bacterium; assembly: GCA_049609505.1. GTDB lineage: Bacteria > Verrucomicrobiota > Verrucomicrobiia > Verrucomicrobiales > Akkermansiaceae > Oceaniferula. Next base: position 1,724 of record JBMYYO010000008.1, on the reverse strand, counting down.
GCCGCGCCCCGTTTGAGTTCCTCGGCAACATCGAAGGCCATGATCTATTTGAAACCGAAGTCAACGTCGCACTCTGCGATGGCTTCACTGGGAACATCATCCTCAAAACCTGCGAAGCCACCGCCAAAGCCATGTCCAAGTGGCTCAAGTTAGAGTTCAAACGCAGCCCCTTCCGCATCATGGGAGCAGCCATCGCGCAAGGTGCCTTCAAGGCAGTCAAAAAGAAAAGCAGCTACGAATACGTAGGCGGCTCACCCCTACTAGGCATCAACGGAGTCTGCATCATCGGCCACGGCGGCTCCTCCGCCCTCGCCATCCAAAACGCCATCCGCGTAGCCACAGAAACCGTCAGCCAACAGGTAAACCCCGAGATCGAAGAAGCCCTGTTAGAGATCAACCGGCCTAAGGAGATTGAGAAGTAAGGACATTTCAGAAGCAAAAGAGCTAAACGTATTTTCCGTGCATACCACCAGAGTTTAATCCCCAATCTTACGGATACTTGGGAGGCGATGCTCCAAAAACTTCTCGGTATTGTTTTCTCCAATTTTTGTTAGGTGTTTCATCCTCAAATTGCCACTGTTGGACAACTTGACTAACCTTATTCATGTTGATGTGATTCTCGGTCACCATGAGCTTCATAAGCTCCAGGCTACTCATCTGCTTAACTTCAAAGCTCTCCGCCATTTCGATCATGTCTTGATCATCCGTGACGACAGCAATATCAAGCACCAGCGCTGTGGCTAGGATAAGAGTATCCGTGTCGCCTGGTCCTTTCCCTCTTTGCTTGTGGAACTCATCTTTAGCGTGCTCCCACATGTAGTCGTAGGCGGTGGCTATCTCAGCGTGTTGCTCTTTCTTGAGCGATGGTGAGCGATTGCGGTTTTCGATATACTTGGCTTCTGAGACCCACTGCAATTTACTTTTTAAAACGGGCAACGTTTCTGAGCTCATGGTTGAGGTCTTTGTGGGCGTAGAGAGTGTAATCCGCCTTGCCAAACGGCGTCTTCAATAGCGGGTGAAGATTCTGCGCTAGACGAAAGTAGCTATTCGTATCAACGAGAATCTTAGTTTGAGCCATGCCAGTATGAGATTGAATGGTTTACATGCTGACCAGTGCTTCGTGAAAAGCATGCGCATCCATGGGCGAACCCCCCAGGATGCTGGCAATGGACTTGGGCGGCGCTTCATAATCCCGCAGGTAGTTTCCTAACGCCTTGTAGAAATCCGTGCCAAAATTTTCCTGAGCCACCCGCATAAAGTGATCTGCCGACGGTGTTTCATCGTCAAAAAGAGCTTCGCTGAGCGTCTTGTAACCCTTATTAAACACTCCAATCCTTATGTGGAGTTGTTTGCTGTCAATCCCCTCGAATGGTAGCTGCTGCGCATCCGCGTATTTCTCGGTTTCGATGTAAACAGACAGCGGAGAGATAAAGTATTTTTTGGCGTAATCAATCAGCACATTTATCCGACCCTGATCGGTGCGTGCACGCTTATAGGCGGCGTAGGATTTTTCTGCCGCAGCTCGCGGGAAAAGAAGTGCACCTGCAAAGGCATCAGCAAAGTCCTCCGCAGCATCCACTTCACCTGCGGCCAGTAGATCGATGGTAAGCACGTGGCCAAACTCATGAGCCATCCAGTATTTAAAATCGTGAACCTTGCTATCAAGATTCAAATAAATCCAGGTAGTCTGAGAATCTGGCAGGTGGATGTGCAGCGCGTTCTCG
>JBMYYO010000007.1:27473-46302 GCA_049609505.1 Akkermansiaceae bacterium | reverse complement strand
ATATGAAAATGATTTGGGTTGAAATCTCTAAGAAATCTCGCGTCGCACACCCTCTATGACACGGGAATAAGCGGCTCGTTCAAATTTTTTCTGAAAAAAATTAAGATTTCTGGAATATAAGCCGAGATCCCTTGTGATACAACGATTTCTGAGGGTAAACGTGATTTGAGTGAAAAATTAATCTTTTTAGGGAATAGGTAAGGGGTGTAAAACATCTCTTACTGTGATGCATTACTGTAAAACATTCTATTACCTCATTCCCTGTGTGCTGTCTGGGGTGTTGGCTTCGTGCGAGCCAGTCTCCCTGCTAAATCAAGTTGAGCTGACCAAGCCAGGCCGTAAATTTCAAGAAAGGGGAGCCTACGCTACCGATTGTGGAATCACCTCCCAAGTGGAAAGCGGCAGGCTCGGCGGTAGTAGCGGGACTAATAGTGGCGGCTGCTGAGGTTCCTAACGACATTGGTAAGTTTACCAAAAAATAATGAATCAAATGAAACGGATTATCTGTGCGGCAACGATGTGCTCCTGCTGCGTGCTCTCTTCTACTCAAGCTGGTGATGAAACTACTGCGTTGCCAGCACCAGAAACGGCTAGTGGAGCTGATAGCGGAGGCGGAGATTGGTGGAGAGATCTTTTTAGTGGTGTGAATCGGTTGGATGTGCAGGCAGAAACCTTACGATCCAGCGACATTGATATCGATCAAAAGACCATTCAGTTTGAAATCCAGCAGCCGATATGGAGCTTTTCACTGACGGCTGGACACACGGATTATGGTATTGATTACAAGCCGGCTATCGTTGGCTCAGAGGCATTTTTGAGCGAGGAAACATGGCAGTGGCAGGGACGTATTGGCGCGAAACTCAATGAGCGCTGGAGCTTTGATTTTTCAACCAGGCACTACGACGGTTACTCAGGATATCGATCAATCTGGATTGCTGAGCGTTTCCGGCAGGGTTTCGGCTTCAGCCCCATCTACCAGAAACCTGACCCTGGTGGCTACTCGTATAGCGCGAGTGCTTTGTATAGCTACTTATCAGGTCATTCTGTTAGGTTGTCGATCGGTTATGGGCGAGACACAATTGCTCCAGGATACTCCATTGGGGTAGGCGGCATTGAGCGTAGCCGTGACACGTTGTTTCGGCGCAGCTCTACGCTCAGATTTGAAGATGTTTGGACTCCTTGGTTAAAATCTGAGAACACCATCAGCGTGGCAGATGTCACCTTGAGGAAGAAGCGCTGGTCTGCCAAATCCACTTGGCATGTTGCTTTGGGCAGTGACTGGACACTACGCGCAAACGTCGGCTACTCGGAGGAGGCACCCTTATTTGAAGCCAAATACGGAGGGCTAAGCGTGGAGTGGAATTTTACCGGGAACTGGCACATCAGCGCGGGGGTAGATGTTTACTCAGATACGGGTGAAATTCCGAATGCTGGCCTCATTACCACCGCCGCACCAGGAGTGGATACCGTGCAGTATGGGATCGGACTTCGTTGGGTAGGCGAGAGCTCAGCTTTTAGGATTTATGCCGCGATGTATGAAAACGATTACGGCGCACTGGGAATCAATAATCAGTTTCTAAAAAACCTCTACCGGGACAGAGACTGGGTAATGGTGCAGCTCTCATACACTTACCAATTTTAATGACCATGAATAAGACAATGACAAGATTATGGATGCTCGCGGGAATGTCGTTTCTCGCTGCATCAGACGTCAATGCGCAGGCTGCCGTAGGCACAATAGCGGCGGATCAAACGTATGCGGAATTCGGTGCGGGGAGCTCAACCTCGGATGCTAATCTTCGTGACCATTTGGGTAAAATAGTAGTGATCTATTACTACACACCATGGTGAGGCGTATGACAAAGCTTTGGCTCTCAGTTAGGGAGCTCACTGACAAGCAGCTTCACAGGAAACAAAAACGCCCACGGAGTTGATTTTACCTCGATGTTATTGAGTATCGAGTCTGTGCCTGACTCTATTGGTAATCCAAACCCGGATGCCGATGTTAGAAGCTCAACGTGGGGTTTCCTTGTGAAGGGAGCAGACTCAAAGGCTGACCGCTCTACTAATTTGAGGCATGGTTTTTCCTATTTCTCAGGTGAGAACTCAGCCAGCACACCTCTGGCATTAGGGAGTGGTAGGCGGAGAAGGCTTGTTGTTTTACAAGGAGTAGATGGAGGTCTCGATAGCGCAGGGAATCCTATTCCTCAGTGGGAAATTCTTCTTAATACGGGGCAGCCAAATACAACGAATATGATCAATGTGATTAACTCAGTGCACCCTGCTCCAGCCGCGCAAACTTATGACGCGTGGAAAACGGCGAACAATATCCCTACCTCACTAAGTGGGCCTTTTCAGGATGCCGATGGTGATGGTGATGAAAACATCAAGGAGTTCTTCTTTCACACGAACCCTGTGGAAGAGACGGAGAATAGTAAGCCCGTATTCGCTCAGGCAGCTAGCTCCGGGCATCAGATCACCTTCAGGAGGGCTAAGAATATCAGTGGTGTAGAGATGAGATTAGCGTATTCGACGGATCTTGTAGATTGGTCTGCTGAGATTGCCTTGACGGGCTCTAATACAACGGTTGTTGATAGAGGAGATTACGAAGAGGTTACTGTAGCTTTGCCTTTATCAGGAACCTTGAGGTTTTATCGGATCGAGCTCACTGAGCCGAGCGGTTAAAACGTTTTTGGTTTAGTAGCCTAACCTACGTCCAAAATCATTCTCGCTGCGGTGAAATAGATCACCATACCGGAAATATCCACTAAGGTGGTGATAGCTGGTGCTGCTACCACGGCGGGGTCTAGCTTGATGGCACGTGCACCAATCGGCAGTAGCGCACCGGATAAAGTAGAGGTGACAATCTGCCCTGAGAGCGCAATGGACACCGCCGCTGCAAACCGAGCAATGCTCACACTCTCCGGTAGAGGTGGGTTAAATGCCGGTAGAATTCCAATCGTAATCATGGCGATGCAGGCGCCCATCACGGCACCGAGCATGAGGCCGAGTGATAGCTCCTTAGTGATCACTCTGCGGGTGGTGCCTTGCTCCAGCTCGCCAAGAGACATCGCACGGATGACCATGGTAGCAGCCTGGCCTCCTGTGTTTCCTCCTGCTGCTACTACCATCGGCAGATAGAGGGCGAGTAGGAAAATATTGTTGAGAACGTACTCAAACCTAAGCATTACATAGCCGGAGGAGATCGCCAGCAGGGCAAGAATAAGTAACCATGGAAACCTCCTGCGGAAATGCGTTCCCAGCGCGGTGTTGAGATACGTCTCCTCGGATTGCTCACCAGCGATACCGGACATTTTCTCAATGTCCTCAGTGGATTCCTCCTCAATAATCTCTAACACATCATCGTGAGTGATCGCGCCCAAGAGCCTGTCTTGCTCATCGACAACGGGCAGCAACGTCATGTCATACTTCGTGTACATTTGCGCAGCGTCCTCCTGGTCCGCCGTTGCCAAAATACTAATGTCCACCTCCCGCATGATGTCCTCCACGGGAGTGTCCCACGCATTGAATGCCAAGTCCCTCAGCCGCACCTTGCCCACGAGTTTGCCAGCGGCATTTATCACGTAGATCCGAGCTAAGGTCTCTGCATTTTCTTGGTCCGCCCTCAGCGTATCAAGTGCTTCTTTGACGCTCATGTTCTGCATGATGCGTGCCGCGTGGGTTGTCATCCGCCCACCTGCAGTGTCCTCCTCATAGCGCATTAGGCTACGGGTGGTTTCCATGTCATCGGGTTCTAACAGAGAAAGATACTTCTGCCTCGCCTTGGAGCTGACGTCCTGCAGCACATCGGCGCGGTCGTCATCCAGCATTTGATCGAGAATTTCCCGTTGGTCGTCGGTTTCAAACCTCTCAAGTGTATCCTCAATCAGCGTGTCTGGCAGCTCGGCTAGAATCTCAGGGAAGCGCTCCGTGCCGATGTGTTGGGTGAAGAACTCCCGCGCAGGCTCGTCAAGATCCTCATAGACCTCGGCTAAGTCCGCGTAGTGCAGCTCTTCAGCAGCGACGAGGAATTTCTCCGCATCGCGCGCGTCGATCGCTGCCTCCAACGATGCAATATCAAGATCTAAATCCCCCTCAGCCATGGACATCTTCTAAATGCCAGCGGGCTAAAACCAAAGACCAATTTAACGAAAAAATGCTCACAAGGTCGGCTAGCTCTTCGTTAAGCTAGCTAACCACTGCTCAAATTTCGCGTGCTGGTCCATGGAGTATCGATGGCAGCGGAAGCCTGCGCGCTCACCACCCGCGATGTTTTCCGCCAAATCATCCACGTATGCGGTTTCCTCTGGGGTTAGATTATATTTCTCAATAGCGTGCTGATAGATTTCCTCTTCAGGTTTTACATATCCCGTTTCATGGGAGAAAACCCCACCGTCAAAACATTCAAATATCTCATATTTATCATGTAAAAAACCTTGGTGAGGTTGGTTGATGTTAGAAAATAAAATCAAACGGTGTCCCGCATTTTTCAGCTCACGAATACTGTGCCACATCGGCTCATTAGGTGAGAAGATATCCGTCCAAGCATTGAGGAATTCCTCCTTGCAGCCAGTGTGCTCCAGCCTTTCCCTGATCCACTGAAAATACTCATCCGCGGGCATCCTGCCGGATTCCATTTCATCTTTGAGTGCCATTGTCTCGTTTAGCCGCTCCGCCAGCACATCCCCCTCCAGCGTGCTAATCCTTTTCAGAGCCGGCTCAAAGTCCACGCCCACAATCACACTGCCGATATCGAACAAGAAATCCATGGCCAGACCCTTGCCTCCCACAACGAGTTGGTCAATCAAACTTCAAACCAACCTACTTCTTCACCTTCATGCCGAACAGCCTGCGGAAAACATTTAGCACGTCCTCGGTAGCCATGTAAGCGCAGGGGATGAGGTAGAGCGTGATCAAGGTGGCAAACATAATACCGAATGCGAGGGAGACGGCCATCGGGATGAGGAACTGTGCTTGGATGCTGCGCTCAAAAATAAGCGGCATGAGCCCGGCAAAGGTAGTCAATGAGGTCAGCATGATCGGGCGGAAGCGCGATGAGCCAGAATCGATAACGGCATCATAGGTGCCTGAACCCTCGCGGCGTTTGACGTTGGTGAAGTCCACCATCACCAGGGAGTCATTCACCACCACACCAGCTAGCGCTAAGAGTCCAAACAGGCTGAGGAATGACCAAGTGACATCTAACAGGACGTGCCCCATCACCGCGCCCACTGCTCCAAACGGTACGGCCAGCAACACGAAGATGGGCTGGGTGACGGACTTAAACGGAATGGCTAACAACGCATAGAGGGTGAAGAGTAGCAGTGCGCCCATCACCATGAAGCGGGTTTTGTTTGCCTTCGTTTCCGCCAGCGCACCATCGAATTTCCAGCTCGTTCCAGGGTTGGCTTGCACGATTTGGTCCAGCACAGGGGTGATGTGATCCCCCACCGTAGAGATGTCCGTTTGGCGGCTTTGTGGAATGGCTGAGATGGTGTAGATCCGTGAGCCATCACGCCTGCGAATGCTCGGTGGGGACACTCCCTTCGTCACCTTCGCCACCTGTTCCAAAGCAATGGAGGAACCGTTCGGCAAGGTGATCCGCAGGTCATCGAGGGTGTGTAGGGATTCACGTTCTTTTTTAGGAAAACGGACCATGACTTTGATGCTGTCCTCTCCGCGTTGAATCCTCTGCGCCTCATCACCATGGAAGGCACGGCGCACTTGGCGGGCGAGGTTTTCCTGAGTGAGTCCTAGATCGCGTCCGTAGGGTAAAAGAGTGATTTGGAACTCGTCCTGAACTTCCTCGATGCTGGTGTAAGCCGTTCTAACATCATCTAACTTTTTGAGCTCTTCCTGGATCTCGCGAGCAACGGGAACCATAACTCTTGAATCATTTCCACGGAGTTCTATCTCGATGTCCTCTCGCTCTCCCATCATTTTTCCACCGGAGCGCTCCGTGCGGATGCTAAATGAGCGGGCGCCTTGCACCTCCCCAACAATCTCCCGCCAGGCATCGGCAATTTCTTGGTTTTTTACCCTCTGATGCTGGCGCTTACTCGGTGGCACAATCTCCACCAAAACGTAACCTTGAGTATCGTCACCGCGCCCCCAGCTCGGCCAGCCACCAGTGGCTGACATCACATTGCCGATGATACTTTTGCCGCTATCGCCATCAGGAAACATCCCGCGCAATTTATAAGCAGCCTCAGTGATTTCTGCCACGCGTGCGTCTGTGGTGTCAAAGGAGGTGCCCTCAGACATACGCAGCCGCGCGTAAATAAAGTAGCGATCCACGGAGGGGATAGACTCAAAGCCTAACACTCCGCTGGAGATGAAACCCATCGTGCCCAAGGCGATGGCGAGGAAGACGGAAAGCGTCGCATAACGGAAGCGCACCGCCCATTCTAATGAGGGCTTGTAAACCTTCTGCACGAAGCCGTCTAACAAAACTGCAGCGCCCTGCTGAATGCGAGTGATCGGCCCACGTCCTGAGCGATTAATTTTCAGGTGCTTGAGGTGGGATGGAAGGACGAGCTTGGATTCGATCAGGGAGAAAAACAGCACCGGAATGACAACGTAGGGGATCTGCTTGGCAAGTGTCCCCATCCAGCCATCGAAGAATGCAAGCGGGGCAAACGCCACCACTGTGGTAAGGATGCCAAAGGTGACAGGCACGGCGATCTCCTTAGCACCAGAAACGGATGCTTCTAGCGGGTCCATCCCAGTTTTTAGTTTGGAGAAAATATGCTCCCCAGTGACGATGGCGTCATCAACGACGATACCGAGCACAATGATGAAGCCGAAGAGGCTCATAATGTTTGCCGTGATATCAAGGTGGGGCATCAGCATTAGCCCACCAGCAAAGCTTACAGGAATACCCATCACTACCCAGAAGGCGAGAGAGAGGCGGAGGAAAACTCCTAACAGAAGAAACACTAACAAGCAGCCTTGCAGAAGGTTCCAGAAGAGGGTGGAGATGCGGCCGCGCAAGCTTACGGAATCGTCATCCCAGGTGGCGAGCTTCACTCCCTCGGGGAAGCGGGACTCTGCATTTTTGACGTATTCGTGCACGGTGTCTGAGATCTCAAGGGCACTTTCATCTCCCAAGCGTTTGACCTCCGCGATGACGCAATTTTGCCCGTTGAAGCGAGTGATTTTCCGTTGTTCATCAAAGCTGTCTTTGACGTTTGCGATGTCACCTAACCTCACTTCTGCACCACTGCTGCGGGAGACGATGATGTTTTCAAACTCCTCTCGGCTGAGTGCTTGATTGGTAGAGCGCAGCAGCACGCGGGCAGCCTCAGTGCGGATGCTGCCGGCGGAGAGGTCCAGAGAGTTTTGGCGAATAGTGCGGGAAATTTGATCCAGTGTTAGGCCGTAGTCCTTGAGGGTTTTCTGGTTTACCTCGATGGATATTTCCCGATCTCGTGCACCGATGATATCCACCTTCGAGATGCCGGGTAGGGCGGTTAGATCATCGCGCACTTGGCGGATGGCTGTTTGTAAATCCTTCTCTGGAATATCGCCAGAGACCACCACGGAGATGACTTCCATCCAGTTCGCGGTGTCTGGAATGCGCACGCGGGGTGTTTCCATCTCAGGCGGGAAGGTGCTGATGCCATCGATGCGGGATTCAATCTCGGCGCGCAGTTTATCCATATCAATCCCATCCTTAGTCTCGATGGTGAATTCGCCACGGCCCCGGCGTGCCTCGGCGGTGATGGACTTGATTTCAGAAATTCCCTTGAGCGTTTTTTCAACGGGCAGGAGAATTTTCTGCTCCACTTCCTTGGGGGTGCCGCCGGGGAGTGGTATATCCACCCGGATGAATGACATGCGGAATGTGGGTGTCACTTCCGTGGGAACCTTAAACCATACCGCATAGCCACCCGCCAAGAGGATGGCGAGCATTAAGAAGTTGGCAGCGTAGCCATTGCGGGCAAACCAGCGGAGCATGTTCGGTGTGGTGACTTGTTAGGAGTGAAGGTGGTTGTTTCTTTGGCTACTTAGAGGCACCCTTGCGGGGACCTTTTCTGCCGACCCGGCGGGAGTCGCCTGGTTGTTTTTTATCTTCAATCTCTTTGGGTTTCTCTTCAGGGATGATCTCGATGGGCGCGCCTTCGGGTGCCACGGGAATGCGTGTGGTGGCCAGAAGATCACCGGGGAGAATGCCATCGCGGATGATGATGAAATCTGAGGTGGACCAGAGCGGCTCGATATCGAGGTGCTTGATCTTACCCTCGCGGATGACGATGATTTCATTGAGATCGCTCAAGGCATCACGGGGGATGGCGTAAACGTCCTTGATTGTTTTTGCCGGGATGGTGGCACGCACGGGTTGGCCGATGAAGAGGGCGGGGTGCTTAGAGTGCAGGCCAAAGGGATCAGTAATTCGTGCAATGATAAATATCTGGCGGGAGTCCGCATCCAGCTCTCCCTCAGTGCGGGTGATTTTGCCTTTCCATGTTGTTGATTCATCGTTGTTAGATAGGATGGATGTGAACGTAACATCGGTCTGCTTGGTGAGCTGAGCTGGTTTGTTAGGCGGCTGGTAGAATAGGAGATCGCGCGGCGTGAGCGGGAGGCGGACCTCGGCGATGTCTGTGGTGAAGATTTCACCCAGCGTGGTGCCGGAGCCGATGCGTTGGCCGAGGCCGACGTTGCGTTTTCTTACCCTGCCATTGTAGGGTGCTCTGACCTTGGTGCGGGCGAGGTTTCTCTCAGCGCGCTCGAGTGATGATTTGGCGGATTTCACATTGGCCTCTGCTTCACGTAGCTGTGGTTTGCGGAGGACGAGATCGCTGGGTTCTTCATTGAAACCAGCATCTTTCCAGTTCAGCAGAGCTTGTTTGGCTCGGGCTTTCTCTTGGGCGTGGGTAGCCTCTGCTCGTGCAAGCTGCGCTTTGGCTGCCTCGATCTCTGTGAGGAAATCAATGTTATCGATCTCTAACAAAATATCTCCTTTGCTAAAGAATGAACCGTCCTCGAAGCCAGGGGCAAGCCGCACGATTTTCCCGCTAACTTCTGGTGTGAGTGAGGTGGTGTGGTGCGGGCGGATCTCACCTTGGGAGTGGATTTTTACGGTGAAGTCTTGTTTTTCCAACTCCATGGCACGGGTGCGGATCATGGGGCGGGAGGGCATTCCTCCTTTGCTTCCTTTGCCGCCACCTTTACCACCTTGGGCGCTAGCTTTTTTGGATGTTTCATCCTCCTTGCGGAAGGGGACTTTCTTACATCCTTTGAGTGAAGAGTAAGCAAAAATGCCCACCCCGAGCACGCAGATGGCGATGATTATGTGTAGTAGATGTCGCACGGATGAATGGTGAGTTTGGAAATGATTTTATTGGGTGGAAAAGTCTCCACCGAGTGCGAGGTGGAGGTTGATACGGTTCTGGATACGCTGGTTCTGAAGATCGATGAGTGAGCTGCGGGCGTTGGAGGCGCGGCGTTGGGATTCTAACAAATCAAGGATATCCACTCCATCAACACCTTCTGCGTAGTCGCGCTCGGCTTGTTTCTCCGCAAGAGCCGCTTGCTGGAGCTCTTTGCGGAGGAAGTGCTCTTGCTTCTTGAGGGATTGCTCAGATGCGAGTGCGGACTCGACCTCACGGAATGCGCGGAGAGCGATGTTCGAGTAGTCATGCACGGCGGCACGATTACGAGCAACGGCGGCGCGGGCATCCTCTCGCTTGGCTCCTGCTTCGAAGAGTGACTGACCGAGGCTAGCAGAGATAGAGGAACTCAGGTAGCTAGGGTTGAGTAAATTGGAAAACGCCGAGGAGCTGGCACCACTGTTACCGGTTAGGCGGAGAGTAGGGAGGAGGTTTTTCTGGGAGGCATGGGCGCGGTGGAAGGATGAGAGCAGACGAAGGCGAGCTTGCACGAGATCAGGCCGACGTGCAATGAGGTCAGCAGGCAGGCCAGTGGGGACATCTTTGCGAATACTGGGCAAGGAGGTGGGCGCTGTGAGGGCGGCGGATGGGTAGCGTCCTAACAGAACCTCCAGATTCCGGCGTGCATCGTCGCGGTTTCGCTTGCGCGCTTGAAGGATGCGCTCAGCACTGAAGACGTTATTGCGGGAGAGCTGGAGTTCAAGGGCACGGGCGGTGCCGGCCTTGTAGTTACGCTCGATGATTTTCTCAACCTTCCGGTAACTGGAGAGGGTCTCGGTAGCTAGCTTGACTTGGTTCTCTGAGCTGATGAGATTATACCAAAGCGAAGCGGTGTTGGCCGCGAGGGAGAGTCTGGTGGAGCGGAAATCGGCGGCGGTGGCTTGGTAATCAAAGCTGGAAGCACTGTGTAAGTGTTTGAGCCTGCCCCAGAGATCAAGCTCCCAACTGGCGCTCACCCCAAGGTTTTTCCCACCAGAGTATCGGGATGATCCTGCTGAGCTGCCGTTGTGGGTGCGGCTGCCTCCTGCGGAGAGGGATGCGGATGGGATACGGCTGCTGCGAGAGCGTACTACGCTGGCGCGGGCAGCCTTCAAGCGCTCAGCGGTGGCGAGTAAGTTGGGGTTGTTGGCTTGTGCTTCTTTGACGAGGCGGGTGAGGCGGGGATCATTGAAGTCGCGGAGCCATCCGGAGCTAATTTTTCCAGAGCTTCCTTGGAGAGAGGTTTTCCACGCGTTGGGGATATTGACACGGGTGTGCGGATCTGGTTTCCCGCCAGGCTGGCAGGAGGAGAGCAGGCCACAGACCAAGCCTGCGGTGAGCAGGGCGAGTGGGGAATGTGTGAGCCTTGATCTCGTCATAATTGCGTAGCGTTGAGAGGAGTGATTTATGTCTAACCTCATGGTCTCATGCCATAAAAAAAGACCATAAAAAATCCTCCCCTGCGGTGATGGTTGACCATGGCTGCGGGGGGAGGATGGAAAGAGGCGATCGGGTGTTTTGATTGATTAAGGAATACGGAAGTGCTTGGCGGTGGAGGCATCTATCTTGCCAGTGGTTGGGTTAACCTTGGCTGTGGATGGATCACCTACGATGTCACCACTGCGGTAGCCTTTGACGTCGATGACGTTGTATGGGCGATACGGGCTGACCACGTAGTTCGCCTTCCCCTCAGGGTGTGGATGAGCGACGGGGTAGTTCTTGGTGGCTTCAGGCACAGGAGCATGAACACCACCAGAAGCTGGTGAGGAAGGGGCATCAGATCCAGGAGTGGGGACGCAGGAGCAAGCGATCAGGGCGATGGCTGGCCAGAGGGCGAGGTGTTTGATCATTTTCATAATAAAGTGATAGGATGAATGGTAAGGTGGGGGGGCTGCTAGAGTGAGGTTATACAGATTGAAGCTGTGATGGCGATCAAGAAATAGAATGAAGCTACTGTAAGTGCGGGGGAGGGGGGCTTTCCTGTTGTGGGGAGACTTTAGCGATGGCGTACTGTTTGATTTTTTTAGTTAAGAAGGCTTTGGCTGCGGGCTTGAGCAAGGTGAGTCCCCAGCCGAGAATGATGCCTTGCAGGCTTTTGGGTTTCCGTGAGGATTTACGCGAACGTCTCAGAAGGAGTGTGGCACCAAGTCCAGCCGCAACTGAGCCAATAAACAGTGCCTTCGGCTTGCGGGAGACAAGCTTGCTTACCTGTTTTTTGAACTGCTTCTTAAACTGCAGCTGCTCCTTGAGCACAGCACGGCTCTGGGTGATGGATTCTCGGCGCTCAGCAATACGAGCGGTGAGTTCCTTTTTCCGATCCGCTATTTGTTTTTCTTGAGCCATTGTTTGTCGTTTTCGAGTTCCATTTTGGTTAGCTCAAAGAAAGGAGCACTTGGTTTCTGGCGGAGTTTTGCTAGAAAAATGGCGGCGGCTATACCATGTAATATTCCTAAGACCAACAGCACCGCAGCCCATCCAGAAAGCCATGTGATGTCCTTTAACAACGAGTCCGCATGGGGTGCTAAGATGCCTGTCATGGCAGCCAGCAAGAGTGCCCAAGTGAAAAAGGCACATATCGCAAGGGCTACACCAAAAATTGCTTTCTTGGCACCAAATTGCGCCGCTTCTTTTGCCTCGATAGCAGCTAGTTCCACGCGAGCGGAAGCAAACTCAGAGAGAGCTCGCTTTATAAAGCCAGTGGTCTCTCCAAGGGTTGGATCATGAATGTCGTCCGCAGTGAGGGACTCATCGGGGTCGTGCTGCATAGAATATAATCTGAAGTTTTTCCTTAAGTGGTTCCGCTTAGATGTAAGCTCTGATGCCTATTCATCCTTTGGTATCTAACTAGGTAGCTAGGCTGGGATTAGGCAGGAGTTAGGCTCCTGGATTCGCTGCCTGTGGTTAGATGGAGGAACTTTTACATCACCCGACAATCAGCCACGTCATCACGCGGACACCTCGCACAATTGGCACAGGGTAGTGGCTTGGCCAGGATGCCAAAGGTTTGTAGCAGTGAGCTAAGAATTAGCGACGGATCAGAAGTCCGAGGACAAACCCTACACCGAGTGCGGTGACAACGGATTTGGTGGGGTGTTGGCGGATGTATTCCTCAGCATCAGCATGTGCTTCACGTGCTTTGATGCGGCCTTGTTGCACTTGCTCTCCTGCTACTTGCTTGAGTTGCTTTGCCTTCACGGCTGCTGTTTCCTTGAGGTCATGTGCCTTGTTTCCTGCGAAGTCGCGGAATTGTTGGGCTTTCTCGACAGCAGATTGCTTGATTTGGGCCGCTTTGTTGGTGGCGTCCTGAACTGCTTGAGTAGCCTTTTGCGAGGCTGCGGAACGGAGATCCTGGGCAGCTTGTTGAGAGGCTGGTGTCTCGCTGAATGGGGAGTCGGCTGGGAATGCTGGGTCTGCGAATGTTTCTTCCATGGTATTGGGTTTGTTCTAGTTGGTCTAGGGTTATTCTAGGTTGGGATGAGTTGAGTTAGATGACAGTCCAACATTTAGTGATCTGGTGATCTAGGTGGTGTTGGATCAGTCCCCTGTGGAGAGCGTTGTTAGCCGTTAGCCTTCTGAGTTGCCTGATTTTATCTGGGCTTATCAGAGGTGTGCTTAGAGGCTTGTGGCAGGGTCGCCTAGCGTTCTCACAGGTGTAATCTTGCATCATTCTGAGCCAAACGCAAGAGGCTGTTTGAGAAAAAAAAGATTTGCCTGCAAGCACGCCTTGAGGTCACCGCTAGCTGTCTTTAGCCAGTGATGCCATGGAAGGCTAACTCACGCCCAACAGATGTTTCAGGGCCGTGACCAGGGAACACCACGGTTTCCGGTGCTTGCACCAGAAGGTGTTTCTGAATGCCATCTAACAAAAGTTTTTGATCCCCCCCTGGCAAGTCCGGCCTGCCGATGCCTCCGGCAAACAAAGTATCACCTGCAAAAACTTGATCGTTATACTGGAACGCCACGCTATCAGGTGAGTGCCCAGGAATATGCATCAGGGCGAAATCTAATCCTTCCACAGAGAGCTCTCCTACGCCGTCCGCCATCGTGCCAGCTAACTCTTCATCGATTTCATAAGGCTGCACCGTCATCGGTCTCCCTTGCAGTGCCAAAAAGTTTTCTAACGTTAACTCCTTACTATAAGGGGCGTAAGCATACACCTTCACACCTGCCGCCTGCAGCTCAGCGACGGATTCCACATGATCATAATGCTGGTGTGTCAAAAGTAGGGTAGTAGGAGTTTCTCCCAGATCCTTGAGCCACTGACAAACTCCTTCCGGCGCATCAACCAAGACCTTACCATCTAACAAATATGAATTGGTCATGACCATTCCTCCTGTAAACCGTTGGATTTCCATGCGGAGGATGATGCTTGGATTTAGCCGTAAAACCACGTTTTTTCGCGACTTTTCATTCCTTGTTACCTCTTGTCCATAAACATCATACGAACATGTTCTATATAACAGTAATCTTTTGAACAGTTTTTTGTTGACGCTAAGAAAAATATCCCTATCCTGTGGAAAACCAAAACAAACCATTGTCATGAGTACCACAACCGCTACACCTAAATCCACCGTTACGAAGCCTTCAGCTAGCAAACCAACCGCTACTACGGCTAAATCGACCACTTCCACTTCTAAATCCACACCATCCACGAAATCAACCATGGCCAGCAAATCATCTGCCGACGATAAAGTCGCCGCCGCTCGTAAGAAAAATCTCGACCTCGCAATTACCCAAATCCAAAAAGATTTTGGAGAAACCGCCATCATGCGCCTCGGTGACGGTCATCGGGTTGATGTTGACGTCATTCCTACTGGGAACCTCCTCATTGATCGTGCCCTCGGGGTAGGCGGCTTTCCTCGCGGTCGCATTGTAGAAATCTACGGGCCAGAGTCCTCCGGTAAAACAACCCTCACCCTCACCGTCATAGCACAAGCGCAGAAGCGGGGTGGTTTGGCTGCGTTCATTGACGTGGAGCACGCGCTTGATCCAGCATACGCTGCCAAGCTTGGGGTAAACATTGACGATCTCCTCGTTTCCCAGCCATCCTCCGGTGAAGAAGCACTGCAAATTTGCGAAACTCTCGTCCGCTCAAATGCAATTGACGTAGTGGTCTTGGACTCTGTTGCCGCCCTTGTTACCAAACAAGAACTCGCTGGAGAAATTGGCGACAGCACCGTAGGCACTCAGGCTAGGCTCATGTCCGCCGCCATGCGCAAGCTGACCGCCCTGATTGCTAAAGCCCGCACCACCTGCATCTTCACGAACCAGATTCGTGAAAAAATCGGTGTCATGTTTGGCAATCCAGAGACAACTCCTGGTGGACGCGCCCTCAAGTTCTTCTCATCTGTCCGCATCGATATCCGCCGAATCGGCCAGATCAAGGCCACCGATGGCAGCGTGCAAGGCAGTAGAACTCGTGTGAAAATCGTCAAAAATAAAGTCGCTGCACCATTCACAGAGGCTGAGTTCGATATCATGTATAACGAGGGAATTTCCTCAGTCGGTTCAATGCTCGATCTAGCACTTGAGTTCGATATCGTGCAAAAGCGCGGCAGTTGGTTCAGCTACAACGGGAACCAACTCGCCCAAGGTCGCGATGCTGCCAAGATAGCTCTCAAAGAGGACGAAAGCCTCTACAATGAGATCGAAACCAAAGTCAAAGAAGCCATGGCCGAAGCCAAAGGCTAATGCTGCGTCCCAAGGTTAGCACAGCCGTCAAAGGCTGCTAGCGCAGTCAGGCTCTGAAATGTCAGATTTCGTTTCCTCTAGTCGATAGAGGTTCTGTTTAGGAGACTGCCGGTCAGGTTTGCTGACTGGCAGTTTGCGTGCGTGGAGGATGCATCCATGCGGTAGGGTCAGCTTGCCAAGCTGGTCGCTGGGTGCCCGAGGAGGAACTATCAGCAATCAATCATCTAACAAAACCTGCTTTCCCCCAAGCGATAGCAATTAGCGGAGGATATGCTGAGGTGTTTTTGACAGGATTTACAGAATGAGCAAAATTGGGTTTGGCGAGTGGGAACGCATAGTTTGAGCATCAAAAAAGTCTGTAAATTCTGTCCGCGCCGTAGGCAGGAAAAATTTATCTGCTAACAGCTGGCGTCCGCTTCCTAAAGATAACTAACAACAGATCAAATTGTTTTGTGGTGTAGCTGATGACCATTTGATATAGACCTCGCCCGTGGCGAAGAAGCAAACATCAGATGCGAACATAGTCAGCATGGGCTACTGGATGTTCATCGCGTGCTTTCCTCTTCTGAACCTCGTCGCCATACCGATATTGGCGCTGGTTAGTAAAAACCCATCAAAGAAGAATTTCTACAAAGCAATTCTGATGTTTGTATTACTCTTCGTCGCCCTGCAAGTTTCGGCCATGGTCATTGTGATGGGGCCAGATTTTCTAACAGTGATTGGCGACTACATCAAATCCGCGTTTGAAGGCTTGTAGCATGGGGTGCCATGGAGCTTTGGTTATCTGCCCGTTTTAACCTGAAAAGGGTAGCCTTTAGGCCGCACGGTATTAGAAGTATCGATGGTAGTAGTTCCGAATTTTTTGTTAGGGTGGAGATTGCCTTGGGTTGGATTGTAGAAACAATTTTAAGTCATACAATGTCACACGCTCAATTTCCTAGTAGTTGATATTGGCGCCGAGGGTGGTAGTTTCTTTGGCAATGGGTGGCCTGATAGATAAGATGGCTTGGTTTTTTCATGATCCTTTATTGGATGGTGCTGCACAGGCAATTTTTTTGATTGTGATTTTTGCAGTGCCTCTGCTCTTCGTCGTTTGTGGAGTTCGGTGGGCGTGCGAGGATGCGGAGTCGCGGGGGATGTCCAAGGTAGTTGCTGTGATTTTGGTTGTCTTGTTTTTCCCGTTTGGATGGCTTTTCTGGCTGATAATGAGGCCCAAGCAAAAGGAGTTTGATTTTGAACTCTATAAAAATGAAGCGCGTCAAGGGCGGACAAAGCCACCGCAGAATTGAATGCGTGCGAACAAATAATTAAGCATGCTCTACACGAAACTATGAAAATACCATCCATCCAAGGCGTCATTCGTCGTCGGCTTTTATTGAACTACCGTGTGGCACCAGAGGTTGTGAACTCGGTATTGCCGAGAAATTTTCGCCCCAAACTTGTTCATGGACATGCCATTGCTGGTATTTGTTTGATCCGCTTGGAGAAGTTAAGGCCTCGCGCCCTGCCGTCAGGGATCGGGGAACTGGTGGGAGTTGCTAGCGAGAATTCAGCCCACCGCATTGCTGTGGAGTGGGAAGGGGAGAGTGGCGAAATGGTAGAGGGAGTGTTTGTTCCTCGCCGCGATACGGACTCGCGTTTTAATGCTCTGGTTGGCGGCAGGGTGTTCCCTGGAGTGCACCACTACTCAGAGTTTTTGGTTGATGACCGGCGCGGTCAGATTCACATGCAGGTGAATGCTGCTGATCAGAAAAACTCTTTGGTGGATGTGGTTGCTAGTGAAACAGAAAGTTTTCCTTCCGACTCGATATTCGGTTCGTTAGATGAGTCCTCGCAGTTTTTTGAGGCTGGCTGCATCGGCTACTCATCACGATTTGATTCCTGTGTCCTTGAGGGGCTGAGGCTGAAAATTGACGACTGGCAGGCATCGCCGCTGGCGGTGGACCGAGTGGCATCATCGTACTTCGATGACCGCTCGTTGTTTCCAGAGGACAGCATCCAGTTTGATCATGCTTTGCTGATGAGAAACATTCCACATGAGTGGCATTCCGAGCCTAATCTAACAGCAGAATAACAGCGGGTAGTTTACAGCCCTGCTTTCTGTTTGTAATCCAGCTGCACGGATTCTCTCAGAAGCGCGATGATCGTGAACACACCGAGTGTTGTGCCTGCTGGCATGTTCAAGCAGTTGATTCCTGCAACGACTAGGGAAAATATGCGGTTCTTTCTCCGTTTCATAAAGCGAGCGGATAAGAAATTGATTATGCCCAAGACGATCAGTACCAGCCCCATCACGCCGTATCCCAACATAAAAACAGTAAGAAGTTCTTCTGGGGGAGGGTTGCTCCCCGCGCTCGGTGAAGCGGCGTCAAAACTTAAAACACTTTGCATGATGTAATAGTGCACACCAAGGAAAAGTAACGCAGCAAAGCATAACCCACAAATCACGTAGTGAAAGACACACAGGATGGTGATGTGCTCGGAGTCTTTCTGGTTTTTTGTGTCCATTGCTTTGTGAAGTTATCTATCAAGCTTCGTCCACGCAGCATTGTTGTTGCTGGATGCTACGGCAGCTTCGATGAATGCCATGCCTGTTAGGCCGTCGTTGATGTCGGGGAAATCATAACCTTCTGCACGGGGGAAGTTTCCTGCTGCTTCATCGCTGATTGCCTCGGCGGCGGCGAGGTAGATGTTGGCAAATGCCTCGATAAACGCCTCGGGGTGGCCGAAGGGGAGTCGGGTATTGGCTGCGCAGGTTTCTCCCGCATAGCTGTTGCCGCGACGATACACCTGGCGTGGCTTATCCGAGTATTTCACGGTTAGCTCGTTCGGGTGCTCTTGGTGCCACTCCAGCGATGCCTTGGTGCCATACACGCGGATGTTAAGATTGTTTTCATCGCCTGCGGATACTTGGGAGGCGAAGAGTATGCCTTTGGCTCCACCTTCGAATCGCAGCAGCATGTTGCCATCGTCATCGAGAGTCCGCCCCGGGATAAAGCTGTTCAGTTCTGCCGCAAGTTCTTCGATTTTTAACCCCGTGATGTAGTGCGCTAAGTTCTCAGCATGTGAGCCGATGTCGCCGATGCAGTTAGAAATTCCCGCTACACTTGGGTCGGCTCGCCAGTTTGAAATAGCACCATCTTCAGCATCTTGAAGTGCCTCGACGGCGTAGCCTTGTGGATACTCAACAATGATTTTAATGATCTTGCCCAGCTTCCCACCGGTAACCATCGCCTTGGCCTCTTTCACCATCGGATAGCCCGTGTAGTTGTGGGTGAGAGCAAAAACCTTGCCGGATTTTGCAACGACTCCTGCCAGCTCCTTACCCTGCTCTAGTGAAAGTGCTAGAGGCTTTTCACACACCACATTGATGCCTGTCTCCAGAAAAACTTTTGCCACCTCCGCGTGCATGTCGTTTCTAACAACGATGGAGACGAAATCGATGCCATCTTCACGGGCAGCCTCTTTCTCAGCCATCTCTGCGTAGGAGGCGTAAACTCTCGACGGATCGAGAAAGAAGTCTTCACCCGAGAGTTTGGACTTCTCAGGGTTCGATGAGAAAGCACCCGCAACGAGCTCGATTTTTCCATCAAGATTAGCAGCCATGCGGTGGACGGCACCAATAAAGGCACCACGACCACCACCGACCATCCCCATGCGAAGTTTACGGTTCATTTTTTGAGTAGTTAGTAGTTAGGAGAGAGTAGTTAGGGGGGCATCAAACCTAGCAAAATTCTGTCGATTCTGTTAATTCTGTCTTAAAA
>JBMYYO010000007.1:13928-27463 GCA_049609505.1 Akkermansiaceae bacterium | reverse complement strand
AAAAAAAACACTACAGCGAAACAGGTTTACCCGTCTCAGCGGACAGGAATACGGCATCAATGATTTTCATCAGCTTGAGCGCTTGATCAGGAGTGTTAAGCGGTGGCTCTTTGCCGTCAATGGCGAGAACAAAATTGGACGCAGAGCGGATACGGCCCATATCCTCACAAGGCATCAGTGTGACTTTTCGGTCCACTGGGTTGCCGTTCTCTTGCGTGTAGAGTTCGCAGGTATCGAACGAGGTTTCATCTAGCCCGTCGATGTTAAAGAGTCGCTCGACTTTGCCGCCTGCCTTGCTGCCTTGGAAGACCACGGCAGCGCTTTCGCGTTGATTCATTTCTGCCCAAGAGGTGCGTAGGGAGAGGGTTTGCCCCGAAGCAAAGGTCACAAACCCATGCGCCGCGGCTTCGACATCTGTGATGCCATCTGCTCGATCAGGGATACCCCAAGGGCCTTTGAAGTCCTTATTGTCGATAAAATCAGTGAATGTTTGTCCCATCACATGAGTGGGCTCGGGATAGCCCATAAAGTGAAGTGCAAGATCAATCATGTGAAGTAGATCAATTAATGGCCCGCCACCGGAGAGTTCCTTATTGGTGAACCATCCACCGAAGCCAGGGATGCCAGTGCGGCGAATCCACTGCGCTTGCGCAGAGTTTATCTTGCCGACTGTGCCGTCGTTGACGTAGTCCATCATCGCGTAGGACTCGGGTCGGGCGCGGTTGTTGAAGTTAAACATCAGGTGCTTACCCGCCTTGTCAGCCGCTGCAATCATTTCCTCAACCTCCGCCGCGTTGAGCGCTGGTGGCTTTTCGCAGAAGACATGTTTTCCGGCGTTGAGACACTGGATGGCGAGAGGCTTATGGAATTTGTTAGGGGCGATGATGCTGACGGCATCGGCACCGGACTGTTCTAACATTTCTTCAACACTCTCGTAGGATTGTGGCACGTCCCACTCCTTGGCGGCTGCGGCTGCGGCACCAGGTGCGATGTCTGCGATGGCAACGATTTCACCTCCCGCCTCGCGGAAGCCTGCTGCATGATACTGAAGCATTCCTCCTGCTCCAATGATAGCTAGTTTAGTTTTCATGGTATAAAATAATTATTGAGACCGCGAATCTAACTAATCGAACGAATTTTTCTTGGGTTGTGCTTTCCTAGCGAGCGAAGCTACTTAAAAAATTCGTGAGATTCGGAAGATTCGTGGTTAAAAATTGATGTATTCGTGGTGTTTATTGGTTGTCGGTATCGAAGGCAGAGTCAAAAAGTCCGCCGGAGTTGCGCGGGAAATCGAGTCCCTTGACATAGGCGCAGGATTCAGTGGCTCCGTGGAAACGGTCCATGCGGGCATCTTCCCACTCGACGCTTAACGGGCCTTCGTAGGCGGTGTCGTTTAGGGCGACGATGATTTCTTCAAAATCAATATCACCACGACCCACTGAGCGAAAATCCCAGAAGCGACGGGCATCGGCAAACTCAGTATGACCGCCAAAGACACCTACGGTGCCGTCGCCATGTCCCCACCAGACGTCCTTCATGTGAACGTGATAGATACGCTCGGCAAAGGTGCGAATAAACTTCACGTAATCAACCCCTTGGTATCCGAGGTGCGATGGATCGTAGTTGAAGCCAAACCGCTTGTGCCCCTTCACCGCCTCGATAGCGCGTTCAGTGGATACAATATCAAAGGCAATTTCCGTGGGGTGGACTTCGAGCGCAAAATTCACATCCACTTCCTCAAACACATCAAGGATCGGGGTGAAGCGTTTGGCAAAATCATCGAATCCTGCTTGCAGGTATTCCTGCGAGGTCGGCGGAAAGGAGTAGAGCGCGTGCCAGATGGATGATCCGGTGAAACCATTCACCGCTGGTGTGATCGGGTGGTTTCCGCCGGGGCGAGCGTCCATGAACTTTCGGCAAGCGCGGGCGGCATTACTCATGTGCTCAGCAGCACGAGTGCGCACGCCTTCAGGATCACCATCACCCCAGATTTCTTCCGAGAGAATGGCTTGGTGGCGTTCATCAATGTTGTCGCAAATCGCCTGCCCAACAAGGTGGTTAGAGATGGCAAAACAGTCGAGGTCGTGTGCCTCTAACTGTTTCCATTTTTCGGAAACATAATCGTCGTCTGCAAGAGCGGCATCGACATCGAAGTGATCGCCCCAGCAGGCGAGTTCCACTCCATCGTAGCCCATTTCTTTAACTTTGGGCAGGAGGTCATCAAGTGCGAGGTCGGCCCACTGGCCAGTGAAGAGAGTGACAGGTCGGGACATTTTGGAATAGTGAATTTAGAATGTAGAATAGTGAATGGGGAGAGAGAAAAAACGGGGCGGGGGAGGATGTCCCGCGCCCCGTTGGGAATGTTTTTTGTTGGGGTGTTTTAGAAGCCGGGCTCGGCCTCGGCTTCATCCACAGGCTCGGCATCGTCTAGCTCAACGGGTTTGTATCCGCCGTTGGCTTTGAACCAGAGAGCGACTGCACCGAAGCAGATGACAAGCATGATGGGGAAATAAGCAGCATACTTGAGAACGTCACGTCCAGCGCGAGTTTCGATGGCAGTGTAGGTTTCGTTAGTTGTTTTCTGTTCAGCTTCTGGCAGTGTTTTGACAAGTGCGTCTTTTTCCTTGGCATCGATGGCGGTGTGTTTCATGCCGAGGAATGATTTCTCATGCGATGATGCTTCCGCGACAGCGGGGAGTTCTTTAGCCGTGCCGACGTGGATTGATTTATCAAACGAGATACCGAGCAACTGGCCACCGATGATTCCGACGGAGAGTAGTCCGATGGCAGAGACGGTGTTCAAGGTGAGGGCTCCACCTTTTGGATAACGTTCGGCAACAAAACCGAGCACGCATGGCCAGTAGAATGTTTGACCAACGGCGTAGAGGACAAAAGCGACAAAGATGGAAAGTCCTGCGGAGCCTGAGAGCCAGTAAAGTCCAGCGGCTGAGAAGATACCACTCACCGCAAGCAGTGCTGGTGGTGAGAAAATTTTGAGAACGCCACCGGCCGTGAAGCGCAATGTCATCATTATACTCGCAGAGATAACCAATGCCCAAGCTGGATTGAGTTTAAACCCTTCAAGGACAGGGCGCATCAATTTTCCAATCCACTGATCCGTTCCTAGCTCAGCAGTAGCGAGTGGAATCATCATCAGGCAGAAGAGGAAAAAAATGGGCTGGCCGACTGCCTTGAGTGCTCCACCGAAGACGGCTCCGATGGCCAAACCAATGCCAAGGGCCATCACAAACCAGTTCCCCGGCTTAGTCCATGAAGTGAGCTGATCGATTTGGTTTCCAATCTCATAAACGAGCATGAAAGATGCTAGGAAGGCACCGAGGAATCCGACTTGTTTGAGCATTTCTGAGTAAGGAACGCCAGCCTTCACCCGCTCATCAACAGGGAAGCGGCAAGGGAAAAACATGAACGCATAAGCGAGGGCGGGGATGAGCATCCAGAGTGAGTGGACTTTCCATGAAAGACCTTCAATGGCTCCATCAGTTACGATAATCAACGCACCAGCCGCAGCAAGTCCAACAGGCCACGCGGCGTGAAGGATAGTGAGCATTTTGGTTTTTTGGTTGTGGTAGATCGTCGCACAAACAGGGTTGATAACACACTCAACGATACCGTGGCCAAGGCCCGCGAGGATGGCAAAACCATAAAGCGCTCCATAGCTGGAGGCGGTGGCTGTTCCGATGGCGGAAGCGGCTTGCAGGGCAAACGCGGCAAACATTGGCCCTTTATAGCCGATCTTATCAACAACCAAACTTCCTAAAATCATGGTGATGGCAATGGGCCAGAGTGAGGCGCCAAAAATTTGTCCGATCTGGTGGTTATCTAGGCCGAGTTCTGCGCCGTAGCTGCCGCCGTGAATGACACGAAAGGCAAAACCAAATCCAGCGGTGGCTAGTGCTAAGAAGCTGGCCCAGAAGAGCAGCTTACGTTCTTTGTCGGTGAGTTGTTTATCCATAGTATGTTTTTGTTGTAATAGGGGTTGAGATTTTTTAGAGAGAATTTTTCCGCTAGGCGAGATAATCATTGAGAATATTTTCGAGCCGCTCCTGCCTTCCGCTTGACAGGGTGGGGGGATCAATGCTTAGGGCGTGGGCGTTGAGTTCGTCGAGACTGGTTGTTTTTGCTTCGATGTCGGCACCGATTCCTCGGTCATAGGATTCGTATCGGGCTTGGATGAAGCCATCGGGCACGCCGTCTTCGATCATGCGGTGGGCGATTTTTAATCCACGGGCAAAGGCATCCATGCCGCCGATGTGGGCGTGGAAAAGGTCTTCCGGCTCGTGGGATTCGCGGCGGCGTTTGGCATCAAAGTTGAGCCCCCCGGTGGTGAATCCACCCATCTTGAGCACCCGCATCATCACTTGGGTGGTGTCATACACGTTGGTGGGAAACTGATCGGTGTCCCAGCCGATGAGTTCGTCGCCTCGGTTGGCATCGATGCTGCCGAGCGCATCGGCGGCGATGGCAACGTCGAGTTCGTGCTCCATCGTGTGTCCCGCCAGTGTGGCGTGGTTGGTCTCGATGTTGAGCTTGAAGTGATCTAACAAATCATATTCACGCAGAAAGTTCAAACAAGCCGCCGCATCCGAGTCATATTGGTGGGTGGATGGTTCGCGTGGTTTTGGCTCAATGTAGAATTGTCCGGTGAAGCCGATCTTTTTAGCGTGATCCACCGCCAGATGCAACATGGTGGCGAGGTGGTCGAGCTCGCGTTTCATGTCGGTATTTAACAAGGTGGCATATCCTTCCCTGCCGCCCCAGAACGTGTATCCCTCACCGCCGAGCCGATGGGTGGCTTCGAGCGCGTGTTTGATTTGTGAAGCGCCGTAGGAAAAAACATCCGCGCTCGGAGAGGTCGCCGCGCCCTGTGCGTAGCGGGGGTGGGCAAAGAGGCAGGCGGTGCCCCAGAGGAGTTTCTTGCCCGTTTCATTTTGGAATTTTTCCAGAGAATCAACGACCTTTTCGAGGTTGTTGTGGGTTTCTGTTAGGTTGCTGCCTTCCGGTGCGATGTCGCGGTCGTGGAAGCAGTAGTAATCGATTTGTGATTTCTCCAGAAACTCGAAAAACACCGGCACGCGGTTGAG
The DNA here is from genome assembly GCA_049609505.1 of Akkermansiaceae bacterium. Lineage (GTDB taxonomy): Bacteria > Verrucomicrobiota > Verrucomicrobiia > Verrucomicrobiales > Akkermansiaceae > Oceaniferula. The sequence continues at coordinate 22,361 of JBMYYO010000007.1, read as the reverse complement.
TGCGTTTTGCAGTGATTCCGTGCCGTCGTCCCACGGCATCAGAGCAGTGCCCGCGCCGAAGGGATCGCCAAGTTCATTGCGCATGACGTGCCAGTAAGCGGCGCCGAAGCGTAGGTGGTCACGCATTTTTTTGCCGCCAACTTCTTCGTCGGGGTTATAGTGACGGAATGCAAATGGATTGCTGCTGCCGGGGCCTTCGTATTGAAACTGTGGGATGTTAGGGAAATGGGACATGGTTTGGATGGTGATTTAGTGGCCGTAGAGAGTAAGCTCGTGAATCGACCAATAGAGGCGATGTTTGCCGGTCTGGGTGATGCGGATGAACTTGATTTGGGTTGGTTTGACGGAGATGCTGGTGATAGGTCCTTTGCCTTTTCCGGTGCTGGTGGTCTTCCAAGTTTTTCCATCCGTGGAAAACTCGACTTTGTAGCCGCGTGGGTAGTCGCCGTTGGAGCCTCGGGTGTCCAGCTTGATGCCGCTAATGGTGGTGGTTTTTGGAAGCTGGATTTGAATCCACATGCCAGGGCGCATGGAGGTGTTCGAGGTGTAGCGAGTGTTCGGGTTCCGATCAATTGCATTGTGCCGGCTCTGGGCGTTGTGGCTGGCTGTTAACTTCCAGCGTTCTTGCCCGCCGATGGCTGGTGGCTCGATTTTATTTAGCTCGGATTCTGTCCACGGCTTGTTACGGGTGGATGTTTGTTTTCTAACAGACGCGGCTTGTGCGGGTGTGATAGGCGGGTTTTTATTGCCAAAACTATTGCGGATGTAGGTGGCGATGTCTGCGATCCATTGATCGTTGTTAGACTTCATTGGCATCATCATTCCGGGGTAGGTTTTGCCGTGAATGGGACCAGTCATGCCATCGAGTAGGACGCGTAGAAGGGCTTGTCCGTTGCCATTGACGCGTGGCGAACCGATGAGCGATGGCGCGAGGGTGTCGCCTTTGGTGGCTCCCGCCATGGGCTGACCCTTGCCGTCTTTGCCGTGGCAACTGTGGCAGAGCTGACCGTAGATGACTTTGCCGCGTTTCATGGAGTCCGCAAGTCTGGCGTTTTTCCTGCGCAGCTCGGCCTGTTTCTGAGCTTGGCTCATTCTGTTTTGCGCACGGTTGTGGAGTGTGTGCAGGATGTTGAGTTTTTTGTTAGAATCTAACAGGGTTTGTTTTGCGGTGGCAAACTCCTCGTGGTTTCCTGTGTAGGTGAGTGAGTTGTAGAGCTGCGTGGCTACTTCGGGCTGCGTGGTGGAGGCGAGCGATTTGGCGGCGGCGAGCACGCCAGGGTGTTTCTTGATTAGGAAGGGTTCGCTGACACGGAGGGCGGCAGTTTGCACAGAGGGGTCTTTATCAGTAAGCAGCTTGGTGATGAGCTCAGGCTTCACGGCTGACATTCCTTCAAGCGTCCAGAGTGCGTAAGTGCGGGGTTTGAAGTCCTTGGTGGTGTCACTGGCGAGAGCTTCAAGCGCGGGCACGACGGAGAGCCGGTCCTTGCGCAGGATGATGAGTTTCTTAGAGGTATCGCGCCACCAGCCGTTCGGGTGGGAGAGGTGTTTGACAAGGTTAGAGGTCGATTCCTTCAGCATTTGAGGGCGTGCGCCAGGTTGGTGATCCTTGTGCACGAGGCGGTAGATGCGGCCTTTACCGATGTTTTTATCCAGTCCCCATTTGTCAATGATGCCACGTAGGTAGCTGCCAGGGCGGGTCCAGTTTCCTTGCTGGATAATGCCACGGTGCATATCGACGATGTGCAGGGTGCCATCGGGGGCGGTGGTGGTTTGCACAGGGCGGAAGTTGAGATCCTTCGTGCGGATGAACTCGCTCTGTGGATAGGCATTGGTGAGGGTGGTTTGGGCGTCTTTGCGATGCACTTTCGCGCGTCTGATGAGCCGACCAACAGGCTCTGGGATCAAGAGATCGCTATAGAGGTCAGCGGGGAGGTTGTTTCCTCGGAAAATTTCCTGCCCGCAGCTCGCGGTGAAGTAGTTCAATGCTCCGGTCGGGGTGAGTCGGCGTGGACCGCCCTGCACGTCTGGGCAGGTATCGATCGGATAGACGCGTTTGAACTCATTGTTGTATTGCGATGAGGTGTCTAACAGACCGTATGGTGGTGGCTGTTGGAAGCCTAGCGCAGGAACTTCCCCGCCAGCGCGCGAGTAGTAGATTCTCCCATGATCGTCTTGGGTGAGTCCCCATTGGCCACTGCCGGATGGGAGTTGTTGTTTGATGAGTTTGCCATCGGTGTAGCGATAGCGGACGCGCTCGTAGGTGAGATACATCCAGTTATCTGCGGCCCAGATCAGGCCGTTTGGCTGGTGCTCCATGTTGCCGCCGCGCCTGCCGCCTTGATAGATTTTTATTTTTTCGTCAGCCACACCATCGCCATCCGTGTCCCGGTAAGTCCAGAGGTCGAGCGTGTGGGTGGTGCCGACGATGAGCCGATCATCGAGTGCGAGAATGTTTCTTGGTAGAATGAGATTATCAACAAAGACACTGTGCTTGTCATAAACGCCATCACCGTCTGTGTCCTCATGGCGTGAAATGCGCGAGGTCGGTTTGCTTTCGCCACTGGCATCTGCGTCCTGCATATAAGTGCGCATTTCGGCGACGTACATCGCTCCGTTTCCATCCCAAACAACCCAGACAGGCTCCTTGATAATGGGATCTGAGAGAACGAGCTGAAGTTTGTAGCCGTCGGGAATCTGGATCGATGCAAGCGCTTCTTTTTTACTGAGGTATCCTTTCTGATAGATCGGTTGGTTTTGAGCCTGAGCCGAAAGAGTAAGCAGGCAGGAGAACCCGAAGCCAAAGAGAGAAGAACGTTTCATTGAGGGGGGAGATTCTGTGCTATGAGTGGAAAAGTGTCCATAGGCGGAAACGTCAATGGGTTGTCATTTTTCGTCATTGAAATCTTAGGTGAAACTCATAGACTGCGGCGGTGAAAAACGATCTCGGGCAGGATTTCAAAGGGTTTACGGAGCACCTGATGCCCGGGCAGATTGCGCCAGCCTTGTTCGAGGCCTTGCCGGATGTGATTTTCTGGATGAAGGATGCGCAGGGTAGATTTGTGTATGTAAACAAGGCATTCTGCCACGATGTCGCGGTGAAAGATGAATCAGAGGTGTTAGGATTGAAAGACCGAGATCTTTTCCCCAGCGAACTAGCGGAGGTTTTCCAACACGATGATGAAACCGTTTTTCAATCCGGTGAGCCACTATGGAATAAATCCGAACTCGTCCCTAACAGGCTGGGTGGGGTCGAGTGGAGATCAACGAGTAAAATCCCGCTCAAAGACACATCAGGAAACTGGATCGGCACCGCTGGGATTGCACGCAGGATGGGGCATGTACAAGGGCTTCCTTATTTTGCCCAAGGTGCTAGCGGTCATCATAAACTTTCAGTTATCGTCGCAGCGATCTATGAGCACATCGGTAAGGAGGTCAGTGTGCAGGAGCTAGCTGCGGCAGCGTCGATTTCGATGAGCACCTTGGAGCGGTTGTTCAAAGAGCACATGAATACCACGCCACGGAAATTTCTTCTCCAAGTAAAAATGTCTGCCGCCTGCGAACGCTTGATCCAGACGAACATGCTGGTTAAGGAGATTGCAGAAAGTTTGGGGTATGAGGATCACGCCAACTTCACCCGAGCCTTCACCAAGGTGATGGGAGTTTCACCAAGCAGTTACCAGAAGTTTTATAAACAAGGATGATTGAGCTACCCGTTAATTCGCTTAAACCAGAGCTGCTAGAATGTCTGAACGACACGGGCAGGCTCTTACTCCGTGCGCCTACAGGTTCAGGTAAATCGACCTGCGTGCCGCCGATGTTGTTAGAGGGCGGGGTCGAAGGTTTGATCGTGGTGGTGCAGCCACGTCGAATCGCGGCGCGGATGTTGGCGCGCCGGGTGGCATCCACACAGGGCAGTAGAGTGGGGGAGGAAATCGGCTACGTGGTGCGGTTTGAAAACTGCATGGGCAAGCGCACCCGCATCGTCTATGTCACCGATGGCGTGCTCCAGAGATGGCTGCAGGAAAACCCGGCACTCGATGGCATCGGTGCGGTGGTTTTTGATGAGTTTCACGAGCGCCGCGTTGCCAGTGACGTGGCGCTGGCGCGTTGTCTTGACCTCCAAGAAGGAAACCGGGCCGACCTCAAACTCATTGTCATGTCCGCCACACTCGAAGTGCAGGGCTTGCAAGCCTACCTCGAACCCTGCGCGGTGTTAGAGGCTGAGGGGCGGACGTTTTCAGTGGAAATCACCTACCGTGGCGCGGGAATGCCGGCTGCGGGTGGCAGGCAGGCAACTGCGGCGCCTGCAATTTGGGATCGGGTAGCGGATGCTGTTAGGGAAGCGGTTTCCCACGAGGACTGCGGCCACGTGCTGGTATTCCTCCCTGGCGTGCATGAGATCAGGCGCAGCATCGAGCTCATCCAGCGGTCGAGCTGGGCGCGGGGCTGGGATGTCTGCCCGCTCTACAGTGGGCTGGCACCAAAGCTCCAGGATGAAGCCGTGGCCCCAGGCGGCAAGCCACGTGTCATCGTTTCCACCAACGTCGCAGAAACCTCCCTTACCATCGACGGCGTGCGCACGGTGATAGATTCCGGATTGGCGAGAGTTTCTAACTACGACCCGACACGTGGCATCGACACCCTGATGATCGAAAAAATTTCCCGCGCCTCCGCCGACCAGCGAGCAGGTCGCGCCGGGCGCACCGCACCGGGGAGATGTGTTAGATTGTGGAGCGAAAACGATCACGCCAAACGCCACGATTTCGATCCGCCGGAAGTCCAGCGCATCGACCTCAGCGAAACCGCCCTAGCATTACTCTCCGCCGGGGTGAAGGAGGTGGAAAACTTCCGCTGGCTCAATCCGCCCGACCCCGATTCCTTGCAGCGCGCGCTTGAGTTGTTAGGTCAGCTCGGCGCCGTGGATGATGGTGGCATCACACCAACCGGAAAACAACTCGCTCGTTTCCCGCTGCACCCACGCTACGCGAAACTCCTACTCGTCGGCCAGCAGCACCGCTGCGTGGCAGAGGCCGGATTCATCGCTGCCGCCGTGCAGAGCGAAGGCGTGTTCGTGCGCGGCAAAGGTGCCCAAGGCGGACGACAAGAGTTTTCAGAACCTGATGACGAAAGCGACTTCATCGCCGAGTGGCGCGCCTTCAGCTTCGCCCGCGATATGCAATACGATCCCCGCCGCTGCGCCAGCTCCGGCATCATGGCACGGGGCGCACGCGAGTTAGGGAAATCGTTAGAACAACTCGAAAAAATTGCCCTCCGCCAGGGGCTCGACTGGAATGAGCCGCGCTTCACTCAACCTGTCGGTCCGATGATGCTCGCCGCGCTCAGCGATCGGGTCGCCGTGCAGTTAGGAAACGCCACCCTGGCTTGTCGCGTGGTCGGCGGCAGGCGAGGGAAACTGGATAGCGATTCCGCGGCGAAAGGGGCGCAGGTATTTGTCGCCGCCGAGATGACCGAGGTGGAAGGCAAGGAAGTCACCGTCTATCTGAACCGTTGCACGCGGGTGGAGCTGGATGACCTGCGCGAGCTGTTCCCCGATGACTTCTCCGAGCACGACGGTGCCGTTTATGATGAAACCTCACGCCGTGTTGTTAGGCGACGCGAAACCCGCTTCCGCGACCTCGTATTAGCATCCAAAGACGGCGGAGAACCACCTCTAAGCGATGCCGCCCACCTACTTGCCGAGCGGGTAGTAGCGGGCGAACTAAAACTGAACAAATGGGACCGCAGCGTTGAGCAATGGATCGCCCGACTCGTCAATCTCACCCGCTGGATGCCTGAGATGGAACTGCCTGGCTTCAGCGATGATGATAAACTGATGGTCATCGAAGAAATTTGCCAAGGAGCCAAGGGATACAAAGACATTAAAAACCGCGAAGTCCTGCCCGTGCTTAAAAACTGGCTCTCGGCACCGCAAAAAGCCGTGCTCGATGCCTGCGCCCCGACCGAAGTTAAACTCTCGAACGGAAAAACCGCGAAGGTGAAATACGCCATCGACGCCGAACCATGGATCGCTATGAAAATGCAGCTCCTCTACGACGTCACCGAGCTACCCAAGATCGCCGAAGGAAAAACCAATCTGTTAGTCCACCTACTCGCCCCGAACCAACGCCCCTGGCAAGTCACCAGCGACCTCGCCGGATTTTGGGAACGCGGCTACCCACAAATGAAAAAAGACCTCGCCGGACGCTACCCGAAACACGAGTGGCGCTAGCTATTGAGTGCGGCGAGCATCGCCGCTTTTAATTGAATGGGCTTTGCTTGCGTGGCTTTGGAGGCGGTGATTGAAAGCTGTGGGAGAGTTTGCTGGTGGGGATGGGTGTGGGGGAGGTTTCTTCTGGAGTTTGCCAGAGGAGTGGTTGTTTTACGGCTTTGCCCGTGGTGCGGATGCGGAGGGTGAAGGGGTGTTTTCCTTTTGTTAGGTTGAGGGTGCTGGTGGGTAGGGTTTTTGCCTTGGAGTCGGTGTCGAGGGTGAGGATCTTGTGGATGTGGAGGACGCAGTGGGCGTTGCCTTTGACTGAAAATGTGTGTTTGCCGGATGTGGAAACTTCTAGGTAACCGCTGAATTCTGTGGTGCCGGTGATGGCGTTTGTTTTGATTTCTTTGACGGTGCTGGTTGTCCCTGTGACATCGATGGCGTAGCTTGAATTACTTTTGGCGGATGACTGGAGGAGGCCGGGCTTTGTTTTGTCGGCGCTCACAGATGGGATTGGGGTGCCGTCGAAGGGGCGTTTGGCACTGGGGTTGGTGCCGTGATAGCGTGCTGCAACTGCCAGCCAGTGAGCTTGCTTAGGGATGCCAGGTTTGCCTGTGAGGTTGTTTTTTTCCTGTGGGTCTTTGGTTACATCGAAGACCATGAAGGGATCGTTGGCTGTTTTGATGTTGTAGCGGATAGCCTTGAGTTTTCCTTCGCGGATGACTTGCATTTGACCGCGCTTCATACCGCGTCTGCTTGCGGGGAATTCTGTGTATTTTGGTGTGCCGCCACCGACGGAGTATTCGACGTAGATGTTAGATTTTGGCTGCCTTCCAGATCCTGTTAGAGTGGGCATGATGGAGATGCCATCTGAAATGGCGGGGCAGGGTGCTCCGGCGAGTTCGCAGAGGGTTGCCATCCAGTCGTTCATTTGTGAGGGGTGATCGGTTTGCTGTTTGGCTTTGATGCCTTTTGGCCAGCGCACGATCGCACCGGGGCGGATGCCGCCTTCCCAGCAGTCGCGCTTGATGCCGGTGAAGGGGCCGAAAGAATCAAAAAAGCCGGGCTTGAGCGGCTGCCTGATGTAGGACTCCTTGGACGGGCCGTGATCGGAGGTGAAAACGACGAGGGTATTTTGATCGTAGCCGAGGTCCTTGAGGGTTTGGACGAGATCTGCCACGGCGTTGTCGATGCGGCGGATGGATGAGGCGTAGCGTTTGGCGACGTTTGTCCACGGGACGGCTGGGGTGGATTTGTCTTTGTCGTGATCGTATGTTTGTTGGGCGTAATCTGGGTGGATGTAACTATCTGGCTTTCCTGCTTTGGCGGTGTTGATCATTTCGCCTGATTTTCCAAGCCATTGGAGGCCGCCTTTGACGCCAAATCCTTTCGGGTAGGGAGCGGTGGCGGTTTGAGTAGCAGCGTGTGGCGTATCAAATGAGAGAAAGAGGAAGAAAGGTTTGTTCGGCGTTTTTTTGTGATGTTTCACTAACCAACGCTTTGAAGCGGCCGTAAATAAATCTGTCGTGTAGCAGCCAGCGAGTTTTTTGCCAATTTCGTTGTCCTGTTCCCAAATCTCGGTGCGTTTGTTTTTGAAATGAATTTTATCCTGAGGATAGTGCTCGTGGCCATCACGGTGGCGGACTCCACCGAGGAAGTAATCGAAGCCTCGTTTGGTCGGGTAGGACGGCCAGCTTGCGGCGTCCTTGCCCTTGTCCTTGCCTTGCAGTCCCCACTTGCCGATCAGGGCGGTGTGGTAGCCAGCTTGCTTGAGTGCAGATGCGAGGGTGGGCTGGTTGGGTAGCTCTTTATCGAATTGGTTGTTACGGATCGGCGCATTGCCTTGGTGCATTCCGAGGAAGAGCGAGGCGCGTGAGGGCGCGCAAACGGGGGCGGGGCAGTAGTGGGCGTGGAGGATAATTCCCTCGTCGGCGACTTTATCGATGTGCGGGGTGACAAACCACGGTTCGCTGGCTTTGTTTTCTTTTTGACGCTGTTTTTGGTAGTAAGCGCCTAGGTCACCATAGCCGAGATCATCGCAGAAAATGAATAGGATGTTGGGTTTTTTGGAAGTCTGTGATTGGGCTGAGAGAAGTGTTGCAGCCAAGAAAATGCTGATGAGGAAACGGGTGGAAGTTTTCATAAAGTGGATTTTGTTAGATTTGGTCGAACGGCCAGAGAATGGGGATGAGGAAGCTGGCGAGTAGCCAGAGGATGACGGC
>JBMYYO010000007.1:0-13918 GCA_049609505.1 Akkermansiaceae bacterium | reverse complement strand
AATCCTGCACGGAAGAAATCGCCAAACTTATAGCCACCTGCACCGTAAACGAAGGTGTTGGTCTGGTAGCCGATCGGGGTGGAGAAGCTCGCTGAGGAGCCAAACATAATGGCTACGACAAACGGCACGGGGTTTACCCCCATCGTCTGACCTACCACGATGGCAAGTGGGGTGAGCAGGACGGCGACGGCGTTGTTAGAAATGATCTCAGTCATTACGGCGGCAAAAAGATACATCAGGGCGAGCATAATCCGTGGGTCTGTGATGCCGAGGTTTTCGGTCAAACCCTTGGCCATTGCATCGGCGAGACCAGACTTTTGGATCGCCATGCCTAGGCCTAACATTCCGAAGATCATGAACACTACTTTCCAATCGATGGCGCGGTAGGCTTCGTTGGGCTGGACGCAGCGGGTCACCATGACGAGGAGTGCGCCGCTGAGAGCGAGGAGGACGATTGGCACCTTGGGAATACCAAAGTTTCCTCCCAGAGCACCGACGACCATAAACAGCAGGAGGGCAGCGATGGCGATGGGGGCTTTGCTCTTGCGAGTTGGGGTTTGTTTTGGCTCGCTTAAGTTGATGAAATCGCGTTGAGCGAAGAGTTGACGCATTTTTTCCGCAGGACCTTGCACTAATAGGGTGTCACCGAAGGCTAGCTTCTCGTCCTCAAAGCGTTCGCGGAGGTTTCTGCCACGACGGTGCACCGCAAGAATAAGAACGCCAAACCGCTGCCGGAAGTTCAGTTCTTTGAGGCTCTTGCCTGTCATGTTTGAATCAGGTCCGATAATTCCCTCCATGAGTAAAGCGCTCTCGGTGCGTGCTCCTTCTAGCCCTGCATCTTCTTCGCCTCGCACGTTGATGCCTTCGGTTTTGGAAATGCCCATAACCGCATCTAAGCCGCCTTTGAAAACGATTTCATCACCTGCCTTGAAAACGATTTTTGGCAACTGCCTACGGAGTCTGCGGCCATCGCGCACTACCTCCAGAACGCGAGCTTTTTTCATCTTTGCTAGTTCTGTTTCTGGGAAGGCGGTGCCATCTAGCGAGCTGTCTTTTTTGACAAAAGCATGAGTGATAAACTCCCGTGAGCTTTCGGTATCAATGAGTGTGGCGAGCGTGACTCGATCGGGTAGAAGTTTCTTTCCAATCGTAAGCATGTAAACAAATGCCGTAAGCACAAACACGATTCCGAGTGGCGTGATGGAGAACATGCTAAACGAAGCGAGGCCTTGTTTTTCAGCAATTCCAGTGGCGATCAGATTGGTCGATGTGCCGATAATAGTCATCGTGCCACCTACGATAGCTGCGTAAGAGAGAGGAATGAGAAAACGTGACGCTGTGTATTCTTTGCGGCGACAAATCGCGAGCACGATGGGCATAAAAATTACTACCACGGGGGTGTTGTTGACGAAGCCTGACAGGGCGGCAACAAGCACCATCATCACTACCAGCATCCGTGTAGGTGAGTTCCCTGAGAGCTTTTCAAACCACGAGCCGAGGGAGTCAATAATCCCTGTTTTTTCCAATCCTGCACTGAGCACAAACATGCAGGCCACTGTGATAGGTGCTGGATGGGAGAAAACTTTCAGAGCGTTCCATTCATCGCCTGGCGTGACATTGAGCACGCCACCGAGGACACAAGCTAACAACGCACCTAGAGCCACAAGTTCAGCGGAAACCCACTCCTTTACGAAAGCCGAAAACACAACCACAACAAGAATGGCGAGGAAGATTTGCTGAGGGTTTTCGAGAAAGCTCACGGTGGAAAAATAGAAAAATTGCTAGGTGGAAAAACGATACGCAGAGGTGCAATTCTTGGCAAGCCTTCGGATTGGCATCGAGCCGAATAAGGAGTAATAAAATATCTCCGTTTTCCTCTCGATTCTGCCTATGGTGGGGCATGAGCTTGTCACCGCAGTTTGAGGAGATTGATTATCAAAGCACACCCTTGGGGGAGGTGATTCTGCGACGGCGGAACATGATTTCGTTAGATAACCGAGAGATCTACGAAATCATGCTCGGCTCGGAGTTTCTCATGTCCAGTCTCTTCACGGTGGTGGAGGAAGCTCTCTCAACACTTGGCCTGGCGACTACGATAGGAAACTTTCCCGGTGAGCCACTTGATGTCGTTGTCGGTGGCCTCGGTCTCGGATACACGGCAAAGGTCGCACTGGATCACCAGGAAGTTGGTTCGCTGACGGTGGTTGATTATTTGAAACCAGTGATTGATTGGCATCAGCGCGGGCTGGTGCCGCTGGGGGAAGGTTTAAGCAACGATCCTCGTTGCAAGTTCGAGCATGGCGATTTTTTCCGCCGTGCCATTTGCCAAGATGGTGATGGTTTTGATGCATCGCAGAGCGGCAAGAAATACCATGCCGTTTTGTTAGATATCGATCACTCGCCTGCGCATCTGCTGAATGAGCGCCACGCCAGTTTCTATCAGGCAGAAGGTTTGCGCAAAATGACCGAGCAGCTTCACCCAGGGGGAGTGTTTGCCCTGTGGTCTGACGATCCACCGGAAGAAACCTTCATGGCAGCGCTCAGGGAAGTTTTCCCCACATGCAGCACCCACATCGTGCCATTTGAAAACCCCATCCTCGGCGGTGACTCAGAGAGCACAGTGTATGTGGTAGTGACCTAGCATGGGAGGCTGGCTCACTTCTCAAATACCATGAAGTGCTGCCACGGAAGAAAGTCTTCCGTGCGGAGGTGCTTTAGCCCCACTGCTGTCATCTCTTTGATAGCCTGTGCTTGAGTCATCTTGTGTAAGGGTTTGATAGGCACGTTAGTATCCTCTGCTCGATATTCTAACAGATATACTTTCCCGCCTGGGCGTAATGCATGAACAATCGATTGCATCATCTCATTCGGGTGGGAAAATTCATGGTAAGCGTCCACAAGAATGGCGGCATCAATGGTATCCGCCGCCATCTCAATAGAATTGATTTTGCCCAGATGAGCCCGCACATTTGTGGCGCCGAGCTCATCACTTTTTTTGTTAAGAAAATCTACCATCTCCTGCTGAATATCCACTCCAATGACGCTGCCTTGCGGGACTAAGGGAGCGATGCGAAAAGTGTAGTATCCTGAACCCGAGCCAATGTCCGCAACAACCGCATCGGGGGCTATATCCAAGCCCTGCACCGCACGCGCTGGATTCTCTTCACGCTCCCGGCTGCTGCGTTCTAGCCAATTAATCCCGCTGTGGCCCATCACAAGAGAAATTTCACGGCCCATGTAGATTTTCCCTGTGCCGTCACGGCTGGGTGGGCGCTTCTCGTAGTTGTATTCCTTGGGGGTGAAAGGGGCTAACTCCGCAGCTGAGTCAGGGGCACTGGTTGCGGGTTCTTTTTCTCGATTTATTAACCAGAGAAAAAACCCAAGCGACAACAGGGTTGCGACGATCCATTTTGAGTAGAGAGGCATAACAACTCACTCTGCATACCACAGAGCGTGGTGGATTCAACCCTGCGCTTTTCTTGACAGTCCCATGCTCGCCATAAGAAGATGTGTGCATGAAGGAGGTTGCGTGGGCGAAACTAGGCCGTAAATTTGCTCGCGGTTGTGGTTGGGTAGTTGGTTTTCTTCTTCTTCTGTTAGCGGTGCTTTATTTGTGGGGCATGATTTTTTATAGCGGGCCATTTGCCATTGCGGGATGGGGGAATGGGACTCTCGCAACTCTCTGGTTGGCGGTGATGGTGGTGGTGTTTTTCCTCGTCAAATCTTGGAAACAACGAGCCGTTTGGTGGGGAGCATTTTTGTTGATGGTGCTGGTTCCGTATTTCTCTATTCAGCCATCGGATGAACGAGAGTGGTCACCTGAATTCTCACGTGTGGGCTATGCTTCTGTAAGTGAAGATCATGTGACGCTTCATTATACGAGAGTGTTTAATTACCGCACTGAGACGGATTTTGATGCCCGTTGGGAGTCTCGTGCATACACCCTATCTAAGCTGCAAGGAGTTGATTACATTCAATCAAATTTCCATGGTGATCTCATGGCGCATCCGTTGTTGTCATTTGACTTCGGGGACGAAGGCCGGATTTGTCTCTCCGTGGAGTCTCGCCGTGAACAAGGGGAGGAATTCAGCCCCTTTGGTGGCCTCTATAAAATATACGAACTACAGTACATATTCTCCACTGAGGAGGATATTGTGTTTCTCCGATCTCACATCCGCAAGGAAACCGTAAGGCGATATACGTTAAATGCTAAACCGAGCCAGATCCGTGAGGTGTTTCTCGCTTCCGTAAAAGCTCAGAACGCTCTAGCGGAAACGCCCAAATTTTACAACGTGCTGCGAACCAATTGCACCACGAGCCTACGCGTTCTTCAACCGAAAGAACAACGTATTCCTTGGGACTTACGGTTGCTGTTTAATGGTCGGTTAGATTCTTATCTCTACGAGGAAAATTTTATTCTCACAGAAGGATTGCCGTTTGAGGAACTGAGAGAAAAGGCTCTCGTTCTACCCTAGGTTATATTTCATGCCAGGGCGGGGGATGATTGTTTCCGTTTCGGGGAGTTTTTCTTTGAGCTGATCGGCAAACCATTCCGTTGCTGCGATGTCTCCGTGGACGAGGAAACATTGGCTAGGTTTTACTCTGAGGATGTAATCTAACAAAGAATCGCGTGTGGCGTGGCCGGAGAAGTCAAAGACTTCCATCGGGCAGTTAAACTGCACGGGGTCCTGCGCGGGATCGAGGTCAATGAGGTCGCCCTGTTTGCCTGCGCGGATGTGACCAGCGGGGGAGTCAGGATCAGCGTAGCCGACGAAGAGAAGGGAGTTTTTCGGGTTGTCGATGAAACCTCTGGCGAAATTGTTAGATACAGTTTTTTCCGTCATCATGCCTGATGATAGGGCAAAAATACAGCCGGGTTTGTTTACGATGGGTGCGCGGTTTCTGCGTTTGCCTCCGGTTTTCACCTCCATGTCCTCAAGGATACGGAAGCCAGGAAGGTTGCGCGGTGTGGAGTCCGCAAAGGTATCAAAAATAACCGTCATCTTGGTGCTTAATCCACCGATGTAAACGGGTGCATCTGGGATTAGTCCATCGCGCTTGAAGCCATCAATCATAGTCAGCACTTCCTGAGTTTTTCCCATGGCAAAGACGGGTACTAAGACCGAGCCACCACCTTGGAGGCATTCATTAATAGATTTTGCGAAGCGCAAGACTTCTTCATCACGTGAGTATTCCTCTGGGCGAGGTGATGCTCCGCGCGTTGTTTCAATGATCAGGGTGTCAATATCGTCCTCTGGGAGGTCGGCACCGGGGATGAGTGTTTGGTTTTCAAACTGCACATCGCCCGTGTAGAAAATCCGTTTCTCTGGAGTCTCAATCATCACACCAGCGGAGCCGAGAATGTGGCCAGCATCGTGGAAGGTGGCACGCACCTCGGGGCTGAGGTGAAAGGGGCGCTCATAGTTGAATGTGCGCCAGCGTTTTTCTAACCGATCAAGCTCACGGTGGCCGTAAAATGGATAGTCGGTGATGCCTAGCTCTACCCGTTTGCTTTCCATGACGTTGACAGAGTTATGCAGCAGGGCGTCCACTAGCTTTGATGTTGCTGGAGTCATGTAAACTTCCGCGTCCTCTTGGTCCCGCATCAGCACGGGGAGTGAGCCTGAGTGGTCGAGGTGGGAGTGCGAAACAAAAATGGAATCAATGCTGTTAGGCGGAAGCTCATGGTGTGCGGGCAGGGAATCTAGGCCTTCTTCTTTGGGGTGCATTCCTGAATCAAGAACAATGCGGTGATCGCCGAGATCGAGTAGGTAAGAGTTTGCACCGATTTCATTGCGGCGCAGAAGTGATTGAAAAGTCATGGTTTGGGAGGGGGTTGTTTTAAGAGGAGACGTGTTACTGAGTGCTTGGGCGAGTGGTGTTGTTAGATAGGATTGCTTTTGCTTGTCCAACTAGAAACAACGAGCCGGTAATGAGGGTAGGGGAGTGATGCTCCTTGAGGGCATCATTGAGATGTGAATGGCATGTATGTGGTGGCGTGCCGCTGGCTGAGGTGGCCGTTGCCTCTGAAAGCATGGAGGTAAGGTCATCATGGCTAAGCGTGCGCGGAGAATCAATGGGGGTGAAGTGAAAGCGCTCAGCAATGGGTGCTAGGATTGAGAGGACGTTATCTGTGTTTTTACCCTCCACAGCACCAAAGATGATGTGAGCTTTTTGGTTAGGGAACTCCTGCTGCCATGTCTTGACAAGAGCTTCTGCGGCGTGAGGATTGTGCGCGCCGTCTAAAAAGATGTTTGAGTTAGGGATTTGTTCAAACCTCCCTGGCCATGTCACGGAGGCGAGTGCCTGACGGACGATGTCCGCGTTTAATGGGAGATTGATTTGATGCACGGCAGCTACCGCAAGAGCCGCGTTGTCTTGCTGGTGAGCGCCTGCAAGATTGATGTAGTAGCCTGTTAGGGGCTCTGTGATGAACTCTGCGCTGCTGCGGAGCTCACTGGCCGTTTCTTCAATCACCGACTGCGCAGGTGGTTTTTGCTGGGCACTGATGACGGGTTTGTTAGGCATGATGATGCCCGCTTTTTCTCCTGCTACTTCGGCGAGTGTGTCACCTAACCATTGGCTGTGATCCATGGCGATGGGGGTGATGACGGCCACGTCCGCAGGCACTGCTGTAGTGGCATCAAGTCGCCCACCCATACCTGTTTCCAGAATGATGAGTTCACAGTTTTTCTCACGGAAATAGCGCATCGCCAGTGCAAGGGTTAGCTCGAAAAACGTCGGGTGATGCTCCCAGTCTGCAACGTGATTTTTTAGCTCTGTTAGGTAGCGGGCTGTGGTTTCTTCCGTGATCTCTATGCCGCCTACTTTGATGCGTTCGCGGTAGTCGATGAGGTGCGGGGAGGTGAAGAGCCCAGTGCGGGTGCCGCAGGCTCTAGCAAGAGAATCAATAATCGCACAGGTAGAGCCCTTGCCATTGGTGCCTGCTACATGAATGACCTTCACACCCGATTTTGGGAATGCGAGTGTTTCACGGAGAAGTTTCCTCGGCTGATCAAGCCCCAGTTTGATGCCGAACTGCTGGGTGGCGTAGAGCCAGTCGATTGCTTCTTGATATGTCATAAGGCACCAGATGAATGAGCATCCAGCGGCTGAATACTGAACACTAAAAGCCGACCAGCACTAAGGCAACATGTAGTCTAACAGTTGTGCTAATTTATCGCGCATATCGCGGCGATGCACGATGCTATCGACCAAGCCGTGCTCAACCATGAATTCCGCCGTCTGGAAGCCAGGAGGCAGGTCTTGGTGAGTGGTCTCTTTGACAACCCTTGGTCCTGCGAAGCCGATCATGCACTTGGGCTCGGCGAGGTTGATATCGCCAATCGTTGCAAAGGATGCGGTGACACCTCCCGTGGTGGGGTGGGTCATTAGAGAGATGTAAGGGAGCTTGGCATCGGATAAGCGTGCTAGGGCGCCGCAAGTTTTTGCCATTTGCATCAGCGATAGCATACCTTCCTGCATCCGCGCTCCAGATGATGAGGAAATGATAATCATGCCACGCTTCTCAGCAGTGGCTTGCTCGACGGCACGGGTGATTTTCTCACCAACAACGGAGCCCATTGAGCCGGCGAAGAACTTGAAATCCATGCAAGCCACCATGGCAGGTTTGCCACCAATAGTTAGAGTTCCAGTTACTACTGCGTCATTAAGGTCTGTTTTCTCACGAAGCATTGCTACCTTGTCCTCATACTTGTCAAAACCGAGTGGGTTTTTAGAAAAGAGGTTGGCGTTGGTTTCCACGAAGCTTCCGGGGTCAGCAAGAAGATCAATGCGCTCACGGGAGCCGATCAGGAAGTGGTGATCACAGTGAGGGCAGACGTTGATGTTCTGCTTGAGATCAAGTGAGTGGATGAGTTCGCCGCAGTTAGAGTCTGGGCACTTGGTCCAGAGGTCGTCCGGCATGGAGTCTTTCTTGCCGTTTTGGCCGCTTTGGCCGCGGAGTTTTGGTCGATTGAAAATGCCCATGGGTGGTGATGCTAAATTCTAAATTGAAATTTCTAAATCTCTTTTTTCGGAAAAATTAATAACTGCGTCCCCAAATAGCACGCTGGCTGGTAGGCTCACCAGTGAGGATACAAGGTTCGGGGGCACCATCCTGCCCCTCATTTGGGATGCAACGAATGGTGATTTTGTGTTTCTTGGAGAGCTCTTCTTCCTGCTCGCGGCTACCATTCCACGGGGTAAGGAGCCAGCCGGGTAGGTCGTTTTCCTTGGACCAATGGTTTTCAAACTCCTCAAGCGATGTGCACTCGGAGATGTTGCTATCGCGTAGTTCAGTAGCTTTGCCAAGGAGGTTGGCGTGGATCTCACCGAGAATGGATTCCACATTGCGGATGAATTCTTCTTTGGGGACAAACTCCTTCTCGTTTGGCGATTGATCACGGCGTTGTAGGCAGACTTTGCCTGACTCAAGATCGCGTGGACCGATCTCAATGCGGACCGGTGCGCCCTTCTTGACCCATTCCCATTTTTTGGCTCCGCCGCCAATATCACGTGCATCCACATGCACGCGTAGAGGTTGGCCGCCGAAGTTCTTTTCGCGCCGCAGCACCTCAGCAAGAGCTTGGCAGGCATCGATGATGGCGTCTTTGGTTTCTTCCTTAGGTGTCACGGGGACAATGACCACTTGTTGGGTGGCAACTCTAGGTGGTAGCACTAAGCCATCGTCATCAGAGTGAGCCATGATCAGGGTGCCGATTAGGCGAGTAGAAACTCCCCATGAAGTGGTATGGGCAAATTGCTGTGAGCCATCTTTTGCGGCGAAGCTGATGTTCTGTGCCTTGGAGAAATTCTGCCCGAGATAGTGGGATGTGCCTGCTTGGATGGCCTTTCTATCCTGCACCATGGCTTCCACTGTTAGAGTCATGTCGGCTCCTGGGAATCGTTCGGCTTCGGTTTTCTCTCCCATGATCACAGGGATAGCGAGGTGGTCGCGCAGGAAATCCGCATAGAGCTGATGGATGGTGCGTGTTTCCTCCTCAGCTTCCTGTTGTGTTTCATGGGCTGTGTGGCCCTCTTGCCAGAGGAACTCAGCGGTGCGGAGGAATAAACGAGGGCGCATTTCCCAGCGCATGACGTTTGCCCATTGGTTTATGAGGAGTGGAAGGTCACGGTATGACTCCACCCAACGCGAAAATGCTGCGCCAATAATAGTTTCCGAAGTAGGGCGGATCACGTAAGGCTCGGTAAGCTTGCCGGTGGGAACCATTTTAGTTTTGCCGTTTTCATCCTTCTCAGCTTCTAACCGATGGTGGGTAACGACGGCACACTCGGTGGCAAAGCCCTCCGCATGCTCAGCTTCTTTTTCTAAATAGGAGAGGGGGATGAGCAGTGGGAAGTAGGCATTTTGGTGTCCAGTTGCTTTGAACTTAGCATCGAGCTGTTGCTGAATGTTTTCCCAGACCCCGTAGCCCCACGGTTTGATGACCATGCATCCTCGGGTTTCTGAGTTTTCTGCCAGATCGGCAGCACGGATCACTTGTTGATACCACTCAGGGAAGTCGGTGGCTCGGGTCGGTTGGATTGCGGTCTTTTGTGGCTTGGCCATGTCGGGGGTTAGAAAGCACAGAATTCGACAACCCTCAAGCCTGATGTGAATGCATCGTGTATGCACGCAAAAAAAATACCAATCTTTCAAGGTTTCTTCTCGCCAAACCTCGTTTGCGTTTCATAGGCTTGATGAAAGCTAAAAACTATTATGAAACGTTTACCCGTATCCCGCCCGCTAGTCGCCCTTCTGTTAGGAGTTTTTGCTGTTTCTGCACCAGTGATGGCGCAGTCGCAATACAAGCTCGATGTCGATAAGCCAAAGTTCGATGACTTGCAATCTCCGGAGGTCGGAGGAAACACTGGTAAGAAAAACTTCAAACCGAAAGACTGGTTAGAGGTTGAGGTGAAGTTCAAAATAACATCTAGCAATAAGAAGGAAAAATTTGCTGACCGCGTCACCGTGCGCTGGTACGTTGCGGCGAAAGTTTCTGAAAATGGAAAAACACAAAACCGCGTGTTAGAGAAAGAGGTGAACTTCGTGAATGTGCCAATCGGCGAGGATGTTTATGCATCTGTTTATCTATCACCTTCCGCAGTGCGCCGCATCAGTGGTAGCGATAATGCAGGCAAAGGTGTGGTTGAGAGCGTAGGCGGTGAGATTCTGGTAAACGGCTCACCTGGCTACAAGAATTCTGGTTTCTTCTCCTCTAAAGGAAGAGGAAAGTGGTGGGATAGCATGGCTCGTTACAACAAGATCCCACTGCGCAATAAAAACGAAACCCCATTCAAGTTTCTCTGGTGGGATCGCTATGCTGAAATCCAAGAGCGCCGCTAATAACTTTTCAAAATCGAAAAATACCTTGTCATATTTGACGAGTTAATTAAACCCGTCTGCCCCCACGGATAAACACACACAATATTTCTAATACTAAATAATTATGGCTGAAGCACAGGCTACTGTCGCGCTGAACATCGGTTCCCAGCGCATTTCCATGGGGGTTTTCGAACCCTCAAAAAGCGGAGGGTTAATCCTCAAAAAATACGGAGCATCATCAATTCTGGCTGATCCAGCTGCGGAAATGGCACGTTTGCCACAAATCCGCGTCGCGATCTCTGAGTTGGCTGAAAAGCTGAAAATCGGTAAGTCCACCAAGCTTCGCTACGCGATTTCTGGTCAATCGGTTTTTACTCGCTTTATTAAATTGCCCCCTATTGAGGACGATAACATTGAGCAGCTTGTTGCGTTTGAGGCGCAGCAGCACGTTCCATTCCCGATCGATGAGGTCATCTGGGACTGGCAGATGCTCGAAAGTGGAGCAGGTGAAAAAGAGGTGGCTCTGGTTGCCATCAAAGGGGATGCCCTCAATGACATGAACGATGTTGTCATGGAGGCAGGCTTGGGCACCGCTGAGGTGGATGCTTCTCCCATGGCTCTTTATAACGCGATGCGCTATAACTACCCTGATCTTGAGGAGACAACCCTCCTGATCGACATCGGCGCAAAAACATGTAACCTAATCTACCTCGAAGGAAACCGTATGTTCACTCGTAGCGTTGCCGTCGGTGGCGCGTCAGTTTCCACGGCGATCTCAAAGGAATACGGTGTAACGTTCTCCGAAGCTGAATCTCAAAAGTGCAGCAATGGTCAAGTAGCTCTTAATACAGCTCACACATCTCAGATGGATGAGCCAACGGCAGCGCTGGCAACCGTCATCCGTAATGCGCTCGGCAAGCTTCCTGCCGAAATCGCACGAACCACTAACTACTTCCGCAGTCAGCACGGCGGTAGCGCACCTAAAAAAGTGTTGCTCGCTGGTGGCGGCTCTAACTTGCCGCACATTAGCGATTTCTTCCAAGATAAACTCAGACTTCCCGTTGAGTTTTTCAACCCTCTCAAGCGAGTTTCCGTAGGTAAGGGTGTAGATGTTGATCAAGTGTCTGCAGAAGCCCACCTCCTCGGTGAGCTTGTTGGACTTGGTTTGCGGGGTCTTGGGAAGGCTCCATTGGAAATAGACCTCGTTCCTGACGTTGTTTCGCGCGAGCGTGACGTTGAGCGCAGGAAGCCATTCCTCATTGCGGCATCCGCTATTTTACTTGGTGGACTTGCTGTTTGGGCATGGTCCAATATGTCCAAAGCATCTGAAGCGAAGAGTCAACTTGTTGATCTGCAGGCGAAAAACACCGAGCTTGAAAAGTTCGCACGTCCTCTGGATGGCTTGGCCAAACGCGAAGCCGCGCTTGATTCTATCGGCATTCAGCTTGAGCGTGCTCAGGGTGCCCGCGTCATGTGGGTAGATCTCTGGGATGAGCTAGGCCTTCACTTTGCAAGCGACACCGTATGGCTCGTTGATATGGATCCTGTTGTTGGCTTTAAGCCTAGCAATGGCGATGAAGAAGCCGTCATACAGTCTGTGATCGGAAGTGACTTTGCCACTAGGGAATATGGCAATAGCTCCGTGGAGCACATCAAGCCACCTAAGCCAGATCCAAGGGCTCCGAAGCCCAAGGGCAAAAAGAAGAAAAACGTAGGACCACCAAAGGCTATGATTAATGCCGTGCGCATTAAAGGTTTCTGGAGGCAGGGGAGCGGAGGCGGCTACCAAGCCGTTTACACTCTCCTCAAGAAGCTCCGCGCAGGCTCCAAGCACTTTGATGTCTTGCCTGATGATCAGCTAGGCCTGTCTCTGCCCACTACCTTAGGTGAGGGGCAATACGCAGCACCATTTGAGATGGTCATTCCGCTTAAAAACCCAATCCCAGCCCCGGAGTCGGCCAATAAGCACAACCACTAGGAAACAACTAGTCCACTATTCTATCTAAGAACTATTTTTCACACACCACTATGAGTTGGATTCAAGAAAACAAATTTGTTGCCGGAGTCGCCGGCGTAACAGCCGTTCTCGGTGGCGCGATCTTCTTCTTTGGAAATTCCAAAGGGAATGAATTTGATGCCACCATGAAGGCATACAATGCCGCCGCTTCTAACAATCGCTCCATGGAGCGGTCAAACCCCTATCCCAATGCTGCCAACCTCGCCGCTAAAAAACGCGGAGTCGAGGAGTATGAGAGCCTCATTAAAGATGTGCGCGCCACCTTGGTTGGCTTCGGGCCAGGTAAGCTAGAGCAGCTTTCACCCCAGCAGTTCAGCGATGCCCGCACCAAGGTGCACAATGATGAGAGCCGTCCAGGCACCAAGCTTGCCGAGGGCTGCTACTTTGGGTTTAGTAAATATTCTGCCGATATACCAAAGGCATCCGCCACTGCAGAGCTAAACTACCAATTAAATGCTACCCATTGGCTTCTTGGTAAGCTGGCAGAGGTGAAGCCCGCCGAGCTGAACAACATCCACCGCGAGCTCCTCGCTGTAGAGAAGCCCGCACCCGCCCCCACACCTGCCAAGAAAAAGGGCAAAAAGTGCAAAAAAATCGAAAAGGCATACACGCTCATGCCGATGGAGCTAACATTCACTGCCAATGAAAAAGCCGTGCGCGATTTCCTCCAGGAAATGGTGAACTCAAAAGAGTATTTCTACGCTATCAGAGCCATTCGCGTGCGCAATGACAAGCAAACTGCTCCTAATGTCAGCGATGTAAACTTCCCAGCCGATGGCGGAGGCGAAGGTGCTGGAGCAAATGAGGATGACCCCTTCGGCGGTATCGCTCTCCCTGATGATGAGCCAGCAGACGGCGATGGCGGCGATGAAGACGCCCCTCCAGCCGCTCCTGTGATCAAGCCAAAGACATCCGAGCGAATTCTCGAGCAAGTTCTGGGTAGCGAGAAACTCAATGTCCACATCTGCTTTGATGTGGTTCTGGTCAAACCAATCGCCCCAGACGCCAGCTCACCAGCTCCTTCCTCACCAGCAGCTCCTGCTGCGAAGTAAGAAAGATTTGCACGCCAAGAGGAGGAATCCTCTAACAATACCAAGCTAACCACACCTAACAACCAATTTTACCATGTCCTGGGTATCAGAAAATTACGAAAAAGCAGCCATCGGCGGAGCCTCCGTCGTCGCATTAGCTCTCGGATTCTTGGCATTCAAAAGCCAAGGAGACAGCTCTAAAGCCTACGAGAGAGAGCCTGTCTCTAAGAAAAACGACACCGAAATCCCCGGCAAAGACCGCATGGGGGAAATTAAAAAATCCTTGAGCGTAGAGCACATTATCCATGAGCGAAACATCAACGGCCGCAAGGTTAATCTCCTAACTGGCGTGCCGCTCTACATCCGTAAAGGTGAGCTGAAAAAGCCAGTTGACCTGATGAATAGTGAGAATGTTCACAACGGCATGAAGAACCAATGGTTTGCTGACAACGATATCGATATCGGGTTTTCCGATTCGCCTGACCGTGATCCAGACAATGAGGGCTTCTCGAATCGCGAGGAGTATGAGGCAGGCACTGACCC
>JBMYYO010000006.1:0-46758 GCA_049609505.1 Akkermansiaceae bacterium | reverse complement strand
CTTCAGCGGCAACGAGCGCAACTGTGTGTTTTTAAATCGAGGAGATGGTAAGTTCGCTACCGTATCCGCTCTCAGTGGATGGGATTTCCCTGACGATAGTCGGGGACTGGCACTGATGGATTGGGATCACGATGGAAAAATTGATTTTCTAACATCTAACCGCAATGCGCCTCGTGTGCGCATAATGCGCAACCAGATGAAAAAAACGGGCAACTGGATTGGTTTCAAACTCATCGGTCAGAAAGCGAAGAACCGCGATGCCATCGGAGCACGGGTGCGCGTTGTTCTCAAGTCCGGCAGAGCCATCATCCGCACCCTGCGCGCTGGTGAGGGGTTTGCCAGCCAGTCGAGCAAGCGACTCCACATGGGGCTCGGATCTGCCAAGGAAATTGCCAAACTTACCGTAATCTGGCCAGGTGGCGGTCAGGCGGATATTAGTCCGCCAGAAATCAATGAATACTATCGCATCAAACAATCTGACAATAGTATCGTAGCCGCGAAGAGCCCTCAGCAGGCTCCTCGAAAATCTGTGCCAGAAGCGGTCACCTCCACAGAATCCTCCAAACTCCGAGTGCCCTTACAGGTGCAGTTTCCAGCTCCCAATTTGCGCTATGCGGTAGATGGGAAACAAAATTTAGTCCAGTCATCAAAGCTTGAACGCCCGTTGCTCATCTGCCTGTGGAGCCAGAGCTGTGATCAGTGCCGCAAAGAGTTAAAACATCTAACCGATGAGGCGAAAACCATCGGCAAACAGTTTGATATCCTCGCGCTATGTACCGATCAGGAGGCGGTAGATCGCGTGAAAGCGCAGGCATACCTGAAAGAGGTTCAGTTCCCGTGGTCGGCAGGTGTGCCATCGGATGCAACCAATAAGGCACTTGTGGCGATCTTTGGTCACACCCTATCCACACTCCATGATTTACCAACGCCAAGTGCTATTCTTGTTTCTAAAAATGGGAACGTTAGCACACTCTATCAGAATCATCACCCGGTGGATACCTTTCTTGCCGATGTCCAGACGAAGCCTGGCAGCAAAAGATGGCTCGCTGTTCCCGATAAGATTAATCTGCTTTATCTGCCACGCATCTTGATGGAGCACGGCACGCTTACTGACACCGCCGACTACATTTCAAGAGCACATCAGCAGTTATTAGCTCACAAGGAATACTGCATGCTCCTTGCCTGGGTTGCCGCTGAGTTCCTCAAGCAGAATCAAATCCCGACAGCTTCGGCGTATTATGAAGCCGCGCGTCAATCAGGACAGCACAATGCCGTGGTGATGAATAACGTCGCCTGGATTTATGCCACACATAAAGACCACCGGCTTCGCAATGGAAAGATCGCAGTGCAGTGCGCGCAACGTGCGCTCAAGCTCACAGGCGGTAATAATCCTTCATATATGGATACCCTAGCAGCCGGCTACGCTGAGGCGGGAGATTACAAAATGGCTCTCGCAGTGGTTCAACGTGCAATCCAGCTTGCTACACGGATGAATCAGTCCGCGCTGATTCCAGGGCTACAAAAAGCGCAGGCACTCTACCGCCAAGGCAAACCGATGCGTGAGTGATCGATGACAATGAGGCTGAAAAACATACGGTGCCTCAGACTCCAAGGCTTTCAGGGTTTTACTGCTGTGAGCGTATTAAGCCACAACTGTATCCTTCAACGCAGCGCGTAGGATGGGGTCTGGTGCTGAGCCGTCATCGGGGAGGAGTCTGTGGCGTAGCACGTGGGGGAAGACGGCTTGCACGTGGTCTGGGTGGACGGCTTCTTGATCATCTAGGAAGGCGTGTGCTTGGGAGGCGCGCATTAGAGCGAGTGAGGCGCGGACAGATACTGTGTGGCTTCCGCCTGAAGCACGGCGGACGTTTTCGCAGAGTGCGATGATGTAGCCGTTGAGGTTCTCTGAGATGGGGAGCTGTGAGGCTTGCTCTTGGAGTGCGATGATCTCATTGGGGTCTAATAGAGGATCGCGAGATGTGCCGTTTATTTCCCCCTTGGCGTGTGAGTTGAGGATGGCGTTCTGCGTGCTGGCATCCGGGAGCGACATCGGGATGGATAGCAAAAAGCGGTCCAGCTGCGGCTCGGGTAGGGGGAAGGTTCCTGTCGAGGAGGTGACATTCTGAGTGGCGACGACGAGGAAGGGTTTCTCCAGATCATGCGTCGATCCATCGATGCTCACTTGGCCTTCGTTCATGGATTCTAATAAAGCGGACTGCACCCGTGGTGATGTTCGGTTAATTTCATCTGCCAACAATAAATTGGTAAACACGGGGCCGGGAACAAATTCAAACTCGCCGTTGTGTTGCTTGTAGAGATGGTAGCCGAGGATGTCTGCCGGTAAGAGATCCGGGGTGAATTGGATACGTTTAAACTTCCCGCCGATGCCGTTGGCGAGCGTTTGGGCGAGGGAAGTTTTCCCTACTCCAGGGGCGCCTTCAATCAGGGCGTGCCCTTTGGCTAACAGAGCTGTTAGTAACAGATCAGCGGCTTGGTCTGAGCCAAGCACGGCGGCGGATAATCGATCGCGAAGGGTGTGGAGTTTGGTAAGCAAGGTGCTGTTAGTCTCGGACAGAACTGACAGAATGAACAGAATTTTTTCTCTACCGTGATTTAGCAGCCGTAGCGATCAATGTAGTAGAAACCATCTGCCACACGGCGCATGAGGTCGTAGCCGATGAGGGCGTTCAGTGCGCAGAACGCGAGGAGTTTTTCTATGCTGGCAACCGGAGACAGCTTCTGCATCAGCCAAGGCATCCAGCAGACGGTGGCGACGGAAATTAGCGGCACATACCAGGTATCAAGTGCCCAGAACAATGGGATTTCAGTTGCGATCTCTATGATGTAGCCAGCCATAGCTCCGATGAAAAGGCACAGTGTGAGGTTCCTGGCTACCTTGGATGTGAGCCGCGCATTCGCAAGCTCGACGGGGCTCGGGTAGGTAAAGGTGGTCATGATCCTAGCGCTCGCGCGGCTTTACACAGTTTCTACTCAGGAATCGTGTGGTAGATTTGCTCTAGGGTGAGGACGCCGTAGGCGGTGACGAGCTCGGGTTGGTTCTCCCACCAACGGGCGTTTTCGTTGAGCCATGAGCCGTCTTCGCGTTGGGTGGTGAGGATTTTTTGGGCGATGTCTTTACGCCAGTCCGCTTCACCTCCGCCTTTGAGTGGGAGTTTGTCCACGCCAGCGGCAGCGAGGGCTTTTGCCATGGTGTGGTAGTAGTAGTAGAGACCTTGCTGGCCGAGGCCGGGGTTTTCTTTGATGGTGTAGTTGTTACCTAACCATTTTTTAACGGCGATAACACGAGGGTCTTTGGCATCGAGGTCGGCATAGACCATGGAGAGTAGTCCGGCGTAGGACATGGAGCCATAGGAGCGGAGTGATTTCGAGCCGTCGGCGTTCTCGGTTTCTCCAGCTTTGGAGTTGCCTGGGAAGTAAACAAACCCTCCATCGTCGCTGATGCCTGGTTGATCGTTGGTTGCTTTGAGGTTTTGGGCGCGTGATACAAACTGGATGGCGGCTTCCCAATCGAGCTCAGGTTGTTTGCCATTGGCATCGTCTTGGGCGATGTGGCGGGAGAGACGTAGTGCCTCAATAGAAAGGTAGGTGTTACTCATGTCTGAGTGTTTGTAGCTGCCGCCGTAGCCAATGCCACCGATGTATTTTTTATCGAGATCGCCAAGGTTTCCGGGATTGGTCTGCATGTTGATGAGGTAGCGGCGTGCCTTGAGGATGGCGGGGTAGTGCGCTTTGTCACCGGTGGCGACGAGTGCTACGATGGAGGTGGCGGTGTTATAGGTGCCGAGCCCTTGATTGTAGATGCCGCCGTCTTTTTTCTGCTGCTTGAGGAGCCATGCGATACCTTTTTTGACGTGAGCTGCTTCCTTGTAGCTGGGGCTGCGCAGTGCTGCGGTGAGTGCGAGGGCGGTGTAGGCGGGGTAGTTGGCATCTTTCCAGTAGCCGTCAGCGTGCTGGGCTTTTTTGAGGTAGGCATTACCTGTCTCGATAGTGCGCTTCATCTCTAACTTGATAGAGAGATAGGGGTTTTCAACTTCCTGTGCTTGTAGTCCAGTGGCGAGGCCTAGGGGGAGGATGGTGGCGACCATTGTGATGAGTGTCTTCATGGGATAGTTAGGCGGTTAGATAGTCAGATGATTGGGGTTTTTTTGGCGGGAGATGGATTATTGTTTCCAAGGTTTGAGGGTGACGGTGACTTTGGTGCCTCCTGCGGGGATGCGTGGCGCGGGGAACCAGATGGTGTCGTCCTCGCGGTCATCGCCTGAGTAGTTGGCAATGGCACTCAGATCGGTGAGGATGGAGAGCATGTTGCCGTTGATCTTGGCTTTGAATTTTTTATCGTGAATGTAGGAGCCGTTGTAAACCCAAGCGGTTTTAGGCATGGGTTTCTTTGTGGCGTGGTGCTGGATCCAATCGGAAACAAGCACGGTTTTGTCTTTGCCTTGATGCTTGTAGGTGACGTGGATGGAGAAACGGGCTGCCTTGCGGGTTTCCTCGGGCACCGCCGGGTAGGTGTCGCCTGGTGTGCCATCGGCTTTTAACTCGCGGAAGAGTTCTTGGGACTCCTTGTAGCGAAGAAGTTTCAGCGCGATGTTGAGGTGGGTGGGGTCTGCATCAGAAGTGAGCAGTGCCTCATGGACTTTTTCGCCATTGGTGTGAACCAGCAGGTATTCTAACACGGAGCCGGGAGCAACGATCTCAGTGCGAGCGGGGATGGAGATCTCGCGGGTCTTTTGATTGAATGTGATCAGGCCGATCTGGTAATTCCCATTGGCGAGTTTCTTGACCATGGGTTTTTTCTCTGCGGGTTTGACAGAGGTTTCTGATGAGGGAGTGACTTTGTTTTCAGTGGGCTCTCCGGGAGGCTTGCTGGAAGGTTTGCCAGAGGGGGGAGCTGAGGGATCGGCGTGGACAACTGAATGGGTGCCAATCGTGACCAGCGGGCAGAAAACTGCCAGCCGAGCTGCACTTGTGAGATGTTTGCGGAAGTGGTGCTTCATGTTTCTCAGGAATTATAACGCAGATAGGCTGGCTTTTCTTGGATTTTTTTTTTGGCGGTAATTCTATACGACCAATTAGGCATCCTGCTCGGCGAGCCAACGCTCCACCTCGATGGCGGCGGCGCAGCCTTGTCCGGCAGCGGTGATGGCCTGGCGGTATTCGGTATCGCTGATGTCACCAGCGGCGTAGATACCTTCCACGCTGGTGAGGGTGCCGTGTTTTTGAAGGATATAGCCGTTCTCATCAGTCTCCACTAAGCCGTTGAGGAATCCGCTGTTAGGCGTGTGACCAATGGCCATGAATACGCCGCTGACTTCGAGCTCTGAGATGTCGCCGTTTTGGGTGTCCTTGAGTTCGACGGCGCGGATGTCGCCTTTGTCATCGGTGAGATACTGATTGATGCCGGAGTTCCAGATGACCTCGATTTTTTCGTGATCGAGTGCGCGCTGGGCCATGATTTTGGAAGCGCGGAGTTCATCACGGCGGACGATGAGGTGTACTTTGCTGGCGAATTTGGTTAGGAAGGTGGCTTCTTCACAGGCAGAGTCACCACCGCCGACGACGCAGACTGGGACATCCCGGTAGAATGCGCCATCACAGGTAGCACAAGCAGTGAGGCCGTGGCCGCCTTTGGTGAGTTCATCTTCGCCGGGCAGGCCGAGGTAACGGGCGGAGGCACCGGAGCAGATGATAACGGCGCGGGTTTGATAAGTGTTTGCCCCTGCGGTGAGAGTGAATGTGCCGTCGTCTTCCTTCGTGACGGAGTCAATATGGGCGAACTCGACACGAGTGCCAAAGCGCTCGGCTTGTTTCTGCATATTCATCATCAGCTCCGGGCCGGTGATTCCCTCAGGGAAACCAGGGAAGTTTTCCACCTCGGTGGTGGTGGTTAGCTGGCCACCAGGCTGAGTGCCAGTAAGGATGAGTGGGTTGAGATCTGCACGGGCGGTGTAAACTGCGGCGGTGTATCCGGCAGGGCCGGTTCCAATGATAATGACGTTTTCCATGTGGTTATGAGTATGAACGGGCGGAATTATGCCCGTAAAGTTGCAGGGGGCAAGATTTTCTCGCGAGCGAGGCGCGGGATCGAGTCTTGCTTTTGTGTGTGGATTCTGGCATGGAGCGCGTGCGGCCACGGGTTGCTGTTATGAATATCATTATTGTAGGGGCGGGGGAAATTGGTCGGCACTTGGCGGTTTCCCTATCGAGAGAAGCACACAGTATTGTTGTCGTTGAGAATGATGCCCAGGTGGCGTCAGAGCTTGAGCAGCAGATTGATGGCCGTGTTATTACAGGTACAGGTGCAAGTGCTAGTGTGCTGCTGGAGGCTGGTGTGGCGGAGTGTGAGCTCTTTCTGGCACTGACTAGTGACAGTACGGTGAATTTGATGTCTGCATCCATTGCTAAGAAGCTAAATGCCGCCAAGGTGATAGCCCGAGTGCACCCGGGATTGCAGCGTGAGGAGTGGCTGTTTGATTATCGTGGGCACTTTGGTATTGATCATATTTTTAGCTCAGAGCGTCTCAGCGCGATTGAGCTTTCCAAGTTTATCCGCAACCCAGACTCGCTTCTGGTGGAGGAGGTGGCACGAGGTAGGATCGAGCTACAGCAAGTGCGGGTAGGGGAGCGTAGTGATGCCATCGGTAAGAGGCTGGTTGACCTGAAGGCTCCGGAGAGGACTCGTGTGGCTGCCATCACGCGTGGTGGTGAGCACTTTGTGCCATCGGCGGAAGATTCGCTAGCAGCGGGAGATGTGGTGACAATTTTTGGCGATCCAAATCGATTGCGTAAGCTTGCAACGCGTCTGCAAAAAGGAGAAGGGCGAGAGGAGGCTCTGCGAGTGGTGATTTTTGGCGGCGGTGAGTATGGGTTTTCTCTGGCGCAAATGTTAGAAAGTTTCCACTGCAAGGTGAGGATTTTTGAAAAAGACCCAATGCGTGCTCAAGAGCTGACGGGCCTATTGAGTGATACCACGGTGTTGAATACAGATGGCACCGTGCTGTCCGAGCTGGAAGAAGAGCAGGTGGGCGATGCAGATTTCTTTGTAGCCTGTGGCGGTAGCGATGAGGACAACGTGATGACTTGTCTGCAAGCGAATAACTTGGGCACTAAAAATTGCCTAACATTGATTCACCGTGCTGATTATGCTGCAGCGATTTCTACTAGCGGAAGGCACTTTGGGATGCTGGCGGCTGTTAGTCCGCGGGAGGCTACCCTAAGAGATCTTGAGAGATTCCTGACCTCGGATAAATTCCACACGGTCAAAAAAATGGGAGCAGGCGAGGTGATAGAAACACAAGTGGCCAAGGCTTCACTGGCGGCGGAGCACATGGTGTCCGAGATCGAGTGGCCTGAGGGCTGCGTGCTGGTGGCGAGGATGCGGGGGCTACACGCCATCGTGCCTGGTCCCGAAGATTTCCTCAAACCTGGTGATACGATCTACGCGATGGTGGCTCCTAAGGTGCGCAAAAAGTTCCTCAAACTTGTGCGCTAATATGACCTAAATATGAACTTCCGGATTCTAGCTAAATTTCTAGGAGCGCTCTTACTGTTAGAGAGCTTGGCGATGGCTGCGTGCGGGGTGTTTGCGTGGTTGGACTCGGTGGCGGGGGATAAGCCTGCGATGATTTCGCTTTTTCTATCGGCAGGTATCGTGGCGATGGGAGGGGCGTTACTGATGGTCTGCGGAGTGGGGAAAATCGAACGCGTACCGCGCCGAGAAGGCATCGTGGTGGTGGGGCTCGGTTGGGTGCTGTGTGGATTGGTTGGAAGTTTGCCGTATCTGTTAGGTGAGCCTAAGCTCGGCATGGCGGATGCTTTTTTCGAATCCGTATCAGGTTTTACAACCACGGGGTCCACGGTGATTGGTACGGAGCCCAAATTAGGCGTAGATATTGCATCATGGCCGCGCGGTTTACTGATGTGGAGATCAGTCACTCAGTGGCTTGGAGGGATGGGGATTCTGGTGTTGTTTGTTGCCGTGCTGTCATACCTTGGCATGGGGTCAAAATCTCTCTTTAGAAACGAGTCATCTTTCCAGACAGGAGAGGCAACTACGGCACGAATCCGGGACACGGCAATGGTTCTTTGGAAGGTGTATGTCTGCATAACCATCGTATGTGTGATCGGCCTAAAGGCGATGGGTTTGACCACCTACAACGCGATATCCCATGCATTTACGGTAGTTTCCACCGGTGGATTCAGCCCTCACAACAAGAGCGTGGGGCACTACAGTGATTGGGGGAACGGCTGGCTTATCGAGCTGTGGTTGAGCTTGTTTATGCTGCTGTGCTCGATCAGCTTCCTGGTGTGGGTGGTGATCCTGCGGAAAAAATGGAAGCGCCTTGTGGACGAGGAAGAGGGGAGGTTGTTTGTGATTCTCTGCCTTGGAGCGGCGGTTATTTTGGCCTCTGGTGTATCGGCAGCTGCTGTGAATATGAGCTTCTGGCAGGCACTGCGAGATACTTGGTTTACGGTTGTTTCTGTGGCATCGACCACTGGGTTTGTGACGGCGGACTATTCAGCCTGGCCAGGATTTACTCTGATTATTCTAGCAATGATTATGATGCTTGGAGGGTGCTCTGGATCTACCTCAGGAGGAATGAAGGTGAGCCGATTGATTGTGTTTCTCAAGACGGCTCGGTTTGAAATCGTGAGAGCATTCCGCCCTAATCAAGTATTCCGAATGCACGTCAACGGAAACGCCCTGGGCGAAGTTGAGCGTTCTCAGACGGTGGTCTTTGTGGCGCTTTACGCCTTTATTTTTATTGTTTCCTGCTTTGTTGTAGCACTGTTGGAGGCGGCTAATCACATGGATGTGATGACGGCTTTTGGCTGTGTGATAGCTACCATGGCAAACATCGGACCAGGTTTTGGGGGAGTGGGGCCAATGGATAACTTCGCTCATCTAACGCCGCCGACGAAGGTGTTTCTGTCGTTTTTGATGATCTTGGGGAGACTTGAGCTTTTTGCCTTGCTCGTGCTGTTTATCCCATCGCTATGGCGTAGATACTAGGCGATTCGAATTGACCTGATTCAGGCTAATTCAGAAAAATATCATCCGGTGCTTCGGCGAGGATTTTGTGGAACGGAGAGATCTCACGTAGCAACTTCCGCCAAAGGCTTTTCTCATGGGTGGAGCTGAGGAGTGTGGAGGTGGGCTGCGCAGTGATCCATGAGTTTTTACGGAGTTCATCTTCGAGCTGTCCTGCATCCCAGCCAGAGTAGCCAGCAAATGCCCTTACAAGAGTGCCCGATTGCTGGGTGTAAGTAATGGCATCCTTGGCAGAAATCCGTGTCACGTAGCGCAGCTCTTGGTTATCGCCTAGCCAGAATGCGGCAAAGTGGAGGTGCTCCTGACCTACTGGCCCACCAACGTGCACGGGTAGGTTTTTGAGCGGAGCAAACATCTCGTCCTTGAGGAGATCTCCTACGGTTTGTCCTGTTGGTGTGTTGAGGATAATCCCGTGTGCGCCCTCGTCGTTTTCATGTTCAGCCATCAGAATGACTGATTTGTTAAAAATGGAGTCACGCAGTGACGGATCAGCTATCAAGAGCTTACCGTCGAGTTGGATAGGTGCATCAGTGGGCTCGTCCATTGCGTTGTCTGAGCTAAGGTATGCCATAGGGGTATAAAGTCAAAACCTATGGCGATGAAAAAACTTCCGCATTGCCAAACAGCCCATACTCCCTTTCCATAGTGGCATGAAATCGCTGTCCCACTCCCTCTTGCTGATTGTTGCTGCTTTTAGTTTGTGTGGTTTGTTTGCATCCTGTTCCCAACTCGCGCAGATCACAGGTGGCAAGGCGAAGAAGGGGAAAAAACAACAATCCGGCCTCGAAGCATACCGCAAGGCTGGGGGACGCATCGGCGGCTTCGGTGCTTCTGCTCAGACGCGCGTGACAGGAGGTGCAGCAGGCACAATGGCGGGCATCGCCAAGGAAGAGGATATTCTATGGGCACCAGAGGATCCAGATGAGCCGATTAGTAAAGAGTTGGAAGAGCTCTGGAAAAAACCAGAAAACAAAAGCTGGATTACAGACTACTCAGAGGCCGTCCGTTTTGCCCGTAGCTCTGGAAGACCAATGCTGATTTGGTTCACCAATACTGCCCGCAGCCCGCTGTGCCGCGCCCTAAGTAGAGAGCTGTTCTCGACGGGAGAGTTTGAGGCGTGGGCGAAGGAGCACGTGGTGCGGCTTCGCGTGGATAGCCACATCGCCGCCTCTGGAGAGGTCAAGGGGGAGGAGGCTGTCAAAAAATCAAGGATGGAGGCCCTTAAAAAACGTTACAAAGTCATGGGCCACCCGACAGTGGTCATGGTTTCACCCAGCGGAGCTATACTGGATCGCTACCGGGGATACAAAAAAGGCGGTCAGGGTTACTACTGGGCAAAAATGAAACAAGTCGTCCGCGTAGCAGAAAGAAATTACGGCAAATGGAGAGAGCAGCAGGAGGCGAAGGGATACCGCCTGTGGACGAGCCGTGAAGGGAGGAAGACCTTTGCCAAGCTCTATCGTTTCAGAAATAAACAGGTCACCTTAGTCGATCCAGACGGGAAAATCGGGCGCGTTTCCTACTCACGGCTCAGTGATGCGGACCAAGATTGGATTATGATGGAGAAACGTAAATACGATGCCCGAAAAGCGAATAGATAGCAATTCGAGAGGGCAGTGGGTGATGAAAAAGCGAGCGAATAGGTAAATTTCAGCTTGCAGTCTAATGGGAAAACGATTAGCCGTTGCCGCCTTTCCGATCCAATGATCGGGTAAGGTTCCCTGAAGTAACTCTCTCTGAACGAACATTTTCACCAATCAACCCATGGCCGCGAAAAAGAAAACCGCCAAGAAAACAGTCAAACGCGTCGCTAAAAAGACCGTGAAAAAAGCCGCTAAAAAAGTGGTGAAGAAGGCGGCTAAAAAATTAGCCAAGAAAGCTACCAAGAAAGCGGTAAAAAAATCAGCGTCAAAGAAGGTTGCTAAGAAAAAAGCTGCTAAGAAAAAAATCACCAAAAAGGTTGCTAAGAAAACTGCCAAAAAAGCAGCGAAGAAAAAGGTAGCTAAGAAGCCAGTGAAAAAAGCAGCCAAGAAGGCAGCCAAAAAATCAACTCCTGCGAAGCCAAAGAAAACCGCTAAGAAGGTTGTTAAGAAGGTTGCTAAAAAAGCAGTCAAAAAAGCCGCTAAAAAGGTGGCAAAGAAAGCTGTCAAAAAGGCGGTGAAAGCAGCCACACCAACAAAAGTAGCCAAGAAAGCAGCCAAGAAGGTTGTTAAAAAAGCTGCTGCCAAAAAAGTAACCGTGCCCGTGGCCGCCGTCAAAAGAACGCCAAAAGCACCCGTGATGCGCAAGCCCGTCAAGCTGGTTGGCTTTGTGAAGAAACAGCATCAGCGATTACTCGATCTCCGTGATGGTATTCTTGATGCCATGGGTATGACGCAAGACGCCCTCAAGGACACCGATAGCATGGAGTCAGGCGCCGGAGGCATGCACACCGGGGACGCAGGAAGTGACGCCTATGATCGTGACTTCGCGCTCAAACTTCTCGATAAAGAACAGGACGCCCTCAGCGAGATTGAACACGCTATCGAGCGCTGTGAAACTGGTGTCTATGGCATCTGTGAGATGTCCAAGGAGAAGATTCCCAAAGAGCGCCTTGAGGCTATCCCGTTCGCCCGCTACACCGTGCAGTGCCAAGCCGCATGGGAGCATGAGAGCGGAAACCTCCGCCGCCAGAATGGCAAAGGTGACTTTGGATTTTCCAACGGCAGCATGCGCTAAACTGGAAAAACTCACAAAAATCATCCCGTTTAGCACGTAATTCACCAAATTATTTCAAATCTATACGATTCTCTGCTTGACGATCAGGCGCAAATGCGTAGTTTGCCCGTCCCCTCCAAGGAGGCTGGCATCACGACACTAGATCAAGATTCAGTCTGAATAATTTTTATTCCATTTCTCCACACCATTTTTCCCAACTAATCAGAAACCAAGATCATGGCACGCGACATCATCATCCTCGAATGCACAGAAGCAAAAGCTGAAGGTAAACCAACCTCCCGCTACACTTCCACGCGCAATAAGAAAAGCCTCCGCACACCCGGTCGCCTTGAAAAGATCAAATACAATCCTTTCCTGCGCCGTCGCACCCTCCACCGCGAGCTTCGCTAATAGCAGCCGCTTACTCTTCAAATCTAACTAACCGATTCTACATCATGTCATCAATATCTACTCCTAAGAACAAGGAACGCCGCATCTCCTTCTGGAAGGCAAACCGCCCGATGCCACGTCGTCGCCATGACATTCCTGAAGCTGAAGTTGACTACAAAAACGTAGATCTTCTGCGCAAGTTCACCACCGAGACAGGCAAGATCCTTCCTCGCCGTGTGACTGGTGTTTCCGCCAAGCTCCACCGCAAGATCACTCGTGAGATCAAGCGTGCTCGTGCTTGCAACCTGCTCGGGTAATTCACCCGCCGCAGAGTAACCATTCTCCAAGCCTGTCCGCTGATGCCGGGCAGGCTTTTTTGTTTTTACCAAACAATATCCACCGATACCGAGATACCGATCAAGCTCCATGAAGGAACTCAAGGACACCCAAAACGAATTCGACGACCGCAACATCGCCATTGACCGAGTAGGTGTGAAGGCGCTGCGTTTTCCCCTCGAAGTCAGAAATAAAGACGGCAGCACCCAACGCACGGTAGCCACCACAGCTCTAGCCGTTGACCTTCCTCACCACTTCAAAGGCACACACATGAGCCGCTTTGTCGAGGTGCTGAACTCTCATGGAAACTGCTTGGACGTCCGTGAGATGACAGCTATCCCGAACGAGCTGCTGCAGCGGTTAGAGGCGCGTAAGGCACACGTTGAATTCCGCTTCCCTTTCTTCCGGACGAAACCTGCCCCCGTCACCAAGATGTCAGGCGTGATGGATTATGAAGTGGTTTTTGAGGCGGAGTCTGACATCGATGGCAATACGGACTTCATCGTCACCGTCCTGGTGAACGTAGCTACCCTCTGCCCGTGCTCAAAGGCCATCAGCGAACGTGGTGCTCATAACCAACGTGGCACAGTCACTTATTCTGTTCGGTTTAACGAGCCAATCTGGATCGAGGATCTTATCGATCTCGTGGAAAGCTCAGCAAGCTGTGAGCTCTACAGCCTGCTCAAACGCCCTGATGAAAAAGCCGTCACCGAGCGCGCTTACGATAATCCTGTTTTTGTGGAAGACCTCGTGCGTAATGTAGCCGCGAGATCTAACGCACAAGACAACATCACATGGTATCGCGTAGAAGCAGAAAACCACGAGTCCATCCACAACCACAACGCTTACGCCGTGGTGGAGAAATCCAGAGGCTAACCGAAGGCCTCACTACATCATCCTCTCAGCATGCCTAAGAAAAAATCCTCACTTCGTCGCCCTTATCTAACACTTCCTGGTGCCACTGGCATGCCACACATCAGCGAAATGCTCGCGCACATGCCTGAGGAGCAGAAGCATCGCTTTGAATCATCGGGGGAGTTTATCAAGCGTTTGGCAAACCGCGTTACCAAATGGCGAGAAAGCCTGCCGGAGGAATATGAGCCCGCCATCTACGCTCTGATGAGCAATGGAGATGCCGTGGAGGTGCACAGCATTGGCGAAGATGGCCACTCCAGTGTGGTGGTTGACGGTATGCTCAACGGTATGCCCTGCATGTTTATCAGCCATCAATCGAGCTTTCAGGTGCTCTGCTACACTCGCCTAGCCAACGAGGAGGAGGAAAAACCACGCCGCAAAATCGGTTTCCACGTCGGTGGGGAGGAAATTGAGGCGTAATCTGGCTACAAATTGCTGGCGCTAATAACGGCCCAAGCTGCTCATTTCATTCCAATTTCCTAGCCCTATAGCATCTTGGCCGCTCTGGTGGGGATGACATAGATTGTGGAATTGATAGATTGCGGTAGCTCGAAAATTGAGTGATTAATGATTGTTGCTTACCTCAAGCACACACAACAACACACGGGTTCGCCCATCACAGCGTTCATTACGCGTTCATTACAATGGCCAGAATCAGGCATCGGATTTTTGATAGAGGAAGACTCTTGCTCTTATCTTTCTTAACAATTGTACGCGCAATTGCAGGGACTGGTGTAGTCGTTTTTGCCGTCCTTGGCGGCTACTTTCAGGAGCTGATGTATTTGTATATCGCTGGTGGTTGTGCAGCTGCTTTACTAACTCTACAGGTGATTCATGTGATGGAGGCAGGCAAGGTAATCTGCCCGATGTGCCGATCCCAACTAATGTCTGCGCAGCGATGTGCGCGGCACCGACAGGCAAAAAAATTGTTTGGCAGCTATCGTTTACGGCTCGCCGTGCAGGTGGTATTGACCAATGCCTTTACCTGCCAGTTCTGCGGAGGTCGCTACCAATGGCGCGGCAGGAAAAAAGAGCGCGAGTAAATTTAGCTGAGCCATCGTGTGATCGATGCATGGAAAGTGTTGCATCTCTGGTAGAGGGCAAGTAATCATCCTTTAGGCAGGGTCACGGTTGCGCACAATAGGTGACAGCGCACCACTGACCAAAATGATCTCATTCCTCCTCCATTAGCTATGACTACTAAATTAGGCAAAGGAGGGACATGGTGGATCGGGGTTTCCTTTTTTCTGCTCTCGATGGCACCCGGGTTGTGGTTCCCTGCATTGCCTAACATTCTGGCTGAAAACAACATCCTCTGGGTGAAAAAATATGCCTACTCGGTGGGGCCTCTGGCGTCCCTGATCTCACCATTGTTTTTTGGAGCGATGGCGGACTACCGTTACTCTGCGCAGAAATTGATGGGCATACTTTCGCTGGCGGGTGCGGCCTTTTTAGGGTTGGCGTTTGTTTCTCTCCAGCTTGGATGGGGCGCGTGGTATTACTTGGGGTTCCAAATGCTGAACGCACTAATCTCTGCACCAATGTGGGCGCTGTTGGCGACGGTGGCGCTCAGTAACGTGACCGATGCTGAGAAGAAATTTCCACTATTTCGGATCTGGGGAACCATCGGCTGGATAGCAGCAGGCCTCATGGTGAGCTGGCTGGCTTGGGACAGCTCCGCCATCACTGGCATGGTGGCGGCCGGCGTGAGAGTCTTGGTTGGGTTGGCATGTTTTATGATGCCAGACACCCCGCCGAGGGGGGATAAACATCAGGGTGACGGCTCACGATGGGCGCGGGCGTTAGGCCTAGGTGCGCTGGGGTTATTAAGGGAAAAATCAATGCGGGTGTTCTTGGTGACTGCCACGTTATTTTCCATCCCGCTTGCGGCGTTTTACATGTCCGCCCCGCTCCAGCTCACGGTGTTAGGCGATAGTGATCAGGCGGCCTCGATGACTTGGGGGCAGGTGACGGAAATAGGAGCCATGTTAGCCATCGGGGGGCTGTTAGCCAAAGGGCGCATCCGTTGGCTGCTGATGGCGTCCTTGGTCTTTGGTCTGCTGCGTTATGTGATGTTTGCCTACGCAGACTGGTCTGGAAGCTTGCCATGGATGCGGCTAGGCATCGCCCTGCACGGCCCGTGCTACACGTTCTTTTTTGTCACTGGCCAGATGCTGGTGAACCGCCGCGTAGAGCCAGGTATGAGAAACCAAGCTCAGGCACTCTTCGGCACTCTAACAGGTGGAGTGGGCGGGCTGATCGGCGGCTACTGCTGCGGTCGCTACTTTGAGGCGAGCCTTCCGCTCGTGCATGGTTGGGTGTTTTACTGGAGCGGACTGGCTATGGGGGTGCTCGGCTGCATCGTCTATTTTGTCACAGCGAAGAGGTCTTAGCAGGGTGGTGAGATCACTTTGCTGCTAGCTGCTTAAGAAGCTCTTGGTTTAGGCGAATGCCTCCCTCAAAGTTCTCCACATAGTAGTTCTCGTTCGGTGCGTGGATTTGGCAGTCAGGCAGTGCGAGACCCAGCATCAATGACTCAACGCCTAGGATTTCTTTCATGTCCTGAATGATAGGAATGGACCCACCTTCACGGATGAGCACAGGAGCTTTGCCAAATGCAGCTTCCAGCGCGGCTTGGCCAGCTTTACCGTTTTCTGAATGAGGGTCACAGATGTAAGGTTTGCCATCGTGGCCTACTTCTACCTCCACGGTGACGCCAGGAGGGCAGTGCTTTTCGAGGTGAGACTTCACCTTGGCTGAGATGTCCGCAGGGTCTTGATCTGGCACTAGGCGGAAAGAAAATTTGGCCATGGCTTCGGCAGGGAGCACGGTCTTGGATCCTTCTCCTTGGTAGCCGCCGCCGATGCCATTGACCTCTGCGGTAGGTCGCGCCCAGAGGCGTTCGGCAGAGCTATAATCAGGCTCACCGAAGGGAGCGGGGGAGCCCGTGATGTTCAGGATGTCAGCGTCTGACACGCCGGGAACCTGCGCCCACATTTCACGCTCCCAGTTTTCTAACGGGCGCACATCATCGTAAAATCCATCGATGGCAATTTTACCATCGGCATCGTGCAGAGAGGCTACCAAGCGGGCAACCGCGGTTGCGGGGTTTGCCACAGCACCTCCATAGACCCCCGAGTGGAGATCTCCAGAGGGACCCTTAACGGTGACTTCACAGCAGGTGATGCCGCGCAGCCCATAGCCCATGGTGGGGACACCTTTGGCCACCATGCCAGTGTCAGAAACGGCAATGACATCACAGGCGAGTTCGGCTTTGTTAGCTTCTAGGAATGGCACTAAGTTTGGACTGCCGATTTCCTCTTCACCTTCGAACAGGAAGATCAGGTTGACGGGGAGTTCTCCGTCTTCGAGGAGAGTTTTTTCCACGCCTAACACGTGAGCAAGCATTTGCCCTTTGTTATCGGTAGAGCCACGCCCCCAGATACGTCCCTCACGGATCTCAGGTTCGAACGGTGGGCTGTCCCATAGTTCTACTGGGTCAACAGGCTGCACATCATAGTGGCCGTAGATGAGGACTGTTTTTTTATCTGGCTGATGCTGGTTCCGAGCGATCACGATCGGGTGACGTGGGGTTTCATGCAGCTCCACATCTAGCCCCATCGTGGTGAGTTTCTCAATCAGCCAATTGGCACAATTGCGCACGTCTGGCGCGTGGTTAGAATCGGTAGAGATACTCGGGAAACGGAGAAAGGCAAAAAGGTCTTCAAGCTGCTGAGTCATGGATAAGTTTTGGCAAGCACTGGCTGAGACGGCAAGCCACAAAAGCAAACCAATGGAAGATTGATGAAATTCTGGGATTCAAATTATAGGTAAAGCACGTTACACTGGCTGCGGATGCAACGATACCCTCTGATTTTTAACCCCAACGCCCGCAGCCAGAAAGGCCGCCGGACGCTGCGTTTCTTAATGGCTAATGCTCAGAGGTTCGCTCTGTATGCCAGCCGTAGCGCGGAAGATGCCATGGATCTGGCCGCTGATTTTGCTGATCGGGGCGAGCCAGTAGTGATCGCCGCCGGCGGTGATGGCACGCTGAATGCGGTGGTGCAGGGCATTGCTGGGAGTCATACCGCACTAGGTGTATTGCCAGCGGGAACGATGAATGTTTTTGCCCGGGAGATGGGTTTGCCGTTTAACAGCCTCGTAAAATCCATGCAGGTGATCGATAAAGGTTACATCAAGGAGGTGGATTTATTCGAGGCCAATGGTCATGCCTTTGTGCAGATGGCAGGGGTCGGCTTTGATGCGCAGGTGATCGAGGAAACGACTTGGGAAACAAAAAAAATGTTTGGGCCGATGGCTTACTTGATGTCGGCTGTTAGGGTGCTGGGTGATAAACCTCCCAAGATGCGTGTAATCTGCGATGATGGTCGCGTGGAGGAAGGCGTCTGCGTGCTGGCTGGAAACGGCTCACTCTACGGTGGGCAGGTGAAGTTGTTCCGCAAGGCCGATAATGCGGATGAAATGTTAGATGCACTCGTTTTTTCAGAGGCAGGCTACAAGCTAGTGTTGGACTCCGTCAAAGGAATCGCCACAGGGGCAATTGATGCTGGTAATTCATCCGTCAATTACCTGCAGGCAAAAAGTTTCCGTGTGGAGTGTGACCGAGGCGTGCCGATGGAGGTAGATGGCGAGTTTGTAGGCAGAGTAGATGAGGTGTCTCTGGTGCCAGCACAGAGAAAATTGCGTGTGGTGGCACCTGAAAATCCAAAAGAGAGCGTCTTTGCCTCTGTGGTGAAAACCTTGGTGAACTTACCGCGTAAGAATATTGAGGATTAAATCCTGTGTAGAGAACCATGCCTCAAACAGATCCATCAGATGCTGATAATCAGCCCGAGGGCGATGCGCGCCCTGACGCTCCTAGCAATTCATCCGCAAGAGCCTCAGGTAATGGCTGGGTGCGTTGGTTAAAACGCTTGGCCATTCTGTGTTTTGTAGGGGTGCTCACTGGGTTTGGGTTTGTGTGGTACACGAATCACGTAGCTCGCCGTGCCGGAGAGGGGATTTTGTTTGATGATGTGGACGCCGTTCCAGAGGGGCGCGTGGGGCTGGTCTTCGGCTGCTCTAAAAAAATCGGCGGGCGCGATAACCGGTATTTCAAATACCGCATCGAGGCTGCGGCGGAGCTTTTTCAGGCGGGTAAGGTCAATGTGTTGATCGTCTCAGGAGACAACCGAAAGCTGAATTACAATGAGCCGATCGATATGAAAAACGCCCTCATCGCCAAAGGCATCCCGAGTGATCGGATTGTCTGCGATTACGCCGGGCTAAGAACGCTGGACTCGGTCGTCCGTGCTAAAAAAATCTTTGGTCTCAACGAGGTGACTTTTATTAGCCAGAAATTCCAAAATGAGCGCGCAGCATACATTGCGCAGTCCTACGGAATGAAAGTCTATGGCTACAATGCAAAAAGAGTAGATGGCAATGCAGCTAAAAAAACTGAAGACCGTGAGGTGCTCGCCCGCGTAAAAATGTGGCTGGACGTGAATATCACAGACAAGCAACCCAAGCACCTAGGTGATACTGAGCCGTTGCCTAGTGATGATGACTAGACCTTCCGGAGGAGATAAATAAAAACCCCTACCGCTGACTAGTTCCAGTACGGTAGGGATTTGATGAGGATGGAAGCGATGGTAACACTCCATCGGCAGTTACAAGCACCGCTAGAATTTGAATCCTACACGGAGTCCGATTTGGTGAGATTCAATGTCTGAGGCAAAACGCCCTTCGTAGCTAAGGAAGGCACTACCGTTCTCGGAGAACTCCCAGCCTAATCCAGCGCCTAAAACGAAGCGATCATCGTCAGTGACGCCGAGCGGAAATGCCCCAATCATGGCTTGATCGTTTTCAAACTCATGCTCCCAAGCTACACGGACTTGTGGGATGATCGTGCCGTGTGAGGTGTTGATCACCTTGGCTACTTTGTAGCCGATTCTTCCGACTAGTGATTCAAACTCCATGGAAGGAAAGACTGCCGCCCCTGGGCCTGTTTCTGTGTAGCCATCGATATCGCCATCGGTGTAGTTCAATGAGGCATAGGGGCCATGAATCCAATCACCAGAGTGCATGTTATAGCCAGTGTTGAGCTGGATCGTGTAGCTGTCACTATCAGTGCTTCCTCGTGCTATCCCAGCGAAGGTAGTTCTCTTGATATCATTATCATAATTGCCATAGCTCAGTAAGGCATCAGCATACCAATCACCTGATCCGCCAAATGCGTTTTCGCGGTAGTAAGAAGCATAGACGGCAAGAGCATAACCATCGGTATCAATGTCTCCAAATACCCCCATATCAACATCAGCGTTATTGCCAATAATGGCAGCACCAAATGACCAGTTCTGGTTTAGGGTGTATTCGAACCCCACAGTTCCACCAAAGATATCGATATCGTAGTCAGGTAAAATGGGGATGTTGAGATTCGAGCCAGGAATAAGGTAGTGTGAGCCATCGACCGATTCATTGTAATAATGAATGGAGCCGAACACCTGCCAGCGCTTAGGTGCTGGAGGATCTACGATGATGCCTTTTGCATCTTTGGACGAATAGCCTCCTTTATCTGACGATGGCACTATGGGGGCTGGTGCTGCTGCTGCCCGGCGAGTTCTTAGCCGAAACAGGCGAGAGTTGACATCGTTCAGACCCGCATGGACGAGGCTGAGTTGAGCTTGCCTAAGCGCGGCAGCCACTGGGAAGCCATCATTGGAAATACCAGTGACTTCACGTGTGATTTTCCGGAGCACTTCAGGTTCAAAATCTTGAAACGTCGGCGAGGAGGCTACGAATGAGCCTTGCCCGCCGGCCACGTTGTCTTCGTAGAATTTCTTTAACGTCCCATTGGGGTCATTGCTGATAACGATCCCGTTAATGGTATCGACACCGTTGGCTAGTGCATTGTCACGAGAGGTGCCATTAGCTGTTCCTGTGCCATCACCAGATACATCGATGACGACTCGTGCTCCATCATAGCTATTATTGTTCAGGCTGTTAGTGGCTGCGTTGATTCCAGCGTCAATATTCGTTGATGCGCTAAATAATCGAGTAGCATTACGGACTTGGGTTGCAAAGGCGTTAGCCGATGTAGCATCGGTGATGGTAGTCCATGGGATGCTTTCTGCAGCACTGCTGGAAAACTGAATCAAGTTTACAGCGATGCCATTGGTTGTGTTGGCGATGGCTGTTTGTAATGAGGCACTCTCAAAGGCGGAAGCATAACCTTCCATTTGTAAGGTGTAACTCTGTGCGCTTACACTTCCAGAAACATCGACAACAAGAGATAGTTCTAGGCCAACCATCGTCATAGCTGAGTGAACGGGGGCTGATGAGAGCCCTATAACACATCCGCACGTAGCGAACTTAAGAGGGAGGGAGTGGAGTAATTTCATGGTTTTTGTGGTTGTTGGTTCTATAGAGATCGGGGTTTAAAAATCTCTATTCACCAGTTATTGAACCATGACCATGATTATTGGTGAAGAAAAAAGTGTTAGAAATTCACGTGGTTACATAGTATTTTCAATCTGTGTAACTTATTCTAATAGAGTTGAATATCAACCTCCCGCAGCAATTGTGATGATCTCTATATTGTCTCCTTCGTTGAGGTCTGTTAGGTCATACTCGCGGGGGAAAAGCGCGGCCTTGTTATGCTCAACCACCACGGGCTTTTCCGAGAGGTTGAGCGTTTCTAACAGATCTCGGATTTTCGAGCCTGTTTCTAACTGATGCTCATTGCCGTTTACAATAATGGTCATGCTGGGCTGCTGTTGTTGAGGATTTCCAGATCCCAATCTTTCCAAACGGGATCGTATCCCTTGCCTCGGAGAAGTGCTGCTATCTGCTGCGGGCTGCGTGTATCATCGATGGTGAATTGCTCAGTGGCGCGGCGGCATGCAGGCTCATCCTCTAGTTCCACGCGGCGGCCTTTCACCGTGTGATGCAGGTCATCAGTGCCTGCTCCCGTGTAGCCGCCGGGGTCCGTTTGTGAGCCTGCTGACATGTGCGTCACACCCAAGGGGATAAGTGCATCACGCAGCGGTGCTGGCTCTCGGGTGCTGACCACAATACCAACCTGTGGGAAACAAAGACGGAAGGCGCAGACGAGCTGCACAAACTGCCGATCATTGAGAAAGAGGTCTGGGTCTGGCTTGTACTGGTAGTTTCCAGCGTAGGGGCGCATTCGTGGAAAGGCGACGTTGAAAGTGGCCTTCCAGCAGTGTTTGTACAGGTATTCTAAGTGACGGGCTAGGGATATGGCCTCCGTGCGCCAGCCTGCTAGGCCAAACAGAGCGCCTATCCCGATCCGGCGGAATCCTCCAGCGTAGGCGCGCTCTGGGCACTCTAACCGCCAATCAAAATTTTTCTTTGGCCCTGCCGTGTGAAGCTTTCCGTATGCCTCACGGTGGTAAGTTTCCTGATAAACGATAAGCCCCTCTGCACCGTGGCTAACAAGCTCTCCATATTGGTGGTCCTTCATCGGCCCCACCTCAATGGCGATGGTGGGGATGAAGCTCTTGATGGCATCAATGCACTTTTGCAGATAGCCTTCTGAGACAAACTTGGGGTGCTCCCCAGCAACGAGAAGAATATTTCTAAATCCAAGTGAGTGCAGGTGCTGAGCCTCTGCCACCACTTGTGGAATGGTCAAGGTGGTGCGCAGGATGGCGTTATCGCGGGAAAATCCGCAGTAGGAGCAGTTATTGATGCATTCGTTAGAGACGTAGAGGGGGGCAAACAAGCGCATGGTTTTGCCGAAGTGTTTTTGCGTCTCTGCCCTACTCCGGTGCGCCA
Organism: Akkermansiaceae bacterium; assembly: GCA_049609505.1. GTDB lineage: Bacteria > Verrucomicrobiota > Verrucomicrobiia > Verrucomicrobiales > Akkermansiaceae > Oceaniferula. Next base: position 24,548 of record JBMYYO010000006.1, on the reverse strand, counting down.
TCGCTTCTAGCTCATCGCTTGATTTTGGGGCGATGAGTTGCTCGAATTTTCTCAACAATGGAGAGTTTTCACCTGCGTTGAATGTATCCACGAAGCTCACGCCGCAGTGGTCGTGTCTGAGAGCGGATTTGTCAAAGAGTTTCCCTCCTTAAACCTGCCAATACGAATAAATATCAGGTTTTTACCACCTTCGCTTGCATGGGAGAGCAAGTTGGGGTTATGATGCCAGCGAAACATGAAGAGTTTGTCAGATTTATTCGATAGCAACCGCAAGTGGGCAGCAGAACGAGCGCAGGAAGATCCTGGCTTTTTTGAGCGATTGGCCAAGCTGCAGTCGCCCAAGTATCTATGGATTGGCTGCTCAGATAGCCGAGTGCCAGCGAATCAGATTACGGGGCTGAACCCAGGTGAGGTATTCGTGCACCGCAATGTGGCAAACGTCGTGGTGCAGACAGATTTCAACCTGCTGTCCGTGGTGCAGTATGCCGTGGAGGTTCTCAAGGTAGAACACGTTATCGTTTGTGGTCACTACGGCTGTGGTGGGGTGCGTGCAGCACTAGAAAACCAGCGCAACGGTCTGATTGATAACTGGCTGCGCCACATTCAAGGCGTGGCACGCCGCCGCATTGATGAGCTGGAGGCTGTGCCTGAAGAGAATCGTCTGGATAAACTTTGTGAGCTTAACGTCACCGCTCAGGCGGAAAACCTCAGCCGCACCACGATCTTGCAAGATGCTTGGGATCGGGGGCAGAAAATTGACGTGCACAGCTGGATTTACCGTTTGGACAACGGGTTGCTCTCTAGTTTGGCAGATCCGATCAATGGGGAGTAGTCGCCCAACAGTTCACTGAAATGGATATATTTATTTGGTTGGGGATCATCGCGTGCTTATCGCAATCGGCGATGTTCTCTGGTGCCAACTTGGCATTTTTCTCGCTTGGGCGTATGCGCCTTGAGGCAGAAGTGGAGAAGGGCAGCCGCTCCGCAGGGAAGGTGCTGTCCTTGCGTAAGGATTCGAACCTTCTGCTGTGCACTATTTTGTGGGGGAATGTCAGTGTTAACGTCTTGCTAGCATTGCTCAGTGATTCGATATTTACGGGTATCGGAGGATTTGTTTTCTCTACTGTGGGCATTACTTTTTTTGGTGAGATCATTCCGCAGGCCTACTTCTCCCGCCACGCGATGAAGGTGGGCGCGTTGTTAAGTCCGGTGATCCGTTTCTATCAAATCGTGCTCTACATCGTGGCAAAACCATGTGCCCTGATCCTAGACGGCTGGATTGGGCCAGAGGGTCCCACGTTTTTCCGAGAGAGGGACATCGAGATTATTCTGGAAAAACACATCCGTGAGATAGACTCCGAAATCAGTGCCAACGAGGGGCAAGGGGCGTTGAATTTCCTCGATCTCGATGACCGAGAGATCATTGACGAGGGAAGCGAGCTAGAGCCTGGAACCATCTACGAGTTCCCTGCGAAGCTTGATCTCCCTGAGCTGCCGTCCCCCTCATCAAGTGAGGGTCAGGAGCTTATCAATCAGCTCAAGCACCACCCGTGTATGTGGGCAGTGGTTGTAGGTTCCAGAGGAATGCCTCAGCTCGTTATTAATACTAGGGATTACCTTAGCGCACTTTACGCCAAAGGGGAGGCTACTGATATTTATGATTATTCCCACCGCCCCATTGTGGTTTCCAGCCCAGACGTAACCCTTGATTCTGTCCTCGGGGAGTTTGTCGTCGAGGCAGAGGACCAGCATGACCTAGTGGTTGATCGAGACGTCGTCCTCTACTGGACAGATGATCTCAAGCGGATCATTACCGGAGCGGATATCTTTGGCCGCTTGCTCAAAGGGATAGCTCGCCGCGAGGAGGAACAATAAACGTCAGCGAGGTAAATCTTAGTTGCCATTTTGCTGCCTGCCGATAATTTCCCGCCCGCGTATGTCATTCTCATTTTCGAGTCTTAACCCAGCCCAGGCCGAAGCCGTTTCTTCTTTGGACGGTCCAGTGCTGATCTTGGCTGGTGCTGGCACCGGGAAAACACGCACCGTTACCTGCCGCATCTCACACATGGTGGAGAAGGGGATAGCCCCCGAAAATATCTTAGCGGTTACCTTTACCAATAAAGCTGCTAATGAAATGCGTGAGCGCGTTTGTGATATGGTCAGCAAGGACGCTGGAAAGGAGCTTACGGTGTGTACCTTCCACTCACTCTGCGTCCGTATCCTGCGCACCGGAATTGATCGGCTAGGTTATAAGCAAAACTTCACCATCTACACAGGCAATGATCAAACAGGCCTGATCAAACAAATAATCGTCCGCAAAGGTGGTGCCGATGAGAAACTGGAACCCGGCGTGGTGCTCTCCAAGATCTCTAACGTAAAAAACGCCGGGCGCGATTTCGATGACATGGATGATCCATTCATCGCGGACATCGCCCAAGCATACCAGAACGAGCTTCGCGCCCAGAACGCAGTGGATTTCGATGACCTGTTGCTCCTCGCTGAGAGGCTGCTCCGTGAGCATGAAGACGTGCGCGCCATTTGCCGAGACCGCTGGAAACGCATCACCGTGGATGAGTTTCAAGACACGAATGGCTTACAAATGCGCCTCCTCCAGCAGCTCGTAGCAAAGCCATACCACGTCTGCGTGGTGGGTGATGATGATCAATCAATCTACGGCTGGCGGGGCGCGGAGGTGGCAAACATCCTGCAGTTTGAGAAATTCTTCCCCAACCCTAAGGTAATCCTCCTTGAGCATAATTACCGAAGCTCTGCCGCCATCATTCACACTGCGAACTCTCTCATCACTCATAATGTGGGCCGCCGTGAGAAGCAGCTCCGTGCTGTGAAGCACGGCGGTGAAGATGTGCGCGTAATCGCCATGCCGGGAGATGAAGAGGAGGCAGAGTTTATCTCGCATGAGATAGGAGACCTCAGCCGAGTGGAGAAAATCCCTCTTGAAGACATAGCTATCCTTTTCCGTACTAACTCCCAATGCCGTCACCTTGAAATGGCACTGCGTGAGGAGGAGATTCCTTATCGCATGATCGGTGCGCAGAGTTTCTACGATAAACGAGAAGTCCGTGATCTTCTAGCCTACCTGCAAGTGCTGGCAAACCCAGACGCAGATGTGCCCCTGCTGCGCATTATGAATGCACCCCCAAGAGGGATTGGTCAGACGGCGGCTGTTCTTCTAACCGATGACTCACGTCTCCGTGGCGGGAGTGTTTGGGAGGCGATGGGTGTGCCGTCCGATCAGCTATCAAGCCGTGCCACCAAATCCATCGGCCAATTCACCGAGATTATCATGCGCTACCGTGAGCGAATGATGTCCGGACTCGAAAACATGGGCCGGGCGTTTCTGGAAATGTTAGAGGAAATAGGCTACATTGAGTGGGTCAAGCGCAACAGCAAAACTGAGCAAGAGCAGGATATGCGCCGCAGCAGCATTGATGACCTAATCCAACAGCTCACGGAGGTTTCCAAGAAGGGTCACAATTTACAGAAATTCCTCGATCAATCCGCACTTGCACGGGATCGTGATGACAATGATATTGAGAAACAGAAAGGTGTCACACTCATCACCCTGCACGCGTCCAAAGGACTGGATACCCAGTTGTTTATCTAGTTGGGCTAGAGCAAGGCATCCTCCCTCACAAGCGCAGTATGGAGGAGGGGACAGAGGATGAAGAGCGCAGGCTCCTCTACGTAGGCATCACCCGCGCCCAAGACCGCTGCACTCTTACATGGTGCTCGGTAAGGAAAAAATGGGGGCAGCTCCACGCTTGCGAGCTTAGTAAGTTCGTGCCAGAGCTCGATGACCAACATTTGCAACACCTAGACTATGATGACATTATGGGCGCAGAAGTCACCGAGGACGAAACCGCCGATTTCTTTGCCGATCTCAAGAGCATGTTTGATTGATCGCAGGCCTATTAAGTGTCTTTCCCCCTTAGCGGGCGCGTTGTTTTATGTGAATTATTTACTTTAGAAGAATTAAATAATAGTGTAAAACTCATTCACGGAGAGTGCATTTAGTCACTCTCTAACTGCGCTCTGAAAAGATGGCTGCTAATCGTAAAAACAAGGGGAGAAAACAACGCCGCCAAGGTGGGTATAACCGCTTGCGTGCGAGGACCGAGCGGCTGCATGTTGGTGTCCGTCTGGGGCTTTGCCTATTAGCTCTGATGTTAGCCTGTGCCTTTATGGTCGCGGCACTTCCCGAGCATAAAAAACTGCAAAAATCCCGCAGTGATCTCGCTGAGGTCCAGCAGCAGGAGCAAGACACACTTGAGCGCACAGATGCAAAAAAACGAGAGCTGCGAGCCATCATTAACGATAGCCGTTTCCGCGGTATGATCGCTCGTGATCGTCTGGATTATTACATCCCAGGCGAGCACATTTTCCGCATTGAGCGATAGGATTGGGGGGCAGTCATGTGTCCTCTGTAGAGACGGGTTGGTTGGCCCGCAAACGTGCGGGTGTATGTGAATTTTGGGCTTCGATTTTTAAAATACATATCTATTGACATTACTGATATCTAAATGGTAAGCTTTTCTTAAGCAAATGCTTAGAGCTCTGAGTTTTTCAGTCTGAGCATCTGTGATACCCCTTACATGACCCCATGAATACACACACAAAGAAACACACAGAAGGAGCCTTCGGGCTTTTCGTAGGCAGCATGATATTCGCTTTGTTGGCGTCCCCGCTGTCCGCTCAAAACACGTTTTGGGCACTTGATGAAGAGGACGATAACCGAATTTGGGCTTGGTCTGATTACGCCAGCGATACCTCAGCGGTGGATCACGGTAGGTTGCAATACAATGATGGCTCTGGCTGGGAGTTTTTCGGTTCCCTTCAGATTGAGGCTTTTGCGCTTACTAATGGAAACATTGGCTACATGCTTGATGAGGACGATGGCTTGTATTCGTATGATTTTGGTAACATTACAGCGGGCAGCGGTAATACCTACCAAGCTACAACCATCAATGCAGACATTAACATAGGTGGAGAAGCGTTAGCTTATAACCGATTTGACGGGATGCTCTATCTTGCCTCAGTAGTGGGGTCAGCAAGTAGTTCAGACACCAATGCTGATGCTTTATATCAGATAAATCCAGCAACGGGGGCGACGACTCTCGTTGGCACAATGTCAGGCTTAGGCGAGGTGCTAGGGTACACAGATGGACTGGAGTTTAACCACACAACAGGAGCTCTCTATGCGATTGATAGTAATGATGACCACCTTTATCAAATCAATCCAGGCACGGGTGCGATTATTGCCGTTTTGGATAACGACACTCACGGAGGAATTGATAGTGATGCTGATATTGAATCATTGGCATGGGATGCGGCAACTAACCGATTGATTGGTGTTGATAACGACAATGATAAGATTGTGCACTTAACTTTTCAGAATGGAAATAATGTGGAGTTAAGCAACTATCGCAGCCACTTGGGTAGTGATAAGGATTTTGAGGGAACGGGCATTATCGCTGGAGTTCCTGAGCCATCAGTAACGGCGTTGTTTGGCATTGCGGGGATGGTATTGATTTTCCGTCGCAGAACAAACTAGGAGATAGATACGTTCAGTTCAGAAACGACACTTCGAGCGAAGTGTCGTTTTTGTTTGAAGCATTCTTGTGTCCACATCGTTTACATTACACTAGTGGGTGGAATCTAGCAAAGCGGCTCCCAGTTAGAAGGATTTGAGTGATGGGGTAGAGTTCGGGTTGCTATTTACGGATGGATAGGTAGCATGGTGGCAATGAAACCTGGTGGAACTGAAGGAGGAACGGGCTCGTTTCTCATGGGAGGCGGACTGCTGCTGATGGCGGTGGGGATGTACTTGTTCCTAGATTCCGTCCGCGTGGAGTCAGGTCACTACGGTTGGATGTCTGGTATGATTGGGCGTGGTCTGCAGGGGTTGGAAACAACCTCGATGGGCATTGTGTTTGTGCCGTTTTTGATTGGTGTAGGCGTGTTGTTTTTTGATGCTAGCAAGAAATGGGCGTGGTGGCTGGCGGCTGCGGGGCTTGGTGTGATCGTGGTAGAGATTCTTAGCCGGATTCGATTTGTGCTGGATATGAAAACCACCCACTTGCTGATGATTCTTGTGATGGTCGCCGCTGGGGCAGGAATGGCGCTGAGGGCGTTTGCCATCGGCAGAAACAAGAAATGAGTATGCTAGATTGGCGCTTGCACTTGTGGTGTTGCTGACTAAGTATTTCCTCGCACCTACCAACAGATGAAAAATTTTTCCTTCGCTTCCTTCCGTAATACCATCGGCACGCTATCTCCGATGGTTGTGATCACTACTATGGCGGCTTTCTTAGCCGTGATAACTCCCATAGCCCATGCCCAAGGGAAATCCAAGACCCCGGCACTGCTGGCTCCGTTTCTCACCAAAGGAAAAGCTGTGAAGGGTGAAGTGGGCGCGATCGTCCCGCCTAAGGAGATCAATAAATACATCATCAAGGTGCAAGAAGCCGCTAAGAAAGATCCTGAATGGCATAAAGAGTATGCAAAAAAAGCCAAACCCGGCATCCCGCTGCCATGGCATGATAAGCTAGGCCTGACCAAGGAAGATTATGCCGATTACTTAAAACTCTGGGACCAACGCGAATTCAAAGCAGTCCAAAAGGTGATCCTTCACCTTGAAGAGCCCAAAGACGGTCAGTGGATGATCCGCGTGAGTGGTGTGGGAATGCCTGTTTCTCTACTCCGCTATGATCCCAAGGCAGATAACTTTAAGTCGCCAAACGGTGAGCTGAAACGCATCGAGGACATTGATGCTGAGGAACGCAGTATTCTAGGGGCGTGGAAAGGTCACGAGTGGCGCTACGAGAAGGAGACGGATTTCATTTCTACCAAAGAAAACCTCGCTCTCGGCAAATATAAAGACGGCAAGCACTGCATCCTCATCTATCGATTACAGGAGAGCACTGGTCAGCATCGCCTTGCCGATAAGAGTCTGGTGATTCGCTTTACCCCACCTAAGAAATAAGAAGTGAAGCCTGAAGGAAAGCGGCGTGGTAAATGGGCAAAGCTCCGTAAACTATGCTTCTGGGTAGTCGTTTGTTCCCTGTTCGCTTTTGCGTGCTCTAATCTATGGCTCTCTTCACCGTGGGGGCGGGGGGTAATTGAGGAAAAGCTTAACCAGCGCACGGGCTTTCGCTGGGAGGTGGGAGGCGCCACTTGGTCTCCGTGGAATGGGGTGACGCTGCGCGATATTCACGCTTATCAGGCTGACATCAATGATGGCCCGGCGGTGGTGTCGATAAAAAGTTTGCAAGCCGTGCCTTACTGGTCCCAGCTTCTCAAAGGAAATATTTACCCGAAAGAAATTGCGGTAGTTTCTCCCTCGGCAGAGGTTTCCGTGGAGATGCTTAGCTCTATGTTAGCAGCTGTGCAGCACAGTAAAAATGTGCCTGATAGTGGTGGGTGTAATAGTAATCTAAATCCAGCTAAGCGCCCAACCACGCCCTCACCCGAGTCGTCTGAAACGGGTAAGGGCACGCCCCCTCCACAGACGCCTCCTCCCAGCCCGAGGGGCGGGCAAGAAGGGAAACCCCAGCCCAGTTCTCCAGAGGAAACCACACGCCCTGCTGCCGGCTTACCCGTGAAAATCAGCATCGTGAATGGTGATTTTCGCTTGTTCTCTGAGCGTTCGGATGCGGACTTGTTAGATGTGGCGGGGGTGTCACTGGAGATGCCTCTGATGGGAGAGGATGCATCGGGTGTTTTAGAAATTGTTAGGTTAAATATTCCAGGAATCCCTGAAATCAATCATGCAAAACACACACTTCACTGGCGTAGACCTTACTTGGAGATCGATGAGCAGGAGCTAGAGATAGCGGGGTTTTCAACGCGCTACGTAGCGCAGTTAGCAGTCACTCGCAATCTTCCGTTCCTGTTTGATATGGTGGTCGATCCACAGAAGGTAATCTCTAGTCCATTGTTAGAAAACGTAGCCATAAAGGTGAGTGCGGAGCATGCAGCGGGGAGGGTTAGAGGATCAGGCGCACTGCTGCATCCATCTAGCTGGAGGGGAGACGCCTACTTCATGGCGAGGGATCTGCAAGTGTCTGAGCAGCATGGTGGTAAGAAATTACTGTTTGAGGAAGTCTTCTGCCCAGTAGTTTTCCGCCAAGGCGAATTCCGCTGGGACAACGTCAGAGCTACTTCTGAGGATTTTTCAATTTTAGGAAACGGCAGGGTTTCTTTGAGCCGCGGTGCTCTATTTGTCACTCGCGTGATTGTATCTCCAGAAAGAGCCCACTCCATTTCTAGGGGGATTAATGGGCTAATGATTCTTGGGCCGAGCTATGCTTGGTGGCATGATCTTGAGACGCCCGACCGTAAATACCGTGATCTACTTGTTTACGGTAGCCTTTTGACCCCAGCGATTGACGCAGGCCGTGACCATGAAGCGCTATCTCTCTGGGTGCTTGTCAAAGAGGTTAGAAAATTTATTAAAGAGGAAATGAACGAAGAGGGATTAGAGCTCAAGACATTGCCAAACGAATCTATGTTAGAACATCATGCGAATCATTAGCGGGACAGCACGGCGCCGAGAAATTCGAGTGCCAAAGGACGTGGCGAGGCCTAGCACAGATCGTTTGAGGGAGGCATTGTTTTCCATCCTCAATCAGCGTGTTGAGGGGGCGAGAGTGCTGGACCTCTTTGCTGGCTCTGGAGCACTTGGCTTAGAGTGCCTCAGCCGTGGTGCTAGTAGCTGTGCGTTTGTGGACGCAAGCCGAGAGTCGGCACGGGTGATCAAACAAAACCTAACAAATACAAAGCTCGCGGGTGGCCATGTCTCACACGCTGATGTATTCAAGCACCTCTCTTCCGCTCGCGGGGAGTATGATTTAATCTTTGCTGATCCTCCCTATCTGAAACACGAAGGCGGCCAGGATTTTATAGCAGAGCTGCTCGCCTGTGAGCCACTTGCTAAACTTTTGGCGCCCGATGGTATTTTAGTTCTCGAAGACCCTCCTCGTAACCAACGAGGGGATCAAGAGCCTTGGGAACTCATCGATCAGCGGAAGTATGGTTCTTGCGGAATTCTCTTTTATCAAACCGCCTAACAATAGTAAATTTTCACTCATGCTATTTCGCACCGCCATCCTCATTTACAACTTGGCATTACCACTGCTATTCCTTGTGGCGTTTCCAGCATGGCTAATCAAGATGTGGAAACGCGGAGGCTACGGGACGGGTCTGTTAGAACGATTGGCAATTTTCAAAGGCCCTGCCTCAGATAGAAGTAAAGGGGGCATCTACGTGCATGCGGTAAGCGTCGGTGAAACTCTCATCGCCACCAAGCTATTAGATGCTTTGCTGGAGCACTCCCCCAACGAAAAAATCATTCTCGCAGCAACAACCGCCACAGGCCACGAGGTGGCTAGAAAGTGGGCAGCGCCAAACAATCAGGTAACAGTGATCTACAGCCCAGTGGATTTCCCATGGGTGGTGCGCAAAACATTTAAGCGATTTTCTCCACGGCAAATTGTCTTAATTGAGTCAGAGGTGTGGCCTAACATGCTCAGAGTAGCCAAGCGGATGGATATGGCTATCGTCATGGCGAACGCCCGCTTATCCGCGAGGTCCGAGCGCAGGTTTTTGAAGCTCTCTGCCGTAGTTCGGCCACTCTATAACATGATCGATCACGTCTGTGTGCAGAGCGAAATAGACGCGGCACGCTTTAGAAACCTCGGTGTGCTGGAGGAAAAAATCCACCTCACTGGAAGCATTAAATTTGATCCGCAAAATGGAACCCAGCCGCAGAAACGAGAGGAGTTTCAAGATATCATCAATGACTTTGGAGTGAGCCGCCCCATCATTCTCACCGCCAGCACCCATGCAGGTGAGGAGGCTCTCATCGGCAAGCAGATTCGGGAGAGTTTACCCAATGCCTTAGCGGTAATCGTACCTCGCCACGCTGAGCGCCGAGGAGAGGTTGTGGCAGATTTGCAATCGTGCGGATACACCCCCATACTACGCACTGCATATAACACGCCATCTCACCCGCAGGACGCCTGCTTGGTTATCGACACAACGGGCGAGCTCAGAGACTGGACGGCTCATGCTGACGTGGTCATTATTGGTAAGAGCTGGCTCGGTGAAGGAGGGCAGAATCCAGCAGAGGCGATCATGGCGGGAGTGCCGCTTGTTTGTGGACCGAACATGCAAAACTTTGAGCCGCTTATGACTGAGCTGAGGAATGCAAAGGGCGTGAAAATGTTAGATTCTGCCGGTGCGCTTCCAGCAGCTCTATCCGAGCTAGTTGGTAACACCACGCTAACGAAACAAATCACAGATAGTGCCAAGGAGGTGCTAGCCAGCCACTCAGAAGCGGTTGAAAAAACCTTACAACTTCTTGATTTGTAGGCTTTTGTTAGATTTGAGATTGTGTAAAATTTCACCCTATTTTTACTATGAGCAAGAAAAAATCAGACGGCGACGCACCTTTGACAGACTTGAGCGCTCTCGACTTCGGCCCAGCATGGGCGAGGGATAAAGGGAGCAAAGGTAGCCAAAGCGGCAATTCTACTGGTGGAAAGAAACCTAGACATTCTGAGGGGAAATCACAGTCCCACTCAGACAAAGGTGGTAGCAGGGGAAGAAAGAATCAACGTAGGCACCATGAAGGCCAGCACGGAGGGAGGAAGGATAACCGCAGAGACTCCCGAGGAAGAGGCCAGAGAGCAGCACCTATACCTGCGCCCGAGGGGGTCACGGCAAGAATTATGCCTATTGAGGATGGAATGGATGCTATGGCGAAAGAAATATCAGCTACAGGGCGCACCCATTCTGTGTTTGATCTCGCTTGGCTAGTGCTAGGTGCCCGCGAGCGGTATCACGTCATTTTTGAGAGTGAAACAGTATCCTTCTACCGCTCCGTCACCGATCACTCGCTCTGGCTGACGCAGGCTGAGTGCATGGCTAATTTTTGGGCCAGTAAGGTGGATGAAAAGTATTACGAGATGGAATCCGTTGAAGTGGATCCACCCGCTGGCAACTTCCAGTCAATCGCACGCTGCGGCTTCAGCGGAGAGCTGTTAGGCGCTCCTAACTACCATGGATATCAGCAAATCGTACAAGACTTTCACCAAGCAAGGTTTTCTAACATGTCTCTGGATCGCTACAAAGAAAAGCTGGTGATGGAGCATGATGAGGAAGTTATACAGCAGTGGTTAGATAAAATGAAACATCAGAATCACTGGCGTGCGAAGCAAGCTGAGGGCGAAGATGCTGAAGTTAGCCCAGCTCCAGTTTTTCACACCCGCCGAGAAGTTGAGCAGCACTTCCTGCAGCATGGGTTTGCTACGGAATATGAATCTGGTAATCAGATGTCAGTCCTAGCTAACGTGCCAGCAAAGATGATTAACCCTGGCTTGCTGACCCTCTTGATCGCTACTGTGGCAGAAGAGAAACGCTACCCTGGTAACTTGGCATCAATTCTTTGCCGCCAGATGAGTGGCCGTCACCTTGCGGTTTTCAAATGGAAAAAACGCCTGCACTGCGGTCCCGCTAGGCCGAGGGTAGTGCCCGATGAGTTAGCGATTGCTGATCGCCCTGCCGCCTTGTTTGCGTGGGTGGGAAAAAATCCAGGTGGGAATATTGACGCCCTTTGGAAGGAAATACTCCCCGAGGGCATTAGCGATGAAGATCGCCATCAGTGGTATCATGATCTTCATTGGCTCATTAACGAAGGCTATGCCTTGCTGTTTTCAGATGGAACTCTACACGCGGCCAAAGAGCTAGGCGGACAGCAGCAGCCGAATGAGAAAAAGCAGCCAAAGAAAAAGAAGCCTGAGTCCCCAACCAAGGAAAAATTATCCAAAGAAGAGCCTCCCACTGAGAGCTAACAATCCCACACCAAGCCCCTTCGTGACCAATAGCACTGAGAGACGTAAAGAGTACCCAGCCCGGATGTTTTACCGAGCTACGGTGACGTGCCCCTCGTGTTTCAAGAAATCCAGAGACGCATCAGAACGTTGTTCAGCGTGTGGTTTTGATGCCTTGCAGGCGGTGCAGAAGTTCCAATTCACACCGCCTACGCTAGATTGTGTGATCGATTCCGCTGGGTTGTTAGATGAGAAGACAATCGAGAGAATTACCCTCACTGCGCAAACATTGAAGGCGAAGTTCCCTCAGTTCGGTTTTTACTTCTGCCTAGTTGATATGGGAAACACGGTCAATCTATCCGAATTCGCATTCTGGATGATGAACGCCTGCCGTTTGCAAGACGGACAAACTGAGATGGACCGTGCGTGGTCCGTTTTGTTAGTAATCGATTCCGTTTCTGGGCAGGTAGCTCTCACTCCTGGCTATGCGGCGGAAGCATTCATTGAGGATAGCGGTTGGGAGGCAGCAATACGTGACATTTCCCCGCTGCTGCGCGAGGCTCAATATGGTGATGCCATTCTTAATTATCTCACCCATGCTGAGAAGTTGTTACACACAGCAGCTCTATTTGTGAAAGGAAAGTTGAAATGAGGTTGCCCATTGTTCATCGGCTTATTGTGGCTCTCATCCTTTTCTGCTGCTTGCCATTACTAGCAGCACCTGAGTCTGCTGGCGGTGAGGATTTCTCTGTGATTCCTGATCGTCCCGCAGGTAATTTGTTAGATCAAGCTCGCTGGTTTTCCCCAGCGGAAAGAGAATCACTCAGCCAGAAATTGGAGCAACACAACTTGACCTATGGGGTAAACGTCTTTGTGGTAACACGCGCTAAGCACCCACCGCAGGGGATAGAAACCTACTGCCGCAAGCTTGGCGAAAGCTGGGCAACCTCTTTGGCATGGTGCATTGTTTACCAACAGCCAGGAGATCCCGCTGGGTTCCACGTGCAGTATGGGGGGAAGGGAGTGGATCCCCATAAACTGGAAAAAATTCTTAAGGAAGGAGTTCAAAGAGCGCGCCGTGAAAACACAGAAAAAGACCGAGTGAAGGCCGCTGTGGATGAGTGTTTGGAAAACCTCAGATATTTCAAACAAGCTGTCACTCGGACAAATGAAAAGATATCGGAAACGACGAAGTTAGAGAGGAAGGATGCCGCTACTTCCATGATGAAGAAAAAGGTAATCCTGGCCGGCGTAGCAGCCGTGGCATTGCTGATGATCTCACTGTTTTTTCTGATTCTGTTTAATAGAAAAAACAAAATCACGGAGTTTCATTTTCCAGAAACATCATGGAAACAACGCTACCAGGCACCCCATAGCGGAGGCAGCGGAGTGAAGGTTAATTTCCTTGGGAAGCAGCTCAAGTGATCGTGGAGCAGTGAGATCAAAGGCTTCTTAAAAGCCAGCATCCTACTCGCGCTAACAACAGCCTCCACCATGGTCGGAACCCCTCCCAACCACTGACCACGGGGTGGGCGAGCGCTAGGTCGTTTTGCCACTGCTGGGAAAGCTCTTCACTTGTTTCTGGATCAAACACAACCAACGCTGCTTCCCGATTCAATAAAACGGAGAGGATGTCAAAATTGTTAGATCCGACAATGGATATCTCATCATCCACGACCATGGTCTTGGCATGGAGTGTGGGGCCGAGGTATTCGATCACGTTTACTTTCCACTTGAGGAGCTGCGGGTAAAGCCCCTCCCGCAGCCAATCAACGATGCGGACGTCGGAGTCTCTTGGCACGAGCACGGAGACATCAACGCCCCGCTTGCTAGCACTATGCATGGATGCACGCAGTCGCTTAGGCGGCACAAAGTAAGGCATGGTCATGTTCACCGATTTCTGCGCACGCTCAAGGTGGACGGAAAACAAACTGCGAATCGTCTTTCTGCCACCAATGCCACGGCTTCCAACCACGAGGCATTTGCAGCCTCTGTCTTGCTGTTGGTTAGGTTCCCTGTGTGGTGTCAGCAATGGCACAGTTTCTCCCGTGCAGTATTTCCAACTGTCCACAAAGAGCTCATCCAAGTGGGCGGCGGCGGGGCCTGAGACACAGATTTGGGTGTCTCGCCAGGCTTTTTCGCCAGTGGCATTTCGGGACCATGGATCGCCGAGGTTCATGCCGCCAGTGAAGGCGGTGGTGCTGTCCACAACGAGAGTTTTGCGATGGTTTCTACCTAACAAACTTCCCCGCCAGAGCCATAGTCCATGTTTTCTCCAGAGAGAAACAGGCCGGTATTCTTCCACCTGCACTCCGGCTGCACGCATATCGCCCCACATCATATCGCTGGCATCTGCTGAGCCGATGGCATCGTAGATCACTCTTACCTGGATGCCTTCCTTAGCCTTTTTGATCAAGGCGTCCGCAAAGAGGCGGCCCGTCTGATCTGAAAGAAACATATACATCTCAAGATGCACTTGCTCTTGAGCTTCCGCAATGGCTCCAATCATTGCGCGGAATGCGCGATCGCCATCGAAGTAAACTTCTACATCATTGCCGATGCTAACGCCTCCTGTGGAGTCTTGGGAAAGTTCATCCGCAATTCGCTCCCGCCATTGGTCGATCTGTTTTCGAACACGTGGCGGGATGACCTTCATAGCGTGATGAGGTTAGGATTCATGGCGTGGCGAAATGAGCCAGAAGTAGGAGGAGCTATACCTCGTCGGCAAGCTGTTGGCAGCCTTTGATATCGAGCTTTCCAGAAGCAAGGATCGGGATCTCCGTGGTGGGGATGAATTGCTTAGGGCACCAGAGGCTAGGTAAACCTTCGTCCATGAGCTTGTAGCGGAGATCGATACACTCTTGCTCTAGGGTTTCACCACAGATGGTTGTTAGAAGGGCGATGGCTTCACCTTTTTGCTCATCGGGGATGCCGACGACGGCAATTTTTCTTTCCGTTTCTTCATCGAGCCCGAGCACTTTGGTGATGGCTGCTTCTACGGTTTCGTGAGGAACCATCTCGCCGGCAATTTTTGAAAAACGTGATAGTCTGCCCTCGATGTAGAGGAATCCGTCTTCATCGAGTCTGCCGATGTCTCCGGTGTTGAACCACCCATCAATGATTACTTCATCGGTTTTTTTCTGGTTGTCTAAGTAGCCAGGGAAGACGTTTGCGCCGCGCAGCCAGATTGTTCCAGCGGTATCGACGGGTGCTGGCCGGCCCGTTGCAGGGTCCGTGATCTTCATGGCGATGCCGGGGAGAAGTTTGCCAACGGAGCCGAAACGGTTAGATTCGATCACGGGGGCATCTTTCGCGTGACTGCTGGATTTCTCAGGAGTCGGTAAGTTGACATTCGTTGCGGGTGAGGTTTCTGTTAGGCCGTATCCTTCCATGGGGAGGATGCCAAATTTCTCTTTGAATGATGACGCCAATGATTGCGGGAGCTTCTCTGCACCTGTGACGCAGTAATCGAGGGATGCTAGCTGCTCAGGCTTCACCCGGCGCATGTAGCCGCGCAGGAATGTGGGAGTTGAGAGCAGCATGTTCACCTTGTGCATCTCCACTAGCTCCGCGAGACGTTTGGTTTCCAGCGGGCTTGGGTAGGTGACTAGGTTCACTCCCTCAATGCACGGATACCAGAGTGTGACAGTGCAGCCGAATGAGTGGAAAAGAGGCAGGCAACCGAGGATTTTGGCATCGTGGCCAAGGCGGATTCTACTGCCAAACTGGCAGACGTTTGCCAGCACATTACGGTGTGAAAGCGGCACGCCTTTTGGCTCACCAGAGGAGCCAGAGGTGAAGAGTAATACGGCTTCATCATTGTTGTTCTCTGCTCCTACTCCTAGCACTTTGGCGAGGATAGAGGTGGGGAGAAGCTTGCTGATGATCACCCAGCGGATGATTTTTTTCTTAATCTTTGGCAGTGTGCGCTCGATGAAAATAAGATCACGGTTAGGTGGCCATGGGAATGAAGATACCTTTCTAACAAATGGATCAGCGGTGATGAATTTATCCACATCGGACTGGCGGATCGATGACTGCACGGCTGCGTGGCTGGATGTGAAGTTGATATTCACTGGGATCTTCCCGGCCAGCAGCACGGCGAGGTTTGCCACCATGCCTCCTTTACCCGGAGGCAGGATGATGGCAACGCGTTTTTTCTTCGTCTGCAGCTTGATCTCTTGGGAGAAGGCGATCGCTGCTCCGAGCAGCTTGTCAAAGGTGGTGGCTGAGTCATCCGTGCCATCGTAGAGGGTGGTGGACTTGCCGTGTTTTTTAAGCCCTGCTAAAAGTGTTAGAGTGAGTGATCCACTTAGAAAACTTCTGTTGGAAAAGGCAGTTTCCTCAGCGGCAAGGGCTGATTCTCTCCATGCGGCAGCACTAGCGTTTTTGGCTGGGATTAATGGCGCGATGGCGAGGATGGACTCTGGGAGTTTGTTTATGTTCTCAGGCGCACTGGCGGTTTCCTTAGGGCGGGTGACGGAGATGGGGAGAATCGGCAGGCCAAGTGAGCCGAGTTGTTTCAAGGTGGCAGCGGGGATGTGGCATCCTTCTCCACGGTGGGCGCAGGTTTCTCCAGCAAGGAAAACGATGTGGTTCCCGCCTTCAAGGTGGCTGCTGAGTGTGTTTCCAATTTCCTTGGACCCTTTATCGGTTGCTGAGAACGCAACAGCGGTCACGCCGTCTTTTTCCAAGTAGCTGCGGGTGGCATCATCCAGAGAGACGCTCTCTTCGCACAGCCAGGTGATTTTTTTACCAGCAAGGCTTTTTTCTAGAAATAACATCTCAGCAAAACTCAGCTTACCGGGGATGATGAGTGCTCCTTCGGTGGGGATATTAGCTTGTCCGATGATTTCTATTTTATTGCTCATGTAGTGGCGTAGTGGCTTGAGGTGCGGAGTGATTGGTAAGGCTTACGAGATAGAACCATCTAGCTCGTAAGCCTGCAAGTGATAATCTTCCGATTAGTCAACTACTTGACGGCATCGAGAATGCCGTTGATGAACCGTGCAGAATCATTTGTGCCGTAGCGCTTAGCTACCTCGATGGCTTCATTGATGCTGACCGCACGTGGAATGTCACCGCAGTGCAGAATTTCATAAGCACCAAGGCGCAGAATGGCCCGATCCACGGGATCAATTCTGGAAGGGGAGTAGTTTTCAACAATATCCTGAAGATGCTCATCGATTGCGCTCTTGTGATTGAGTACTTGGTTGACCAAGGTTTCCGTTTCTTCACGAAACTGAGAGATCTCTTGTGCCGCAGACTGGATGTGGTCAAAGCCAAGGTTGTTGTCGCCATTGAGGGACTCCAGCCGAGCCGATATTCTTTCGAGCTGCGTGATGGCAGAGCTAACGGCTTCGGCTTTATTTTTCCACGCGGGGAAGTCCTCCAGCGCGCGCTGCCACTCGGTGCGTGGCAGCTTCAGGCTGCTATTGGCATTACAAACATCATCAAAGAGATTCTCACCGATGATGGAATCACTCTTGTTATGGCTGGCTGTGCTTAGCTGATCCAAGGCCGCGCTGAGTTTGCTTTCCTTGGTGAGGACTTGGCGCAGTGCGGTGGCGAGCTTGGCGGTGCCGTCAGCCGCTTTGAGCTGAGCCTTGAGTAGGGTGGAGTGATCTACAAGTTTAGCCACCCGCGCATTTCTCCCTTGGGAAATATGCAGCATTGCTTTGGCCTTTGCTTTGTTGAGCTTCCTGATGCTGTTTTCTTGAATGATCTCCCAGAATGACTCCTGCATTTCACAGGGCTCTGGACCACCTTCGAAGTCAGCTAGGTAGAGAAACTGGATGGCAGCCTCCCGGATATCGCGGCGCTTATGCATTGCTTGGGAAAACGCGATTGGTGGAGCGCTTGAGTTGTTGCAAGGTGTCAATGATACTCGTAGCCGCCCGCGCCGCTTCTTTACCTCGGTTGAGCTTGGAGCCAATGCAGCGGGCGTAGGCTTGTTTCTCATCGGCTACGATAAGGACTTCGTGAATGATGGGGATGGCGTGGTTCACTGCGATCTGTTGGAGGGAGTAGGTAACGCTCTCTGCTACCATATCACCGTGGGCAGTTTGCCCCCGAATAATCAGCCCAAGCGCGATCACGCAGCTGGGTGTATCGTGTTGGATAACTGTCTCCACAGCGACCGGCACCTCAAAGGCACCAGGCACGCGAACAACATCAACATGGGCATTCGGGATGAGTTCCTCAAGTTCGCTCATGGCATTTTCAACCATCGCATTGGTGAACTCCTCATTGTAGAGCGATGCTACAATGGTGATGTTTCCCTTCTGGTTGAGACTACGTGGCTTGGGTGGCAAGACCTTGGACATGCGGAGTTGCTAAGGATGAAGCTCACATCTTGCAAGATCGAAGTCGTAGAAAGTTTTACGGGCGTTTGATTTTTGCAAACACATTAAGGGCACTTTTGGTGCTGATTTTCTGGTTTTTGGCGTAGGCTTTGGCCGCTCTCAGGCGCAGAGCATCTGTGTTTTCTTTCTTAAACCAGCCTTCCAGAACATCGTGGAGGATGAAGGCGCCAGGATACATGTTTGAGGCAGTGAGGATGGCCGGATCTGCTCCCGCCTTGCTGAGGTGATCGGTGAAAAAATCATCACTACGGCAGCAGAGCACTGCGGCATCCACTGGTTGCTTACGGTTCGGGTTCGCCGCCAATGCTGGCACGCGGAACTCCATCAAGCCATTGTGGCCGATGAATGTGAGGAAGTCTGCACCTCCCGCGATGTTGATTTTCTTTTTGCCCACGGTGAAGCTTTCATAATGTTGCCCCGCTGTGCTGCGGCAAAACAAATCAATACACGGCTGAATCTCACTGCCCCTCCAGGCATCGATGACGAGTATGGCGCGGGTTTTTTTGTGCTGAAACACCAAGCGCTCAAGAATCTCTGGCTGCCCCTCTGCCTTGCCAACACTGAGACGTTTCCAGAGTTTACTTTTGCTGAAGTAAGCGCGCGCGCCGTCAGAGCAGCCCCAGTAAAGATTGTTCGCAGGATCATCACCATTACCAATTTTAGCAGGCACGGGAGCGATGCCTTGTGACTCATTATCGCAGAGTGCCACAAAAACATGAATGACCCTCATGTTTCTATCCGTTTCAGCAGGAGGATTGGGGTTGGTTTCCTTCGGCTCTGCACTAGATTGATCACAAGAGCTGAGCGCAAACACAGAGAGCATGACCAAGGGGAGAATTTTCAACATCATAATTTTCACTAACTACGCGATGGTAAGTTGTTTGTTTTCAATGAGATTTCGTCATAGCAACAAAATAACACAAAAACAAGTGAACAAATTGTTGCTATGATGGCGTTTGTATGGATAGTAAAACCACAGACAATTATGGGACTCGATAAAATCACCACTAAACTACAGGAAGCCTTGCAAGCAGCGCAGCAGCTAGCCTCACGCTCCGCACACGCTGAGCTCAAAAGCATGCACGTGCTTCTCTCTCTAATTCAGCAAGAAGGAGGGATCATCACGCCGCTTCTGGAAAAAGCTGGCATCAGCATAACACGCCTCAAAGCCGCCGCCCTGAGCGAGCTTGAGAAACAACCCCGTGTGCAAGGAGCCACCGCCCAACCTCAGATGAGCTATGGCCTGCGCCAAACACTAGACGCAGCGGACCAGATCCGCGAGGCGATGGGGGATGACTTTCTCAGCGTAGAGCATTTTCTGTTAGGCACGCTGGAAGCAGGCACCCCGGCGGGGAAACTTCTCGCCAGCGAGGGACTAGACCGCGCCAAGGCGGAAGAGGCTCTAAAGGAAATCCGCGGAAGCCAAAAAGTCACCGATCAAGATCCCGAGGGCAAGTATCAGACCTTAGAGAAATACGGCACCGATCTCACAGCAAAAGCCCGCGAGGGGAAGATTGATCCCGTGATTGGGCGCGATGATGAAATCCGCCGCATCATGCAAGTACTCTCGCGCCGCACCAAAAACAACCCCGTGCTCATCGGCGAACCCGGCACCGGCAAAACCGCCATCGTCGAGGGACTTGCACGCCGCATTGTCAGTGGCGACGTGCCGGACTCCATGAAAAACAAACGCCTCATCTCCATGGACCTCGGTGGTATGATCGCCGGTGCTAAGTACCGAGGCGAGTTTGAAGATCGCCTCAAAGCATTCCTCAAAGAAGTCACAGAATCCGAAGGCGAAATCATCCTCTTCATCGATGAGCTTCACACCATCGTCGGCGCAGGTGCCAGTGAAGGTGCCGTGGATGCCTCGAATTTACTCAAACCCCAGCTCGCTCGCGGTGAGCTGCACACCATCGGTGCCACCACCTTGGACGAGTATCGGAAATACATTGAAAAAGATGCCGCCCTAGAACGCCGCTTCCAGCCCGTGCGCTGTGAAGAACCATCCGTGGAAAGCACCGTCGCCATCCTACGGGGACTCAAAGAACGTTACGAGGTCCACCACGGCGTGCGCATCAAAGACAGCGCCATCGTTGCCGCTGCCAATCTATCAGACCGCTACATCACGGACCGATTCCTTCCCGATAAAGCAGTCGATTTAATGGATGAAGCCGCATCGCGATTAAAAATTGAACTCGACTCCATGCCAACCGAGATCGATCAGTTAGAGCGCCAAGTGATGCAGTTAGAAATGGAACGCCAAGCGTTAGAAAAAGAATCTGACGAGGCATCGGCAGTGCGCCTAACAAAAGTAAAAGAGGAAATGGCAAACCTCAAAGAACAGTCATCCTCCCTGATGGCGCGCTGGAGAAATGAAAAGGACGTGATCGACGTCGTCCGAGAAGCACAAGAGAAAATCGACGCCCTCAAAACTGAAGCCGAACAGGCGCAGAGGCTCGGCGATCTCAACCGTGCATCAGAGCTGACCTACGGAGCTATCCCAGAAGCAGAAAAGGAGCTAGACACCGCGCAGCGGAAACTCGAACAACTCCAAGGCGGAGAGCGCATCCTCAAAGAAGAAGTCACCGAGGACGACATCGCCCGCGTGATAGCCACATGGACAGGCATCCCCGTAAGCAGACTCCAAGAAGGCGAACGGGAAAAACTCGTCCGTATGGAGCAGCGTCTAGGCGACCGAGTGATAGGCCAGTCAGATGCCATCGTAGCCGTTTCCAATGCCGTGCGCCGTGCCCGCGCTGGACTCCAAGACGAGAACCGCCCAATCGGCTCCTTCCTCTTCCTCGGCCCCACCGGCGTAGGTAAGACGGAACTTTCCAAAGCACTCGCCGAGTTCCTCTTCGATGACGAATCCGCCATGACTCGTATCGATATGTCCGAGTATATGGAAAAGCACAGCGTAGCCCGGCTCATCGGAGCTCCTCCAGGTTACGTCGGCTACGAGGAAGGCGGCCAGCTCAGTGAGCACGTCCGCCGCCACCCCTACTCAGTGGTTTTGTTTGATGAAATTGAAAAAGCACACCCGGATGTCTTTAACGTACTCCTGCAAGTGTTAGATGACGGCCGCATCACAGACGGCCAAGGCCGAACAGTTGACTTCCGGAACACAGTTCTAATCATGACCTCTAACATCGGCAGCCAGTTTATTCTTGGTGAAGAAAACGCAGAGCAGCGAGAAGCAAAAATCACCGATGCCCTAAAGGGACACTTCCGCCCGGAGTTCCTAAATAGAATCGATGAAACCGTGATCTTTGATCGACTCAAGCGAGAAGAGTTAGGAGAAATCGTAGGCCTCCAGTTAGAGAGGGTGAGAAAACGTCTTGCCAAACAAGGTATCGGCCTCGTCCTCAGCGAAGAAGCCCAACAATTCATCGCAAACCAAGGCTACGATCCCGTCTATGGAGCACGCCCGCTAAAAAGAGCTATCCAAAAACACCTCCTAGACCCCCTTAGCCTCGAAGTCCTAGAAGGAAAATTCCAAGACGGAGACACCATCAAAGCCGATTGCAACCAAAACAAAATCGAGTTCCAAAAAACCGAACCATGATCCATTAGAGCCTGCCGAAGCGGAGCTAGCGAGGCGTGAAGCCAAGATCGACGCTGAAACGGGAGATCTACGGAATAACGAGCGGCTTTGCAAAGCTGTAGGGAGATCCTCGAATATTATGGAGTCATCATTTCTGTGGATCTTGCGGTGAGAAAAGGTGAAATTTTCAAAAGCTTTGATTGGTTAGGGTTCGATTTCTAATAGTTTTTAAAATAAAATTTGAACATATCTTAATTTTACATTGTCTATGGAAGGCAGAATGAGTATAATATCAATCAGGACTTGTTGATACTCAGCTTCATCCATCTAGGATGGTATTCTGAGTACCTTTTTGATTTTACAACTTAAGAATAATCTAAGATCAACGTCTCACCCACAACCCCAGAAAAGATATGTCACAGCAAGGAATTTTTAGCATCGCCCCAGACTCGCAGCCAGCTTCCTCCAATGGAGCGAACGGAGCGAATGGAACCCAAGCAAACTCTCCCTTCTCCGCGGTTGGAGAGGATTCTCCTTTTGCCTCTGTAGCTGCGAACCGTAGTGAAGAGCCACGGGGGGGGATTCCAGCACGCCGTCCCTCAGGCCAACCCCCAGCACTAGGCGGAACGCCGGCTGATGAAGCTTCGGCAGAGGGCCAACAGGCAGTGTTTCAACCTGTGGCCCAATCGGCTGCTGAGGAGGTGCCGGCTGGCGGGCCATTCCAAATAAATGGGTTTCCATCGAATGGGAGTAATGATCAGATGGAGGCCGCTCCTGTAGCGGCGGTGCCTGCGCCTTCGCCCTTTACCGTGGTAGCCGAAGATCGCCCCGATTATGAGGCGGCTAAAGCTGCTCTTGAGCCTCAGCAGGACTTTGCCGCCGTGCAGACACCATTTACCCCTGCCGCAGAGCCAGCAGCTGAGCCAGTTCAAGCCACCCAACCAGCACTTGCGCCACAAGCTCAGCAAGCCGCTGCCAGCTATCCATACGCGCAGCCTGCGGCTCAACATCAGGAAGCGCAGCCTATCCAAGCTCAAGCTGCTGCCCCCGTGATGCAGCAGCCCGTACAAGTTCAGCAGCCTGCTCAAGCAGCTCAAGTAGAAGCGAATGTGAGTCCTGCCTTCCAGCAGCTTGAGCTGCGCGCCATTTTCGGTGTAGATCATCTCTTGGACCAGCAGGAAATCCTGCAACGTGCAAGGACTCTTCCAGGTGTGAGAAACGTCGCCGTAGTGGGTGCTAATGAGGCAAACGCCTTATCAAACTTCCGCCAAGCGATGCAGGGCATGGGCTTTGGCGATAGTGATTCCATGAAACTGAGCTCAGGCGGCGGAGTGGTCGATTTTGTCTCTGAGGGGGAGACGACCGTTGCGATCCTGCATGAAGGTGGCTATGCTCCTGGTGTAAAAGAAACGCTTATCATCGTAGCGCGCGAAATTGGTAAAATTTCCTAACCACAGGCGCGCTGCAAAGTATCATCTCAACCAGTTTAAACTTCATGTCGTATCAAGTGAAGGGGAGGGGAGAGGTGGTTGTGAAGATAGCCATTGTTGGGCAGGCTGGGTCAGGCAAATGCCGAATCCTGAGCCACTTGGCAAACACACATGGCCAAGCCGCTGTGCGGACCACTGTGGTATCTAACGTGGAGGTTTCGCGGACGGAGTATATCGTATCAGACCCACTGGAGGACGGATCGTTTGTCCGTGTCCGTGTGTTTGCTATCTCTGGCATACCGTCCCATCAGGCTGCAGAGCAGCTTGTGCTATCAGGCTGTGATGGATTGGTTTTTGTGGCGGACTGTGACCCTCGCTACATTTCAGATAGTCGGGAATGCTTGCTAAATGTCCTAACTAATGCCCATGCAGTTGGTTTGGATCTAACGAAAATATCCGTAGCTGTGCAGTATCACCGTGCTGAGCGATACCCGAATTTCAATCCGCAAGACTTGGATGGTTGGTTAGGTATTGAGCAGGGAAAAGTGGCACGCTACATCACAACGTCAGACGGCGATCACGGTAGTGATGCCGCTGTGAATGGGGTGGTGGAGAAAGCCGTGGCTAACCTTGCGGAAAAGGCAGAAGTTTAGTTAGGCTGCTTTTAGAGGTTGTTGCCAATCTTTAAGATTGCCTTCTCACCGAGGTGGGGGCCTAAGATTTGTAGCCCAATGGGTAGCTCCACTCCGCCTTCAACGGGCACGTTTCCAACAGGAACACTCAGGCCACATGTGCCAGCGAGGTTTGCTGAAATGGTGTAAATATCAGCGAGATACTGTTGCAGTGGGTTATCCTTATCCGCACCTAACAATGGCGCAGGTTTGGGGGTGACGGGTGAAAGAATAGCATCGACCCCTTGCTTCTGAAAGACGTTTTCAAAGTCTTGCCTGATCAATGTGCGGACTTTTTGCGCACGATTATAATAGGCATCATAGTATCCTGATGAAAGGACATAAGTGCCGAGGATGATGCGGCGTTTGACTTCATCTCCAAAACCTTGTGCCCGGCTCTGGCGGTAAAGCTCTAACATATCCCCCGGCTTTTCTGAACGGTTTCCGTAACGGACGCCATCGAAACGTGAGAGGTTCGATGATGCTTCAGCGGTTGCGATGATGTAGTAGGTAGCCACGGCATACTCGGTGTGGGGGAGTGATACCTCCACCAGTTCTGCGCCTGTGGATTCTAACTGCTTGATTTTTTGATCGAGCAGAGCACGGACGGCGGGATCGATCCCTTCGCCAAAGTATTCCTTGGGGAGTCCAAGTTTCATGCCCGCAATGCCATCATTGAGACC